>JBBRUT010000024.1:0-34469 GCA_038247555.1 Phycisphaerales bacterium | reverse complement strand
TGATCGGCGCGTACACCGTGGACTTGTACTGCCATGAAGTGCGCATGGTGGTTGCAGTCGATGGATATGCAGCACACCGAGATCGCCGCGAGCAGGATGCGTCGCGAGATCGATGGATGCAGTCGCACGGTTTGTCGGTGCTCCGACTCTCTGCGACGGTTGTGCTTGAGAACATGCCGCGGGCACTAGGTCTGATTGCCGAAAGGGCGCAGTCGCTGAGAGCGGAGACCCCTCTTCACCGTCCTCATCGCCTCCACCACAAACACGCCCGCGAGCGCAAGCAGCGCGAGCGATACCACCGCGTTGGGCACCGTCGGGTTCACCGCGCCCGCGGCGGTTCTCCACGAGCCATTCATCGCATCCCGCGCACCCATATAGAACTGGATGAAGAGCGCCCACACCGTGATGGTGCCCACGAACACCGTCGGCCAGAGTGTGTACCAGTACTTCTTGCCGTTGCGCCTGAGCCACAGCGTGATGCTCAGGAGCGTCAACGCCGCGAGCAACTGGTTGGAGGTGCCGAAGAGTGTCCAGAAAGTGCGATAGGCGTTGGGGTCGGCGACGAGCAGCATGAGGAGCGGGATGCCTGCGGTTGCCGCCGCGGCGAGGAAGCCGGCGACTTTGCCGGGCGCGGCGAAGAGCTCCTGCAGCAGGTAGCGGCCCAGCCGCGTGGAGACATCGAGCGTGTCGAAGACGAACGTGGAGAACGCCATCGCGCCGAAGGTGGCGCAGAAGAGGAACGCCTCGGGGCCGAGGAACCTGGTGAGGAAGAGCGCCAGACCATCGCCATAGATGCGGGCGGGCGGCGCACCCTTGGACTGCTCGGGCGCGACGATCATGATGGTGGCAAGGGCGATGACGGCGACGAAGCCTTCGAGCAGCATGGCGCCGAAGCCGATCGATTTGCAGTGACTTTCCTTGGCGATCTGCTTGCTCGTGGTTCCGCCGCAGATGAGGCCGTGGAACCCGGAGCACGCGCCGCAGGCGATCGTCACGAACAGGAACGGAAAGAGCATGTTGGTGATCGGCCACGACTGCTGGCCGCTGCCCGGGGGCGGGTGAATGAACGCGAACGGATCGAGCATGGATGAATCGCCGCCCCAGATGGGCTGCTTGATCTCGAAACCGCCGAAGAGCACGCCGAGCGCGCCGACCGCGATGGCGAAGTACAGCACGAACCCGCCGAGATATCCCCGCGGCTGCTGCAGCAGCCACATCGGCAGCATCGAGCCGATCAAGCAATACAGCAGGATCGAGGTGTACCAGAACTTCGGGCCAAAGACGAGGACTTCATCGATGCGGGTGCCCAGCCAGATGCAGCCGAGCGTGGCGGGGACGAAGGTGATCGTCGTGAGCCACATCGGCGGCTTGAGGAATCGCTGCACGATGCCCATGAGCAGCGCAAGCGCGAGGTAGAGCGTGCTGGCCGCGGCGACCGCGCCGCCCTTGTTGAACGTGGTGTTGAGGCCCTGAAGTTCCTCGGATACTCCGACGAACGTCTGTGCGGTGATCTGTGTGAACGCGGTGATGACATAGAGCAGCGCGAGCCAGATGAAGCAGACCAGCGCGAGCCAGGCGCGGCGGCCAAGCGTTTCCTTGGCGATTTCGGCGATCGAGTGTGCACCGTGGCGGACGGAAGCGATGAGCGCGGAGAAGTCGTGGACGGCGCCGATGAGGATGACGCCGAAGATGATCCAGATGAGGCACGGGCCCCAGCCAAACGCCATGCAGGCGAAGATGGGACCTGCGATGGGCCCCGCCGCGGCGATTGCGGAGAAGTGCTGCCCGAGCAGGTAGAACGGGCGCGTGGGAATGAAATCTTCGCCGTCGTTCTTGAGGACGGCGGGTGTGGTGCGGGAATCATCGAGCTTGTACTGACGGGCGATGAAGGTTCCGTAGAGGAGATAGCCCAGCGTGAGGAGGGTGAGGACGCCGATGGCGATGAGGGGGAGTTGGAGGGCGGCGGGCATGGGTTGGAGAGAGTGACAGATTCCCGTCCTGTCGTCAAGGGCATGCCTCCGTGGCTGTCGCCATATTCGAGGTTTGGAGGCTCAAGCCGCAGCCACAGCCGCCCTTGGGTCGATACTCTCTCCATGGGTCAGGTCATCATGAGTCTCCGCACCAAACAGTGGAAGCCGTCAAGGGTCTTCCTCTTCGTCCTGTTCCTGGTCTTTGGTGTGGAGTGCGCGATCATGCTCGCGCTGTGGAGCGCGCCGCTACCGCTTCACGGCCGCTGGATTGGCGCGGCAATTGACTCCGTTACACTCACCATCGTTCTTGCGCCCGCACTCTGGCTCGGGCTCGTCCGGCCCCTCCAGCGTCTTTCCGCATCCCGCGGCCAACTGCTCCGCAGGCTCTTCGATGCCCAGGAGCAGGAGCGATCGCGCCTTGCTCGCGACCTCCACGACGAGCTCGGCCAGCAGCTCGCCGCCATCATGATCGGCCTGCGCACCATCGAGCAGGCCCAGGATCTGGGGCAGGCGCGCGAGCGTGCACATGCCGTCGCAGCGGCCGGCGCTGCGGGCCTTGGCGAAGTCCGCCGCATCGTCCGCGCGCTTCGGCCCACAGTCCTCGAAGACCTCGGTCTTGGAGTTGCCATCGAACGGCTTTGCGAAGACTTCCAGATCGTGTACGGTGTGCCCGTCGACTTCACCATGAGCATCGAGCCCGCACAGCGGTTCGCGCCGCCGGTTGAGCTCTGCATCTTCCGTGTTGTTCAGGAATCGCTCAACAATGCAGCGAAGCACGCCGCGGCGACGCGAGTGACCGTGGATGTCGAGGCCGACGAGGCCTCGATCCGTCTGAGTGTAACCGATGACGGACTGGGATTCGACGTCGGCGGACCCACCGCGACATGGTTCGGGCTCATTGGTATGCGCGAACGAGTCGAACTGCTCGCGGGAACTTTCGACGTGCGATCCTCGCCCGGAGCCGGCACTACGATCCGTGCACAGCTCCCGGCAACCCGGCCCGCACATGCAGATGGAACATGAGCAGAATCAATGTACTCCTGGTGGACGATCATGCGATGCTCCGCGCAGGCCTTCGCCTGCTCATTGGCAGCCAGCACGACATGACAGTAGTTGGCGAGGCAGGCACGCTTCGTGAGGCGATCGACGCCGCGGCCAAGCTGCTGCCGCAGGTCGTGGTTCTTGATCTGTCGATGCCCGGAGGCTCGGGTGTGGCGGGTGTGCAGCGCCTGCGCGAAGCAGCGCCCGATGCTCGAATCCTTGTGCTCACCATGCACGACGACCCCGCCTACATCCGCAGCGCAATGGCCATGGGCGCATCGGGCTATGTGGTCAAGAGTGCGGCGGATACGGAGCTGCTCACCGCCATCCGCGCGGTCTCGCGCGGCCGGGTGTTCGTGGACATCCAGAGCGAGGGATCGCTCGAGAGCGTCTTCGGCGCGCGTGCGGTGAAGGAGCGGGGCCCGGCCCCGATCATGACGCTGAGCGATCGCGAGCGGGAAGTGCTCACCGAGGTCGCCATGGGCTACACCAACCAGCAGATCGCCGACCGCATCGGGCTCAGCGTGAAGACCGTCGAGTCGTACCGGGCGCGCTCGATGCAGAAGCTGGGGCTGAAGGACCGTGCCGACCTGATGCGACTGGCCGTCGAGGCCGGGCTGATCAGCGGTCCCCAGCAGATATAGCAGGCCTGCCGGGGAAAGCCTGTCACGCCCGGTACGAGAAACCCAGATTCTCCCTCTGGGCCGGTCAGAGCCGGGCCGCCATACTTCCTTGAGCATGTCGAGGAGCAGTCGCGGACTGCCCCCCGCCAGCGCGAGAACTGGCCAAGCTGCGACCCGATGCAGCCTTCAGAAAAGGAGCTTCAGATGCGACTCTTCTCACGCAGAAACTGTGCGGCGACGCTCGCATGTGCGGGACTGTGGTTGGCCGCGGGGTCGGCGATGGCGGATGTCGTCATCATCGGTGGCATGGGGAACTTCGATGTTCCCAACCACGAGGGCGGAGATTGCAACGAGTTTGAGATCGAACTCGAGGGCCCGCACCCCGAAGACGTGTACCACACGTACCACAACCCAAACTACGGGCCGCCGACGATTACGGCGCTGCCGGGCAACATCGGCATCCGCGTGGTGTACAACACCCCGCAGCACGCGACCCACCCCAACACGATCGAGCACTTCGGTGTGTCGCTCTCCGGTGCTCACCCGACCACGGCCCAGCGATTTCGCTGGATTCTCGGTTCAGTCGTGAATCCCAACGATCCGCCGCCCCTTCCCCCCCCGCCCCCGCCGCCGCCGCTCGTGCTGCCGAACATCACGGTCGAGTTGATCACCCTGCCCGACGCGAGGAGGATCATCCGTGAGACAGTGACCAACGTCGACACCGCGGGTCGGATGCTCTGGGTTCGCCGCCGTGTGACGGTTGCTTCGCGCCACGTCACGCTCGACGAGCTCATGCCCAATGACCCGCTCATCCAGGGCGCAACCGACCTGGGTTACGACGAAGTCCCCGTCGGTACACCCCTGATCAACGACGAAGGCGCGCCGAACCCTGGTGACCTCGAGAGCGCGATCGTCGCCTACGAGGTGTACAAGAACACGCCGGTGATGATCAACGGGAGCATGGAAGATGCGCCGGGGGACATGATCGGCAATCTGCTGACGGCGCAGATCTCTCTGGGCACGCTTTGCGGCGACACCTGGTCCCCGGTGATCACCATGCAGCCCCAGAACGCCGTCGGTCCTTTCGACGGCTCGGCGGACTTTGCGATCAACCTGACGGCGGACCCCGATGGCGGCGAGCTCATCATCCAGTGGCAGCACGAGGGCGTGAACCTCGAAGGTGAGGATCAGCCGTTCCTGAACATCGACCCGGTGATGCTCGACAGCGCGGGCTCGTACGTCTGCATGGTCACGAATGACTGCGGGATCGCGATTTCGCACGCCGCCACGCTCACGGTCGCCGTGCCCGTCGCGGTGGATACTCAGCCTCAGCCGCAGAGCGCCTCGGTTGGTGGAACAGCCAGCTTCATCGTTGAGGCGGACAGCATGCTGCCCCCGACGTATACCTGGATGCACGACGGCGTGGCGATCACCCCGGACCCGCAGCACTACACGCGGTCGCTTGGCTCCAACGGCATGTCCAGCACGCTGACGATCCGGAACATTGTCGGCGCCGATGCCGGCGCGTACACGGTCCGGCTCTCCAGCGCCACCGACAGCGTCACCAGCGACCCGGCGGCACTCACCGTGCAGGGGGGCGGCTGCGCGGCGGACTTTGACGCCAACGGTGTTCGCGAGGTGCCCGATATCTTCGCGTTCCTTTCCGCCTGGTTCGCGCAGGATCCCCGGTCCGACTTCGACCACAGCGGCACCATCTCGGTGCCGGATATCTTTGCTTTCCTCAGTTCCTGGTTTGCAGGCTGCCCGTGAGCGCACACCCTGAGCAAGCACGCATCGCAGCGTCGCGCGGTTCGCTCGCACAGCACAAGAAAGGACGGAGCATGAATCGCATTAACTTCATCATCGCGGCACGTACTCTCGCAGGCTGCGCCATGGGCCTTGCGGCCTTCGCCGCGGCGGCTCCCGCACACGCATCTATCAGCACGGTTGTGACGATGGACACGTCGGCGCTTGCCACAGCACTTCACTCCGCCGGTCTCTCGATAGATTCCGTCATCATCAAGAACGGGGTCGCGGGCCAGTTCGGAACGTACACCGGCTTCTCCACGTTGCCGGTGACGATCCGCGACGGCATCGTGCTTTCCTCGGGCGATGTCGCCAACATCGGCCCCAATCCCGCGATGTCAGATCCCAACTATGACCCCGCCTCCCCGCCGCCGGAGGTGAGTAGCCAGATGGTGCCGGAACCCGACACGGGCGGGACCGCGGAGTTCGATGCGTACGGCCAGACCTCCGGAAGCATCGAGAACTTCAACGCGTGCTACGACGTCGCCTCGCTCGAGGTGACCTTCACGCTCGAAGAGGATTCTCAGGTTCAGTTCGACTTCGTCTTCGCCTCCGTTGAGTTTCCCTACTGGACCAGTTCGTTCACCGATGCTTTCCTGGTCTTCCTCGATGGCACCGACCCGATCAATCAGATCGCATTCGACTTCGGCGGCAGCGCGGTGCAGGTGGGCAGCTCCTTCGCCGGGCTGGAGACCACGGAGGATGTGAACACCGCGTTCGCCAACCCGCATGGGCTGATCCACCACCTGACCACCACCACCGAGCGTCTCGATGCCGGCGAGCACGTCCTGACCTTCGAGGTCGGCGATGTCAACGACCACGTCCTCGACAGCGCGGTGTTCATCACAGGCCTTCGCACGGGCATCGGCAACCCGGGCACCGAGCCGAGCGACGATTGCATTGCTGATTTCGATTCCAGCGGCACCGTGAACGTTCCGGACATCTTCGCGTTTCTGTCTGATTGGTTTGAGCAGGAATCGGATTCAGATATGGATGGCGACGGCATGGTGGCCGTGCCCGACATCTTTGCGTTTCTGAGCCTTTGGTTCGCGGGCTGCTGATTCTGTGCCGTGACCCGGTGGTCATGCACTGGGCCAAGGGCTGCGTCGATGGTTGTAAGTCGCCAAATGTGGATTGTTTGTGCTTTGAAGCACACATTCTTGGACGGTCGATCAAAAAACGATAAGATTATCTATTATCTGACGCGACTCCGATAGTTCGGTGACACGAGAGGCAAGGGGCAAGCCATGGCGGGTTCCGATTCACCATCCACCCGAGCCAGTCACTCACGAGTGACGCTCAGTCGCTGGGTCCGCCGGGCTTGCGGAGCCGCCGCGGCCGGGTTCGGCGCACTGATGTTGGCTGGCGCGCTCGGCGGGTTCGCCCCGCCCGCACCGAACGACTACGTCGTCTTCGCGTGGAATGACCTCGGCATGCACTGCATGAACGAAGACTTCTCGGAGATGATGATCCTCCCGCCGTACAACACGGTGCGTGCGCAGGTCATCGACCGCACGCACGGCTCCCCCGAGATCGTCGGCAGCGGCGTCACCGTCCGCTACCGCATCCCGTCGAACACACACTCCTCCGACAAGACCAACTTCTGGCAGCACGCCGAGGCTCTCTTCGGCATCGCCCTTCAGCCCGATATCGGGCTTGCCGGCAACGGGCTCTCCGGCGTCATGGTGCCGCACTACAACCCGGTCACCCTCGTAAGGGACTTCGAAGCGGTCGGGATCCCCATCACGCCCGTCGATGATGCCGGGCGCGAGGATCCCTACCCGCTCGCAACCATCACCGTGGAGCAGGGTGGGCAGATCGTCGCGGTCACGCAGACGGTAGTCCCGGTGTCGTGGGAGATCTCCTGCAACATGTGCCACGTCACGCCGGGAATCACAGTTGCGACGGACATCCTTCGCAAGCACGATGTGTTGCACGGTACGCAGCTCGAAGCGCACAAGCCCGTGAACTGCTCGAGCTGCCACTCCGACCCCGCGCTGGGCGCGCCGGGGCAGCCCGGTGTCTCTTCGATGTCCGCGGCGATGCACGGCGGTCACGCGACTCGCATGGGTGCGGCGCAGAATCTCGTCAGCGAGTGCTACGCCTGCCATCCCGGAGTTCGCACCAATTGCCAGCGCGATGTCCACTCCTCCCGCGGCATGACGTGCGTCTCCTGTCACGGCGGCATGGCCGAGGTCGGCAATCCGGCGCGCACCCCCTGGGTCACCGAGCCGCGCTGCGCCGACTGCCACCAGGCCCGTGAACCGACATTCGAGTTCGAGCAGCCCGGGGTGCTCTTCCGCGACGCTACCGGCCACGGCGGCGTCAAGTGCATCACCTGTCACGGCAGCCCTCACGCAATAGGCCCGGCGACCACAGCCACCGACAACCTGCAGGCAATCCGTCTTCAGGGCCATGCGGGTGTGATCAACACTTGCACGACCTGCCACTCCACGACACCCTCTGACCCCTTCCCGCATCGCGGCGATGACGACTGATCCACCGGAGCACAGCCATGAATCGGATGACGACCATCGGAGCACTGGCGATCCTCGGCGCGGCGGGGCAGACGGCCTTGGCCCAGCACCACGTCTATCACGCCCGCGACCTCGGCACCCTCGCCGGCCCAACGCACGCCACGGCGATGAACGCCGCGGGCGCAGTGACGGGCTTCACGACCGATGCCCAGGCATACCACCGGGCGTTCGTCTGGGATGGCACGCTTGACGCGTTCGATCCGCTTCAGGGCGACACGCTGGCGATCGGCTACGCCATCGATGCGCAGGGGCGTGTCATCGGAGCATCCTTCGACCTCGGCGAGACCGCGATCCGCTCATTCCGCGAGCAGGGCGGCTCGGTGGTCAGTCTGGGCACATTCACCGCCCGCGGCGTTAGCCCGGCGGGCAACGTCGTTGGCTACCTCCGGAGCACCGGCATCGCCAACACCGCCGTCGACCACGCTTGCCGACTCGATGGCGGCTCGCTCACCGATCTCGGAACGCTCGGCGGCGCGGATAGCTACGCCTTCGCAACCAATACCGCCGGACAGATCGTCGGACTGAGCTGGCTCGTCGGCGATCAGCAGACCCGCGCCACGCTCTGGCAGGGCACGCCGCTGCAGGTACGCGACCTCGGAACCATCGGCGGTACGCGGAGCATCGCCTACGCGATTAATGACATGAACCAGATCACGGGAGGATCGCAGAACGGCTCCGGGCTCTGGCGGGCGGTACGGTTTGATCTCGATGCGGCTGGGGTTGTGCTCGCACGCGTGAATCTCGGCGCCCTGCCCACCGGCTCGGCCGTTGCCCCCTGGTCGATGGCCCGCGCGATCAATAACTCGGCGACCACGGTCGGCATCTCCAGCGGCAAGGCGTTCGTGCAGAAGGGGAGCGGCGCGATGCAAGACTTGGCCACACTGGTGGCGCCGGTGTCATCAATGCAGCTCAGCGGCGCGTGGGCGGTCAACGACTCAGGCCAGATCGCGGCCAGCGGCTATGGGCCTCTGGGTGAGGAACGCGCGATTCTCCTGACGCCCTGCGATGCCGATGCCAACCGCGACGGCTCGCTGGATGTCCCCGACATCTTCACGTTCCTGAGTTTGTGGTTCGCGAACGATGCCGCGGCGGACTTTGACGGCAACGGCACCATCGCCGTCCCCGACATCTTTGCGTTTCTGAGCCTTTGGTTCGCGGGATGCTGAAGCGAAGCCCCCGGCCTCGCGTTTGATCCAGCGATCTCATCCACCGCTCTCTCCGTGATCCCTTGCGCGCTTACGCAGGGGAGCGCGGAAGAGGGCGGTGTCTTTGGCGGAGAAGCATGAAATCGGGTTCATGGATGTACGCGGCGAGCCGGTAGACCTGTGCGGAAATAGGCTCTGCTGCACAAAGGGCGAACATCCTGCGCTTCCGGGTGGGGGCTCAAACACGGTCCGGTCAGAACTCGGCGGGTTGTGCTTGCGTTGGGCCAAGATGTCTGTATGTTCTGAGGTGCGGGGGGCGCGGAGGGTGCGGGGGGATGCCTTGCGGCCGGATGCTCAAGCGACGGCTTGGGCGTGCGCCGGGGCTTCTGGCGGTGCGAGCCGGGCTGCCCGCACCGAGACTGCTTTTCCCGCCGCGCTCTCTTCAGGCGGCACACCTTGGTTCATCCTGCCATGCGGAGATCTGATCATGACTCGACCCGTCGCTTTTTCGTGCGGAACACTGGTGTTTGCGATGCTCGCCTCGGCGGGCACGCCAGATGTGGATGTGATCTACAGCCGGGCGCTAAGCAGCCCGACATCGACCGTGCCCGGCGCGGTGGATGCGTCGGGCGCGCCGGTTGTGGCGCAGTGGGCCACGATGCTGGAGTTCTGGCTCAGCCCCGATGGCACAAGCTGGATGGTTCGCGGCACGACCACGCAGCCGGCGACGGAGTCGTCGATCATGGTCGCCGGATCCGGCCTGACCGGAACGATGCTGGTGCAGGAAGCCCAGCCCTTCCCAGGGGCCGTCGGCGGCGAAGTGCTCGACTTCCTGAGCTCCACGACCAATCCCTTCAACGACAACAACGACATGCTGGTGGCGCTCCGCGCCCGCGGCGGGGTTTCGTCGGTGTTCCACAAGCTGGTCCGGTTTGACAGCATGGGCAGCGGAGTGGCGTACCAGATGGGCGATCTTTATACGGGGATGATCGACCTCCCGCCGGCGCCATCAGGGGATGAGACGATCGGTAACTCTCCTCAGTCGGGCGTGCTGCTCAACGACGGCACGGTTGGCTGGCGCGATGACACGGTCGCGAATCTGCACAGCTCGCGGCGGCCGGTGACGGCATTCAACGCCGTGAAGCACCTGCAGGAGGGCGACACGGTGACCGCCATCGACGGCGAGACCGTGGTACCAATACAGAACATCGGTTCGACGGGAACGGTCACGGTGCTGGCCGCCTCTCCCGACGGCTCGCGGATCGTGGTGCGCGGCAACATCACCGACGAGTCGGGCACGCCGCAGGTGGTGATCGTCGATGGCGCGGTGCAGATCCAGACCGGCCATCTGGTCGGGGATTCGACGATCAACCCGACAGACATCAACGCCACGTTTGTCGCCGGGAACGGGGACTGGTATGTCCGCGGCCTCGCCGGCGCGGGGAACGCGTGGGCCTCGAAGAACGGCGTGATCATCGCGGAGCCCGGAGACGTCATCGACGGCGGGACCTGGGGAAGCGCAACGTTCTTCGCCGTGGCGGGCAACACGGCGGGAGATTGGGGCATCGCCGGAAAGACCAACAACCCCGACACCGCGCGCGACGATGTAATCGTCGTCAATGGCCAGGTCGTGCTGCGTGAGGGCGATGAAGTGACGCTGGATATCGACGGCGACGGCGAGCTGGATGACGTGGCGTACATCGGCCGCGGCAACAACACGCTGGCCTCCTTCACGGCAAACTCGCTGTACCTCGCTCCCGATGGGACCGTCTACGTGCTGGCGAATCTTCGCGACGGCGCGAGCGTCGACCTTGGCGGCGCGACCGCGCTGATCCGCGTGAATGTGGGCGGCGAAGTGTGCGTTGCAGACTTTGATAATGACGGAACCGTGGCCGTGCCGGACATCTTCGCGTTCCTGAGCGCGTGGTTTGCGGGAGACTCGAGCGCGGATATCGACGGCACGCCGGGCATCGCCGTTCCGGACATCTTCGCGTTCCTGAGCCTGTGGTTCGCGGGCTGCTGAATCGAAGCTGGAACGAAATCGCAGCGAAAGCAACCCAAGCCCGGAGAACAGTCATGCAGACTGCCTCCGGGTTTTTTCATTTGCCCTGCCAGGTGGTGTACACCCAGCGGATGGTGTCGCCGGGCTTGAGCGGCGCGGCCCCTGCGCCTTCAGTGGCGAAGGCGTCGTTGATGAAGAACTGCCAGTTCTTCTTACCCTTGCCCGCGCCTTCGTTCTTCAATCCCTCGATCTCGGTGATGAAGGCGGTCGGACCTTTGCCGGTGTAGGCGAGTTTGATGCCGCGGGCATGCGCTTTGGCCGCGAGCAGAGCATCGAGCGCGGTCACGCCGGCGGTGTGGGTGAGAGTCGTGAAGTGCTTCTCGACACCGTCGCCGTAATCGACAACCAGCCGGATGTGGACTTTGGGCGTGGCATCAGGCGGCGGCGGTTCGGCGTAGGCGGAATCGCTTCGGGAGACTGTGGCCACGCCGGCGAGGGCTTCGGATCCGCCGCGATGGGTGAGCCCGCGGGTGGCAAGGGCCACGACAAACAGCCCCGCGGCGAGGACAACCAGCACGCTCAAAAGATCTCGCAGCGTGTGGCGGGTGGAGTTACTCATCGGGCGGGCTCCGGTTGCTGGGCCGCGGAATCGGGGCCGTTGGCAGGCTGGTGGGCTGCATCGGCGAGCCTTGGCCGGATCCAGGCGAGGCTGGCGAGGTGAGAAACAAGGTTGCGGGCATCGGCGGCCGCGGGGGCGGCTTCGTCGATGGCGAGGATCCGGCGTTCCCCGGCGATGGAGAAGGTGATGCAGTATCCGCCGCGACCTTCGGTCTGCTGGCCGAAGTCATCGAGGTCGGGGAGCTTGCCGGTTCGACCAGGGTGGTCGGGATCGGGGAGGGCGGAGTCGCGGACCATGCGCCAGAGGTGGGTGCGCTGGGCGGAGGTGAGCTGCCGGGTCTGGGGCGGGAAGGTGCTCTCGGAGGCACCGTATCCGACCGCGGCACGGAGGACGGCATCGGCCTCGACGACGTATCGCGCAGGCCGCGGCACGGTGGAGCGCTCCGGCTCGGTGCGGGCGTTGATGAGCGCACCGAGCGGAACCGGGCGAAGGACGGTGACGGCCAGCCAGAAGTCCTTCGGGGGCTCATCGGAAAGGAGCGCGGCCTCTACGCGAGCGGAGCGCGCCGATGCGCACGCCGCGATGAAGAGACAGAGCACGCACATGAGCAGGAGTGTCACTCGCACGCTACCAGTGTACTCAGAGGCGGGCGTACCTGAGCGAACCGGACAGATGTTCGGCATGCGACAGGTGAAGCGGTTGGATGTACTGCGGATGCGTGTTCAGGGGATGAACAGCGCCCCCTCGCAATGAACCGCCTTGAGAGGGTCGCGTGGGATGAAGAATGGTCCAACGCACCGGGGCTTGGGATTCGCGGTAATGTGATGCAGTGATGATCTGGCCTGCCAACTCCTGGGTGTTCTGGCTCGTCGTGGTGTGCGGGCTGGTAACTGATGATGGTGGTTGCGGGCGCGACGGCGATCGGCCCAAAGGTGCGCGATGACACATGGCCCGAACTGCTTCCCGACGTAGTAATGCTTGCGAGTGCGCCGTACCTATTTGGCGGTCCGGCGTTTCAGAAGGAAGTCGGTGAGCGGCTGAATGGTGAGGATGTGGCCGCGGCCAATCTGAAGGGCTGGGCAGTTCGGCAGAAACTGGCGAAGTGGGCGGCGATACGATGCCTGCGCGAACAGGTTGACGGGACGATCATCTCGCGCGGGGTGACGCTTGCGTGGGACCCGTCTTTCAACATGCCGGAGGTGCGTGCGCTGATGGATGGGCATACGAGGCACGCCGGACCGATGCCGTCTCGCGCGGCGATGCAGTGGTTTGCGTACATGGCACCGGATGAATCCGAAACGAAGGCCATCATCGACCGCATCTTTACCACCAACGATGCCGCCGCGGCGAAGCTCATCGGTTGGTCGTTCTTCCGCGGGAAGTATGAGGATCGCGGCAAGCATTCGGTGGAGCCTCAACTGGTTGCCTTGTCGCATCGTCCGGAGCCGCTTGCGCGGGCGACCGCGGCACGGTATCTGGCGTTCTTCCGGCACGATGGTGCGTACTACCGGTGGCGGGAGCGGGTGTTGAGCGATGAGTCGCCGGAGGTTCGCGAGGTGGGACTCTCGCGATTGCTCTACGAACCCGTGATCGATGAGCGGGTGATCGAAACGGCGCTTGCGGAGCTTCGATACAGCGAAGGAGCGGAGCTGAATGCCATCGTGATGAATCTCGCGCTGAGCGACTGTCAGAACGAGCGGCTGTGGCGGGCGTTTCCCGGGGCGTTTCTCCGGGTCGGACTCTCGCAACGGACCCAGCAGTATCTCTACTATGCGTCGCGTGCAGCATCGTCTGCACGGAGTGAAGCGTTCCTGCGGCTTGCGCATGACCCGACCCTGCGGATGAATGTCGCCGATCTGATGGCTCGGTTCGACCTGCTCACCGATGCCCAGATCGAGGAGATGAAAGCCCTGGCAGCGCAGTGGCGGGCGGAGGGGGATGGCACCGCGGCGGCGGCAATGGACGCCGCAGTGCAGCGCTTGGCGGGCCTCGCCGAAACGGCCGAGGCAGGCGGGCAGGAGTGATGGTCTGTGTGAGGCGGGCGCTCGATCAGGCCGGGTGATCGAGTGCGGAGCCAACTGAGTCGATCCCGCATGCCACGATCTCGGCGGCGACATCCTCGACTCGTTGGCGACGGTCGCGAGCGAGCTTCTGAAGATAGAAGTGGGCATCCGGCTCGGTCATGCCCTGCTGACCGACAAGCACCCACTTGGCGCGTTCGACGACTTTGCGCGAGGCGAGTTGCCGCTCGAGCCTTGCGATGCGTTCGCGAGAAACATCCAGATCCTGCGCGGCGACCGTGCATATGGCAGGGTTCTCGATGAGCAGAATCGAGTAGCGGTCGTGGCCGGGTGAGGCGGCACCGAGGTGCGTGGCGATCGCTGAGAGCGGCGGCACCTGGGTGCTGCCGGCCGCGTCGAGTTCGCGCAGTTCGGAGTGGCCCGACAGGGGGTTGCCAGGATGAGGTTCCTGGAACTGGACACAGACGCCGGTGCTGCGGGCGCGGTCGAAGTGCGCGAGCCAGCGCGGGGCGATGTCAAGGAACCACTCGACACCGGGCGCCGAAGCGAGGAACCGCTTCATCGCGAGGTTGGATTCCAGCAGTTCAAACCGGCCGGCGGCGATCTCGACGACGCCCATGGGAAGGGGAGATTCGTCGATGAGACGCCGGAGGAGTTGGGCCGAATCCTCAGAGCTGGGGCGTGAGGAACCGGGCAGAGAGTGTCGCGAGGTCGCGAGGTCATCGGCCACGGACACACCCTTGGTTTTTGCAGTCATGGTCATAGAGAGGAGCTGTTGGCGCGGGCCGCGGACGGAAGTTTGGCACCTGCGGCAAGCTTTATCGGCAAGACGATACGCATCCCATGGCGCGATTCACCGGTTCGTGCGGGTACGCGGGCATGTGCGCACACAATCAAGGGATTGCCACATGAAGCGATGAGCATCGCGCGAAGAAAAGATGTCCGCAATCGTCTCACACCATCCGCGTCACGCTGACAGCTGCATACAGCCCGGCGACGCGCTCTCGCGGCACGACCATGGCTGGAAACCTCGGGTTCAGGGGCTGCAGGCGGATCAACTGCCCGCACAGGTCTTCTTCAGTCTTGCTGGGCAATCGCGGCGAGGATGCGTCTGGCGCCTTGGTCTCGAAGAAGATGCGTTTGAAGGTGCTCTGATGATCGGGCTCGAGCCGGACGAAGCAGTCCATGCCGTCTTTCAGCTCGCGCGCGGGGCTGAAGACCACGATGTCGCCCTCGCGGTATTCGGGCATCATGGATTCTCCGACGACGCGGGCGGCGAACGCATCCGCATCGCGGACATCGGGGACGCGGACGTACTCATCGGCAACGCGCGCGGGATACCCGAGATCGGTGAAGTCGCAGGGATAGCCCGCGGCGACGGAGTTGATGAGCGGGACCTCAACGGCGATGCAGATGGAATCCAGGCCGCGGCGGGCCGAGGCGTGTGCAGGGGAGTCGGGACGGTCGGGGCAGTCGGGGGAATCAGGGGAGTCGGCGGCACGCTCGATTCCGGAGTCGCCGGACGGATCATCGCCGGCGATCCGGTCGATGAGCGCGCGGAGTCGGCCGCTGCGGTGGAGCGCATCAAGACCGGCCGCCGCGACGTCCGTGCTTGCGTCGGGCGCGCCGGGCGCGGCAGGGTTCAGTCCCCGCGCGCCGGCGAGCAACTCGCGAAGCTGGTCAGCAGCGACGCGGCGGCCGGCTTCCACGCGGGCAAGCTCGCGACGAACGGGGCCTGGCGTCGCCTCCCACTGGGCGGCGAAGATGAGCTGGTTCTCGCTGAGGCCGAGTTGGGCTTCGAGACGGCCAAGGAGCGCGAGACTCACGCCCGCTCCGGTGCGAAAGCCGGTTTCGAGCTGCGAGAGATAGGACTTGGCGCACCCTGCACTGGTGGCCAACTCTTGCAACGTCAACCCTTTACGAACACGAGAGGCGCGAAGCAGCGTGCCGAGCGAGTTGGCGGTGGTCGCGCTGGGAGATGCTATGGAAAACTTGGAGACCATCAGAAATTCCTATCATAAAACGAACATTGGACTTGCTTGTTCGTTTTTTATACGGTAATGTCGTCCCGAGTTTGCTATCCAGTGAACACGCCAGGCCCAACTTGGGAGGATCCCATGACGCCGCAAGATCCAAACACGAACCACACCATAAACCTAACCAACTCCAAGCATGTTGGCAAGCAGAATCCGTACAAAACAAGACGTACGAGACGGCCGCAGCAGGATGTTCGGCAGCTCTCAAGGCCCGAGGCGGAGCGCATCCTCGTGCTTGCAGAGTTCCTGCCGGTGAGTGATGCGTTGGTTCTGCGGGAGCTTCTGGGGGCGGGGCGGACGGTCGCGCATGTGTCGCGGCTGCTGGGTGTGTCGCGCCATCGGGTGCGGTCGCGCGTGGACCGATTGCTCCTACGCATGCGCGATCCCGCCTTTCGCTATGTGATCGCGCGGCGGCTGCGGTTCGGCAGGGACACGGATCCGCGCCGGGGCGAACAGGCATCCGCGAGGCTGACGTGGCCGGAAGAGTGGAGCGAACCGATGCGGATCGCGGCACAAATGTGTGTGATGGATGGGCACTCTTGCCGCGATGCGGCCGCACTCGCGAAGGTGTCGTTCCACGTGCTTCGGCGGCATGTGTCGGTGCTGCGCGAGCTTGGGCAGGTGTGGCGTGAGTCACGGGAGGGGCGCGAAGCGGCGTGAGGTCGGCGGCGGCATGGCGGCGGGTTGGCCCGGCCGGAGATGGGGACGCGGAGCGGGTAGGGAAGGGGGGGACAGAATGGCGATGCGAGCATCAGCGCGGGTTCTGCGGGCGCTGGCGGTGTTTGGCCTGAGTGTGCCGCGGGCAGAGGGAGCGTTTGCGGCGGTGGAGGAGGCCGCGGCCAGGCGTGCAGCGGCGCGTGGGCTTCGGTGTTTGCGGGCGGCGCTGCGGGAACCTGGTGGGGCACGATGCATTGTGTTTTCCGGCGCGAGCGGGGCGGGGAAGTCGACCGCGCTGCGGATGGTGGCGCGAGCCCTTCGGCGACGGCGCGTTCGGTGCGTTTGCGCGAACCCGGCGACACTGGCCATGGAGAAGCGATCGGCGGTTGAGCTCCTGCGGGGCGCGCTTGCAGATGCGCTTTCGGCGCTGGCGCGGGCGGGCTTGTCGGATGCAACGCTGCTCGCCCGTCCGGCGCGGCTGCTTTCTGACGGACAGCGCTGGCGGCTCGCCCTGGCATTGTCCGTGCGGCGGGCCAACAGCGGGCGAGGCCCCAGCGTTGGAGTGGTGATCGCAGATGAGTTCTGCGCAGGGCTTGATCTGACAACCGCGTGCGGCGTTGCACGCGGAATGTCTGGGCGGGCAGGAGCCTTGGTGATCGCCGCGACCTCACGGGAAGACCTGATCACCAGCATGACGGCGATGCCGGGCTGGACGGTCATCAAGGTTCAGTGAGTCCGTTTGTGGCGAGTTCTCGAGCGGAGGGCCCGGATTGGAGGATTGTCGCCGATGAGCATCCACATTACAGCTGGGTCGATGTCGGACTACGCCGCGCTAGCGCGGCTTCACTATCGCGCAGGACCGCCGGCGACATCGGATCGCATCCTGAGGGCGCAGCACGGAGAGGCACTGGCGGGTGTGCTGATCGTGTCGCGGCCGGTGCTCAACGCGCGGTGGCGTTCGGTGCTGTGGCCGGGTGTATTCGAGCAGGGGGATGCGCGGCAGCGGGCAGCGCGCATCAACCGCGAGCTGCGGTGCATCTCGAGAGTAATTGTCGACTCGCGCTTCCGCGGGCTGGGCATGGCGACAATGCTGGTGCGGGCGTATCTCGACGATCCGCTCACACTGCGCACGGAAGCGGTTGCGGCGATGGGCCGGTTCTCGGGGTTTTTTCGGAGCGCGGGCATGAGGGAGATCATGCTGCCGTCCAGCCGTCGCGACGTGGCACTGCGGCGCGTGCTGCGCCGCGCCCGGCTGCGACCCTGGCAACTGGTGGACCCGGCATCGGTTCTGAGTTTGCGAACACCGCAACGCGCCATGGTTCATGCTGCGCTGCGGCGATGGGCGAGCGATGCGGGCGCGACACGTCGGCTTGCCGGAGCAGACGTGGAACTGCTGATCGCGGCGGCGGCGAGATCGGTGGCGAGTCCTCTGCCCGCTGTGGCGTATGGGTTTGATTCGCGTCACCAGTAGACGGACTTGCAGGGAGGGGCGATGAAGAAGCAGCGCGACGGTGGCGTACAGGGTGTGGGAGTCGAGACAAGGCGCGAGGGACGTGGAGACGACCCGGGCGGCAGCGCGTGCGAGATATTGGGCACGCTGTGCCCACGAGATGCAGACTCCGACCTGTCGTGTGCGTTTACGTCGCGACGACCCTTCTCGCTTCACTCTCACCGCAGTGGAAAGTGGAAGAGGGGAACAGGCGCCGGCGCAGACCTTGGTGCAACGCACCCCACAGTCGCGGCGACCGCTCCGGCAGCGGGCATGGCACGGTTAATCGCGCCTCGCAATCCGGCGGAGCTGGCGGCATTCCTGCGAGAGCAGCTCGCGATCACCGTACCCATGGCGATGGACGGACTGGGCGAAGGCGACTCGGTGCTGCGCGCGGCATCACCGCTTGAATACTTGTCACACACGTTCTTCGAGGGTCTGCGCTTTGATCGCGCCGAGGTGGACACGGGGGAGCGCGGCCCGCCGGATAGCGTCGTATGGGCCAACCGCGGCGGCGGGAAGACGTTCCTGGGCGCGGTCGCGACCATGCTCGACCTGGTCTTCAAGCCGGGGATCCAGGTGCGCATTCTCGGGGGGTCGCTTGAGCAGAGCAAGCGGATGCAGGAACACCTGTCGCGGCTGTTCGAGCATCCGGCGCTGGCGCGGCTCGTGAAGCCGGGGCGCGAAGGGCGCGGGGCACGAAGCATCACGCTGATCAACACATCGCGAGCGGAGGTGCTCGCGGCATCCGAGACCTCGGTCCGCGGCGTGCGCGTGCAGAAAGTCCGGTGCGATGAGGTGGAACTGTTCGACCCCGCGCTGTGGCGGGCGGTGCAGTTAACGACGCGCGCGATGCATGTCGAGGGACCGTGGGGACCGGTGGTGCGCGGCAGCATCGAGGCGCTATCGACCATGCACCTGCCCTACGGCATCATGTGGGACCTGGTGGGCGCGGGCGTGGGCGGGTCGGCCCACCTTCCCGCGGCATCGCCGGCGCGACGGCTCTTCCGCTGGGGATTGGTCGATGCGCTGGAGCACTGCACAGAGGAGCACACGTGCGAAACATGCAATCTGTTCGAGGATTGCTGCGGCCGCGCCAAGACGACCGATCCTGCGCGGGGAGGACACATCCGGATCGCCGATGCGCAGGCGCAGAAGCGCCGGGTGGACGTGGAGACGTGGCGGAGCGAGATGCTTTGCCTTGAGCCGCGAACGCACGACTTGGTGTATCCGGAGTTTGCGCCGGCAACGCACGTGGTGGGGCTGGCGGGTGATGAGCCGTGGCCACGGAGCGGCAACGGGACAGACAAGGAGTGGATCGGCGGGATGGACTTTGGCTTTCGCGCAGAGACGGCCATCTTGCTTGGGCGCATTGGGGAAGACAACGTGCTGACGATCGAGCACGAGTTGATTGCGACGCAGCGCGTGCTGCGGCGACACATCGAGGCGCTGCAAGGGCTCATGCGCTCCCGCGGCGGGCTCTCCGCCTTGCGATGGCTGGCGGCCGATCCGGCGGGCAACGCAAAGAACGACCAGAGCGGAGAGGCCAACATCGCCCTGCTGCGCGAGGCGGGGATCGCCGCGCGCAGCCGGAAGATGGAGATCGCCGAGGGCTTGAAGCTGGTGCGGGCGCGGCTTGCGCCGGCATCTGGCCCGCCGCGGCTGTTCGTTCACGCGCGGTGCACGCGGCTGATCGAGTCGCTGCGGCGATACCACTTCAAGCCGGGTGATGGCCGCTCGCAGGTCCCGGCGAAGGGGGAGTTCGACCATGCGTGCGATGCGCTGCGATACATGGTGGCGATGCTGGATGCTTCGCGGGAAGTGAAGGTGGGGGTGTGGTGAGGAAGACGAAACCATCGAAGTCGCCCAGCCGACTTCGACGGCACTACGCCGCGCTCTCCATCGCCACCTCTTCGCGCTCTTCCGCCGCGGCCCCGCCAGTCAGCAGGCTGCCCGCTCCGCCCTCGATCAGCATCTCCACCTTCGGCGCATCGGGCAAAGGCTTGCCGCGAGAATCTGTCAGCGGCTTGCCATCGAGAGTCTTGACGATCGGGATCGGGTGCGCCTTCGCGTGCACCGCAAGCTGCGCTTCCATCGCCGCGCGCTTCTCATCGGGCACATCGCTCCACTTGCCTCTGCCGCGGCACTTGGGGAACGCGCTGCACCCCAGCCACGGGCCGCGGATGCCATCGCGCAGATTCATCGCCGTCCCGCACTTGGGGCACGGCAGGTCGGTCAGCAGCGCGGGCTGGCTCGGCGCAACCACAAACCCCTTCTTGTCGATGTTCAGGATGCCATCGCAGGCATCGGGATTTACGGGCGCCGCAACTTCAACCACCGGCTCGGCCGAACCCTTCTTTCCCTTCTTCGCCTTCGTCTTCTTGGGCTTGGGCTTCGATTCAAACTTCGAGCACCCAAGGAACGGGCCGAACCGCCCCGTCCGCCGGATCATCGGCGAGCCGCACTTCACGCACGCGATGTTCGCCGTCTCCGCCGGCCGTGGCCGTCCTTCCCGATCCACCGGGCACGCATACGTACACGTCGGGTAGTTACCGCACGACAGGAACCGGCCGTTCTTGCCGAAGCGATACACCATCGCGCTGCCGCACGTCGGACACTTCAGGTCCGCGGGCGCGGCGGTCGTCTCCGCCTTCGCGTGCGTCATCGTCTCGTGCGCCGCATCCAAAGCCTGGATGAACGGGCCGTAGAAGCGGTGCAGCATCTCGACCCAGTCGAGGTGCTCCTCTTCCACCTTGTCGAGCTCAAGCTCCATCTCGCGGGTGTAGCCAAGATCGAGAATCCGCGGGAACGCTTCGACGAGCTTGTCGGTCACCACCTCGCCAAGGTCCGTCGCAAACAGCCTGCGCTCAAGCTGCTCGACATACTTGCGGTCCTGGATCGTCCCGATGATGCTTGCATAGGTCGAAGGGCGGCCGATGCCCTCGGCCTCGAGCGCCTTGATCAGCGATGCTTCGCTGAATCGCGCCGGCGGGCTGGTGAACTTCTGCGTCGGGTCGATCGCAAACGGGTGCAGCGGCTGCTGCTCCTTGAGCGGCGGCAGCGTTGCCGTCTCCGCCGCGGGCGGCACGCCCGTGACCTTATAGAAGCCGTCGAATGCGAGCGTGCGGCCGGTGGCGCGGAAGACGCACTTCTTCGCCGCGTTCGTCCCGCCCGAAATCAGCACGCTCGTCGAATCCCACTCCGCCGGTGTCATCTGGCACGCCACAAACCGGTCCCAGATGATCTGGTACAGCCGGAAGTGATCGGGCTTGAGCGCGTTCCGCACGCGGCTGGGCGGATAGTCGAGGCTGGTCGGGCGGATCGCTTCGTGCGCTTCCTGCGCGGCCTTGTTGCTCGAAGTGAAGAAGTTGGGTTTCTCCGGCAGATACCGGTCACCGAAGGTCTTTTTGATGTACTCCCGCGCCATGTTCAGCGCAGCGCCGGAGATGTGCGTCGAGTCCGTACGCATGTACGTGATCAGACCCACAGGCCCCTCGCCCGGGATATCCACACCTTCATACAGCGCCTGCGCAGCCTGCATCGTCCGCCGCGGCACAAACCCCAGCCGCGTGCTCGCCGACTGCTGCAGCGTGCTGGTAATGAACGGCGCGGTCGGACGCACGCTGTTGCGCTTGGTCTCGATGCTCGTGATCGCGTACTTCGCGGCCGGGGTCACCGACCCCCGGATCGTCCGCACGAACTTCGCCGGGCCGCGCCCTCGCTCGTCTTCGCGCGTCTCGACCTTGATATCAACAAGCCCCGCCCATTCGGCCACCTCGCGGGCCCGCTTCGCCAGGCCCTCATCGCTCTTCGCGCCCGCGTTCTCGCCGCCGCGGATGTCGAGCTTCTCCCCGCCGACCTCGATCAGCTCGCCCTGGATCGCGCCATGATCGCCCAGCCAGGCGTTCTGCGACTTGATCGAGTGCCCCGCGCCCTTGTCATCGCGCTCATTCAGGAACGCTCGCCACGCCGGGCCGAGCTTCGCGGCCTCGGGGGCGGTGAGCGCAAACTCGCCGAGCACCTGCCAGTATTCCTCGGGGATGAAGTGCCGGATCTCGCGCTCGCGCTCTACGACGAGCCGCACCGCAACGCTCTGCACGCGCCCCGCGCTCAGGCCGCGGGCGACTTTCTTCCACAGCAGCGGCGAGACCTGGTAGCCGACGACGCGATCGAGGATGCGCCGCGCCTGCTGCGCATACACCCGGTCCATGTCGATGGGGTGCGGATTCTGAAACGCCCGCGCGATCTCTTCTTTGGTGATCGCGCTGAAGATCACGCGCTTGGCGACCTTGGGGTCGATGCCGAGTTCATCCGCAAGGTGCCAGGCGATCGCCTCGCCCTCGCGATCGAGGTCCGTCGCGAACCAGATCTCTCTCGCGCCCTTCGCGGCCTTCTTCAGTTCGCTGATCGTCTTCTGCTTGCCAGACACCACCTCGTACGTCGGCGCAAAGTCATGCTCAAGGTCCACACCCGGGACCGGCGACTTCACACCCTTGGGGTTCTTCTCCGGCAGATCGCGGACATGCCCGACGCTCGCCAGCACGACATAGTCGGAGCCGAGGTACTTGTTGATCGTCTTGGCCTTCGAAGGCGATTCGACGATCACCAGTTGCTTGCCCTCGGCGGAGCGCATCGGCCCCTGCTCGAACGGCTTTCGATTGCCGAACTTGCCTCCGGATTTGCCTCCGAACTTGCCGCGGCCGCCGCCGCCGCGGGCTCCGTTGCCGCCGTCCCCGTCAGCGACGGCCGCACCGCCACCCTCCCCCGCGATCCCGGCTCCGCCACTTCGTTTGGATGATTTTCGGATCGTCTTGGCCATAAAGCCCTATGCGGAACGTGTCATAACCCCGAACACCAGACCCCGGATGATCGGTCAGCGGGGTGCTCCAGGTTTGCCGGAAGCCTCCCCGTTCGCCCCCTTCCTTATAGAGGGGCCTCGGGTAGTACGAGGCGGAAGCCGGGTTTGTCAAGGGGGAGGGGGCGACTTCCAGTGCAGGAATGCCCGGATCATGCCAAACATCGTACGATCATGAGCGGTTTCGGGTTCGGCGGACACCACAACTGGGTATTTCCACAGCCCTAAACCCGCCATCCCTGATCCAGCGTCCACTTCCAGCACTCCCTGAGCTGCTCGTGCTCGTACGCGGCTCCGCACTCGGGGCATGTCCCCACCGGCGGAAGTGCCCCAAGCGGGTACCGGCACTCCAAGCACAGGCAGTAATCCGCGGCCACAACCTCGCCGCGGGAAAGTCCAGAAGAGATGCGATTCGCCACCGTCGCACCAACCGCGAAGACCACGACAGGCATAAGCATCGAGCCAAGCGACGTGAGAGAAGGCCAGATGAAGATGCTCGCCGCGATCCAGAGGATGACGCCTGCGAAACTCGTCAAGGTCAACCACGAGACAAGCCGCTCGCCGCGGCTTTCGCAACCGGGGTTGATGCCCTCGGGCCGCCTTCTTGCCGCGCGATCCAGAAGGCCTGGCATCTATCGCTCCCCGCCCGCGCCGCCGAGCGCGAGAACGATTCTCTCCACCGCATCAACCTGCGCAGTGCGTTCCATGTCGATTGTGATCGCCCCCGGCGTCGTCCGCAGCCGCCGCAGCCACGTCCGCTGGTTCTTCCCGAACCGCCGCGTTTCGATCTTGATCTTCTCGATGGCCTCTTCGAGTGACACCGCGGCGGGATTGTAAAGGTGCGCAAGGAGCTGCTTGTAGCCCAGCGCCTCCGCGGGCTGCGTTCCGGGCACCAATGCCCCCGATGCGTGCAGCGCACGTACCTCCTCCAGCAACCCGCGCTCCATCATCTGCTTCACACGCGCGTTGATCCGCCGGTTAAGTGCCTCCGATTCCCAGTCGAGGATGATGAGCTGGAACTCGGATGTCGGTGCCTCCGCCGGCTGAGTGGGGGGGGGGGGTCCCACTGCTTCTGATGCGCGCTGATCGGCTTGCCCGTCAGCCGGAACACCTCCAGCGCACGCACCGTTCGCCGAATATCATTCGGATGTATCCGCACCGCCGCGGCCGGATCCACACGCTCCAGCTCCGCCCGCCGCGTTGCCGGGTGCATCGCCGTCAGCTCCGCGCGCAGCGCCTCATCTGGCTCCGGACCCTCAAACAACCCATCGAGCAGCGCCTTGATGTACAGGTGCGTCCCGCCGACGACGATCGGCAACAGACCGCGTCCTCGACTCTCCGCGATCTTCTCCCGCGCGAGCCGCAACCAGTCATCGACAGTGAACACCTCGCTGCCAAGTTCCACAACATCAATCAGGTGATGCACCACGCCCCGCCGCTCTTCCATCGTCGGCTTGGCCGTGCCGATGTCCATGCCGCGATACACCTGAAACGCATCGGCGGTGATGATCTCTGCACCAACCCCCCACTCCTCCCGCGCACGCAGCGCAAGCGCAACGGCAAGGTCAGACTTGCCGCCGGCCGTCGGGCCGCAGATAACAGGGGTGAGTGCGGAAACGTTCACGCGCAGCGCGCCTCAGGCAAAGAGAAAGACATTGACACAGATTACCCAGATGATGCCCAGATGCTCACCGATAAAGGAGGCAGTCCCGATCCAATGTCTTCATCTGGGTCCATCTGGGCGCATCTGTGGCAACTTCTCTTCTCGATCCGCTCCCATTCGTCCTCATCCGTGGCTGCCTCGAACCTGATCGCTTCTCCGCGGCCTTCCGCTGCTTCCCTCCGCACCTCTGCATCTCTTCGCGAGGTCCGCTTCATTCCGCCTCACAACCTCGCCGCTGGCGGCAGCTTGCCCACCAGCGGCTTGCAGTACCGAATGAACGCATCGCTCACATCGCTGTGCCCCGCGATGAACTCCGGCGGCATGTGCCGCGTCTTGGCCGCGACATCGCTCAGCTCGATCGCCTTGAAGCTCGCCTTGTACGCTTTGCCCTTCTCGCGGATGATCGCCACCGACCCCGACGAATCGCCCTTCGCGGCCATCCTCACCGCAAACTTCGCCACGCCGCGGGCCTCCTTCGCATCGATCGGCGACGGATCGGGCCAGCACCGCTGCAAGTACCCGAACGTGTCAGCTCGCACGCGGATCGACTTCCCGCCCGCGCCCTTCACATGCTTGCGGACATGATCGGCCAGCGCATCGCCCAGCGCGCCCACGCCCGAAAGCTGCACATTGCCGTGCGCATCGCGATCCAGATTCTGCGCGATCGTCGTGATGATCGCCTTGCCATCGGCAGATTGAATGCCCTCCGACACCGCAACCTGGCAGCGGCCCAGCCGCGCGTACACCTTCTCGACATCAGCAAGAAAGCGGTTCGGGTCAAACGGCACCTCGGGCAAATACACCAGGTGCGGGCCGTTGCGGTCACGGTCCTTCCCCTCGCCCCGCGCAAGCGCCGCCGCGGCCGTCAAAAAGCCTGCGTGCCGACCCATCACGATGTTGATCTTCACGCCCGGCAGCGAAGCGTTGTCGAGCGAATCGGACTCAAACGCCATCGCCTGGAACCTCGCGGCGGACGGAAAGCCCGGCGTGTGATCGCTCAGCACCAGATCGTTGTCGACGGTCTTGGGGATGTGGAAGCAGCGCATCTCATAGCCGCTGTGGTTGGCGAGCTCGTTGACGATGCGGCAGGTGTCGCTCGAATCGTTCCCGCCGACATAAAAGAAGTACCGCACGTTGTGCTTGCGGCAGGATTCGACGATCTTCGTGCAGTACGCAGCATCGGGCTTATCGCGGCTCGATCCCAGCGCGGCGGAAGGAGTCCTCGCGATCGCTTCGAGATGCTTGGTGGGTGTGCGCGTGAGATCGACGAGCTGATCGGCGACAAGGCCGGTCACTCCGTGGCGCATGCCGATGATCTTCTTCACGCCCTTGAGCTCGCGCAGCGCGAGCACCGCACCGACAAGCGACTGGTTGATGACGGCGGTCGGCCCGCCCGATTGTCCGATGATCGCGTTGCCCTTGGGCAGAGAAGAGGCCATTCGTGCATGCTCCTGTTTCGCGGCGGGTTTGGGGCCGCGGGCAGGATGGTACGGGGATGGAGCCTTCGGAGATCCTCCCCCCGCAGGGGGAGGTGGCGGCGCAGCCGCCGGAGGGGGCAACTTGCCTTTCCTATCTCTCCTCTACCCAACCTCTCGCTTCACTCTTGACTTCAGATCCTCGCAACTGCACACTGTTCCAATGCCCCGTCGTCCCACCCTCCGCGACCCCACTGCCCCATGGGCCGAGCGCGCCGACGCTTCCGCCGATGCCAAGTCCGACGCATCGCGTGCACGCGCCCGCGAACTCCGCGGCAACATGTCGCTACCGGAGGTCCTGCTCTGGAAAGAGCTCCGCGGCAACAAGCTCAACGGCCTGAAGTTCCGCCGCCAGCACGTACTCGGCCCCTACACAGCGGACTTCTACTGCCATGAACTTCGACTTGTTGTCGAAGTGGATGGCTTCGAGGCTCATCGGAACCGTATCGCGACCGATATCGCGCGAGACGCATGGATGGCCGATCGCCGCCTGACTGTCCTTCGCCTCGGAGCAACTCTGGTGCTGGACAACATGCCACGCGCACTGTGGTTGATCGCGGAGAAAGCGAAGGAGTTGAAGGCGCATACGGGTGCTGGCGGTCAGTTCGAGCGGGCCATGCGCACCGAGACTGAGTAGAAGAAGTAGGAAAGGCAAGTTGCCCCCTCCCCCGCCTGCGGCGGGACCTCCCCCTGCGGGTGAGGATCTCGGAGTTTCGCCACCTCCACAAGCCGACTCTGCCCCACCTCCAGCACAGTGATCGCCCCCATGTTGGCATCCAGCGCGCAGCACTTCGAGCCGCGGCCGCTCATCAAGGATTGCCGAGGACGCCTCGCGAAGCTGCTGCTCGCCTTTGGCCGCGGGGCGGCAACAGAAGTAGGAAAGACCCGCCAGCCCTCCCCCGCACCTACGCGTTCACTCCACACCCCTCCCCCCTCCCCATCACCCCCCACAACTCTCCTCTCCCCTACCCTCCCCGACCATGAAGATCTCCGTTCGCTGGCTCAACGAGTACCTCGAACCCGCCACCATCACCGCGGACAGCGCTGAGGAAACGCTCACCTTCGTCGGCTTCCCCATCGAAACCGCCGAAGAACTCCCAAACGGCGATGTCCGTCTCGATGTCGAGGTCACCAGCAACCGCGGCGACTGCCTCTCACACCTCGGCCTCGCCCGCGAGATCGCCGCGGCAACCGGCCGCCGACTCCGGCTCCCCAAACCCGCCGAATCCACACCCACCGGCGGTGCCGATGCCGCCACCTCCGCCGCGGTCGACAACCGCGCGACCGATGTCTGCCGCCTGTTCACCGCGCAGGTGATCCGCGGCGTAAAAGTCGGCCCCAGCCCCAAGTGGCTTGTCGATGCGCTCGAAGCCGTCGGCCAGCGATCCATCAACAACATCGTTGATGTCACCAACTACGTCGCCTTCGAGTTCGGCCAGCCCACCCATGTCTTTGACCTGAACGCCGTCGCCGCCGAAGGCGAGCGCGCACGGCTCATCGTCCGCTACGCCGGCAAGGGCGAGAGGCTGGCCCTGCTCGATGGCCGCACGATCACCCTCCATGGCGATGAACTGGTTGTCGCCGACACCAAGGACAACGGCCGCGCGATCTCACTTGCCGGTGTCATGGGCGGGAAGGACACAGAGGTCACCAGCGCAACGACCGATGTCCTGCTGGAGGCGGCAACATGGGACCCGGTCACCATCCGCCGCGCAGCAAGGCGGTTCAACGTCCGCACCGATGCGTCGTACCGATTTGAGCGACTTGTCGATCCGCGAACAATCGAGCGGGCCGCACAGCGCGCCGCGGGCTTGATCGTCAAGCTCGGCGGCGGGACACTCGCGCCCTGCGCGGCGTCGCCGGGCGGCCTCATCCGCGCGGGCGTGGAGCCCAAGCCGCTCGCGGCGATCCGCCTGCGGCCATCTCGCGTCAAGGCGATCCTCGGGCACGAAGTTCCCAGCGCGGAGATCGCCCGTGTGCTCACCGCGCTGGAGATCTCCTCTGCACCGCAACCGGATGAATCGCTGCTGTGCACCGTCCCCGCGCACCGGCCCGACCTGGAGCGCGAGATCGACCTGATCGAAGAGATCGCCCGCATCCGCGGCCTCGACAAGCTCCCTATCCACGACAAGGTGGGGGTGCGTGTGCGGCCCCCGCAGAACTCCGAATCCGCCGCGCGGGCGCTGGGCCATGTGCTCACCGGCCTGGGCTTTTACGAAGCGATCACCTTCACCTTTTTGTCGGAAAAGGACGCCGCGGCGTTCCTTCCCGCGGGAATGGAGTCACTGCGGGTGTGCGATGAGCGCCGCAAGGCCGACCCCGTGCTGCGCCCCAGCGCGCTGCCCAGCCTGCTTGCTTGTCGCCGTCGCAATCAGGATGGCGGCGTCGAGGGTGACGGGGATGGTGGCGTGCGGCTGTTTGAGTTTTCCGCCGTCTTCGCGCAGCAGGGCGGGAAGGAAGTCGAGCGCCGCAACCTCGCGCTCGCGGCCGATGCGTGCTTCCCCGCGGGCGGCAAGGCGGCCGAGCAGAAGCAGGCCGCGATCCGGCTGATCCGCGGCACCATCGAAGCCGCGGCCCGCGCGCTCGGCGGCGCGCAGACGAAAGTCGAGTTCGAGCCGGCCGCGCAGTCCCCGATGCCCGCATATGAGCCGGGCTCATGCGCCGGCGTCATCATCAACGGCAAGCGTGCAGGGTTGATCGGCCTGCTCAGCGCGCCGGTGCAGAAGCAGCACGACCTGGCCCGGCCAGTGGCCATTGCGGAAGTGGGCCTTGATGAGCTGGTGGCGCTCTTCCCGCCGCGTTCGCTGGTGCACGCGCTGCCCGAGTTCCCCGCCATCGAACGCGACCTGTCGTTCGTTGTCGCCGAGCAGACGGCGTGGGCAAAGATCGAGCAGCTCGTCGGCGCTCTCAAGCTGCCGCTGCTGGAATCCAGCAGCTTTGTCGGCGCATTCCGCGGCCAGCAGGTCGGCGCAGGCAAGAAGTCCGTCACCCTGCGGCTGCGATTCCGCGATGACAAGCGGACGCTCCGGCACGATGAGGTCGACCCGCAGGTCGCAACGATCGTGGAGAAGGCCAAGTCGGAGCTTGGGGCGGAACTGCGGGCGTGATGAATCGCCGGGCATTTCCACCGATGTGAGGATTGACGCGCCAAACTCCACACATCTGAGCAAGCATTGCTGCTTTCTTATGAAGACGGCACCCTGAATCGGTCGGCCTCCGGCCGTGACATTGCGTTGCGTATTCTTATTTTGTCAATTCCGCAAGACTGCGCTTGACGGCAGCGATCGCGCCACATCATCATGTAAGCGAATGTGCGAGCGTGACCACCGGGTTGTCGTCACGCATTGATGTGCGCCATCGCTCGTGAGTTGCGCTGTCCGTTTCGTTGTCCAGCCCCGATCGCCGCAAACTGTTTCGCTCCACTTCTCTGGGCGGCATACGCCGTCCTGTGCGCTCTTCTTCTCTGGAGGGTTCGCCGTGCCTACGCGTTTCATCGTCATGCTGATCGTGCTCGTGTTCGCCGCCAGCTGCGCCGAGATTCCACGCGGCTATGCCGCGAGGGAGTGGTCCCTTGCGCTGCGCGAGATGCAGATTGTCCCGGTGTTCCCGCCGCGGGAGGATGTGCAGATCGGGGATGTCTATCTGGTGACCGCTGATGAGATGCAGACTCTGGAATCGGTGGACACCGCTTCTGGCAAGAGTGGCTTCCTGCCGATCGGTGTGCAACTGGATCATGTCAACCTCAACACGCAGCTCGCGGCGTATTACAACGCACGCGCAGCCTTCCCCGCGACGGTGCTCGATCGGACGGACCTGACCAGCGCGCCCCAGCCCACCAACCCGGCGGGCGTATGGACCGGCGGCGATGCCACGCGCCTCCGGCTTGTCGGTTTCCCCGAGTTTCTCTCGGCGACGTACTCCAAGGGCGACCTTTCCGCGCTGATCCCCGTCGAGGCGGTGCAGGTCGGACTCGCAGCGGGGTTCACCAAGAACAAGAAGGTGAAGGTCAGCATCCCCGTCGCCGAATCGTGCGGCCTGCCGGTGGCCACGGTGCTCGCCCGCTACCAGGCCGCGGACGGGCGGAAGACCCACGTTGATGATCTTGCCAAGAAGATGTTCGCGCCGCTGATGAGCGACTCGACCAAAGGCCAAGCCGTGGGATACATCCGCCTCATCACCGAGGTGTACTACGCGCGAGTGATCGATGTCTCGGTGTATGACTCCAAGTCCCGCGGTGGCCAACTGAACGTCAAGCTGCCAGTTCCGGAAGGGCTGCCGGCTGCTCGCTCGGGCGCAGGCGCAGGCGCGGGCGCTGGCGGGGGTGCAGCGGGCGGCGACGCAACACCAACGAGCACCGAGGTGTCCATGACCCCGCAGCAGGCCGCGGAGGAACTCAACAAGCAGCTCGCTGCTTCGCTCGCGTCATCCACGCCCGGCGTGAACCTGAAGTTTGTCAGCGCAGCGGAAGGCTCCGTCAGCCTGCGCCGCACGTATGAACGTCCGATCGCCATTGGCTATCGCGGCGTGGTTTTCCCCATCGTCCACGTTGAGGACGTGAAATCAGCCGGGCTTGCGATCGGCAGTCCCATGCCGGAGGGCCGCGGATTCCTCGCTCTCGGTGGCGACACTTCACTGATCCCGATCAACAAGGGTGATCCGGCAGATGCCGACCCTGCTCCCGCCATCCCAACTCGTCGCTAAGCACCGGAGGCATTATGGCCAAGTCTAAAGCTGCTCCGGTTGCGCTCGATTACGCGCCGCCGGAAGAACCCGAGCTGCGATCGCAGCTTGAGCATCACTTCCGCCGGCTCTCGCGCCGGCACCACAACCTGCTGGGCATCGGCGTGGGACCGCGCATCCGCGGCGGCGAGCCCGAGCCGGAGATCGCCATCCGGTTGATCGTCGCTTCCAAGCCGCGCGTTCGCGGCAAACTGCCCGCGGGAGAGCCGCGCCTGCCGGAGTTCCTGCCGATCTGGACCAGCGTCCTTGGACGGAAGCTGTGCCTGATGATTCCCACGGATATCAGCCAGCAGATCTCCGTCCGCAAAGTCTCGTTCGGCGTCGATGGCGGCCAGGCCACCGCGCTGGCGACCTGGGGCGATGCCCAGGGCCTTCAGCAGTTCGGTGTGATCACCGCGGCACACTGCCTCCCCGAGGTCGGCCAGACTGTGAAGGTGTCCACCCGCAGCGGCGTCATCCGCGCACCGGTCATCGCGCGCTCCGATGTCAGCCGCGATGGCTTTGACATCGGCCTTGCCCGACTGGATTGTCCGGTTGAAGACATCGCGAACGCAGCACACGGTTCCGCCCCGTCGATCACGATCCCGGAGCTGGTGAACGTGCTGGGCACCGGCCGCGATGACCAGCTCCAGGCGCCGATGCGGTTCTGGAACGACGCAGACCCGGGCGAGCTGATCGGCCTGTGCTACTACTGGCTCTACGCAGCGCGGAGCGGCGGTCAGCCCCTGGTGATGCGCGATGCGGTCGAAGTTGTGGCCGAGCCCGGGACGTTTGTCAAGGGCCTGAGCGGCTCACCATTGGCCATCGAGTTGAAGGGCGACGAAACCAAGATCGCCTGCCTGGCGGGATACGCCTCCCAGGACGGGCACCTGTGCATCGGCACACTGTTTCGCGCGGGGATCGCATGGCTGCGCAGTTCGCGCACGGAGCTTGCGGGCCTGCACACGTTCTGGGCGATGCAAGAGCTGGGCCGGTAACTTCCGAAGCAGCGTGCACATGGAACAGCGGCTCACTCGCCCCAGTCGGGGTCACCGGTCTTCGACCAGTCGCGGCCCTTCTTGAACTCGCGGATGAAAAGCCTCCCCGCCGTGTACTCGACATCGAAGTCGCGGGACTTGCCATCGGGGATATGCAGCAGGATCGAGTGACCCTGAACGTCGGGCGCATCGGCCACCAGCAGCCGCACCCGCTCGCCGACATATCCATCGCCGATGGGCGGGAAGTGCTTCAACTGCCCCTCGGGCACCAGCACCGCCGTCGAGTAGGGCGCGCTCAGCGTGCCATCCTTCTTCAGGTGGAGATACTCCACGTTCAGCGTCTTGCCGGTCTTGTTCATCATCTTCACACCGCTGGCCGTGCACGCGGCAAGCGGGAGGCAGAGGACCACACAGGCAACCAACTGAATCAGCATCCGCATCGTGTTCTTCCCGGGTTCGCTCACCGCGCTGCTCAAACTCCGTCGGCAGTCTAGGCCGCGGCCGCTCTCCACCACCCCCCCACCCTCCCGCCTGAACCTCCCGCCCAAACCCCCCACTGCTCCCCTCTCCATCGTCACTTCCCGCTCCGTCTGTCCATTTGCACAGACCGCAGATATACCCGAAACCGTTCGCGTCTGCCCACACGCGGGCAAAAACGAACACGGGCCGGTCGTAAGACCGGCCCGGGCTCGGAAAGGGGCTGCATGCCGACCCTGTGTGTCGCAGGGCCGCGAAGAAGACGACCGGCTCGGAGGTGTGTGTGTGTGTGTCGAGCCGATCGCGGTGTGTGCCGGACAGGAGAGACTCGTCTATGCGAAACCGTGGGGCAGGGAGGCGGGGGGCCAAGCGGTAGCCGGGAGCAGAGACTCCGGATCACTCCGCATCGTCGCGGGAACGATCCTGACCACCGCTGTTCTTGCTCTCAAGCATCTTGCGGAGGTACTGGTTCTCGCGGCGGGTCGCTTCCAGATCAAACACCAGGTACTTCACGCTCAGCCGCAGGTAGTCGAGCGCTTCCTGCAGCTCGTTGACCGTCTTCTTCATCCGGGCGTGACGGTCCTTGGTGTCCTGCGCAAGGGCCTGGATCTGCTCCTTGGCGGGATCGGGAAGCCCGTCAAGCTGCTGCATGAGGTCGGTGAGTTTCGCGGTGAAGTCCTGCTCGTTCATGTCTTGGGCTCCGGGGCGAGGGGTCTTGTCTGTGATTGAGTGCCGCCCGCGTTTGAATGTGCGTGCGACGCAGGACCACACAACAACACCCGCGCCGGAGGGCCGCGGCGAGCCGTGCCAAGCCATGCCAACAAGGTTCTTGGCCGTCTGAAACGGCCGCACCATCCAGCCCCGCGATGCGGGGGACTTTCTATGAGACTCTGGACCCGATTGCGGGTCCTCACGAACGTGCCGGAGATGCGGGCTGTTGCCTCAACTCAACGAAACGCGTCCATTCGGCGCAACGCCTGTTGCGCGCCGATCGGGGCCGCCGACAGCACCTTCTGCAATCCCGCGGCGTCCTGCTTCTTGAAGTCGAGCGCCAGCTTCTTCAGGTGCTGGTCGCGGTTCATTGTGAACCGGTCGAATAACTGCTCCAGCTCGTGCCGGCTGAACATCGACAGCGGGTCGGCTATCCCAGTTTGCGCAGCCGCCCAATCCAGCAGCACCCCACCCTGCTTGCCATACCGGTACAGATCGAACGTCGCCTTCATCCGCACCGGCAGCGGCATAAACGGATCCCGCGCCGCCTCGGGCACGCGCGTCAGCGCTTCCTTTACCTGGTCGGTGCTCTGCGTCGCCATCTCCGCGGCGAACGGGTCCGAATCCGTCTCGGCACGCTCGCGGGCCGCGGCGGCCGCGTTCGCGTGCGCCACCGTCACCTCGTTGGCGGGCAGGAGGTTGGCAAACGCCGTCGACAGCGTCTTGAGCCCCGCGCGATCAAAGCGGATCGTGAGCATCTGGCACGGCTGTCCTTCGTGCTGCGCCGCCGCGGCGGTGGCGATCACCCCCGTGCCCCATTCGGGCCTCTGCGCATGGACAACACGGTCGCCGAAGCTCCACTGCCGAGTAGTCGTCATCACGTGCTGCGTTCCTGCATGTCGAGCGCGGATACGCCGCGGGTCAGGCTCATACCAAGGAGCCCAGACAACCCATGGCGCGATGCCTCGAGTCGGACAATCCGATCATGTCAATCTGCCAGAGCACCGGCGGATGGGCAGGGCCCACCCCATCCATCCCCCGCCCCGATCCCCATTCCCGTGCTCGCCGCCGGAACAGTGGCTTGGTCCATGACCCGGACACCCAAGCATACCGGCAACCATCCATACGACACAAGCTGAGAACTGGATCGGCTTTCTGGCCCGGCAAGCTTGCAAACCGGCCGTTCTGCTGCTTCCGTGGGCGGGAACCTCTACCCTGACTCATTCTACCCCTCTTTTCGGGTGCTGTAATCGCCCCTCTCTATATGGGAATGCCTTGTCCCGGGGGCACCCTCCCCCCTATCCTCTCTCCTGCGCTCTGTCGGCCACGATGCAGGACTTTGCCTCTCCGCGGCCCAGAGCCCATTCCAGCCCGCGCCTCTCAGGAGCACCCCGTCCCATGATCGAAGCGCTCAAGAGCGATGCCATCGTCAACAAGTACGGCGGCCGGTTCAAGCTGTGCTCCCTCATCCAGCGTCGGCTCGTCCAGATCATGGAAGGCTCGCGCCCCATGGTCGACCGTATGGGCAGGTCCGACCTCGAAGTCGTCATGGAAGAAATCATGCAGGGCAAGCTCGGCCTCGAGTTCGACACCGCCACCGCGGGCGACCTCCAGAAGATCATGCC
>JBBRUT010000023.1:0-35213 GCA_038247555.1 Phycisphaerales bacterium | reverse complement strand
TTCGCGCATCTCGGGAGGAAGGCTGCGACCGCCTCGCCCAGCATCGCGATGACCCCCGCCCTTGCGATCTCGCTCACGGGGTGCATACTCGCGACGATCCTCGCCGCGCCGGGCACCATCATCCCGAGGCATCGGGCGGCGCTCCTGGCGATCGTCCATCGAGCGATCAGGACCACGGTCATCTTCGCGACTGGGGGGTCGAGCCTGTTCGCGATCGTCGCGCCGGAAATCCTCGCGGTCGCGGTTGCCATCGCGGGATGGATGCCCCTGGCGCATCGCGTTGCCGTCATCGCGATGGCGCGGACGCGGGCGGGCATCATCCCGCGGGCCGGGGCCGCGATCGTCTCGGGGCGCGGGGCGAGCTTCGCGCTGGTCATCCTGGCGAGGTGAAGCTGCGGGCTGGGCAAAGCTGGCCGCGGCGGAAAGGCCGATCGCGGCGGCCGCGGCGAGAAACAAGGTGGAAACACGAGTCATTGGGTTGCTCCTGAAAGTGGTACACAGGCAGAACGGAGCAGGAGGCGGGGCATTGCATGCCGCGGAACTCGAACGATGGCATTCTCCGGCCGCGAATTGCCGGCACGGAGTGCCGGCCCACCGAAGACAGCGAAGAATGGGGTTATGACGCTTCCGGCGATCACATGGCTGATGTATGCCGTTCCGGCCTATGTGCTGTACACGGTGGTGTTTCGCGTGCGGTATGGCAAGTCGGCGGTGGCGGAGCGCTTCCCGCCGCGAAACCTGTATGGATGGATAGATTTCGCGCTGGGAGCGTGCCTGATCGGGTACTCGGTGTGGATCGTGTTTGGCGCGGCGGGCGCGGATCCTGTGTCCGTGTGGGCGGGGCTGTGCTTCTGGAGCATGGGGTGTTTGCTGAGGGTGTGGGCGGTATGGACGCTTGGGCCTCATTGGCGCATCGGGCAGGATGAGCAGGACACAACGACGGAGTATGTGCGGACGGGTCCGTATAAATGGATGGATCATCCGATCAACAGTGCGCTGGTGCTGGTGGCGATGGGGCAAGCGCTGATAACGGGGCTGGATGCGAGGGCGATGTTTCTGCTGGCGTTCAGCGTGGTGTATCTGCTGGTGCAGGCGGGGGCGGAGCGCCGCCACTGGGCGGCGAAGCGGCGAGACGCACCAGCGGCAGAACAGCAAAGCAGCGAAGCAGCAAACGAAGATAGAGGAGTCGCTGGCGAGCCCGATGCACCCACACCGGGGGTTTGAACATCTGCTGCTTTATCGATCGGCTGCTGTCGCGGCCAGCACGGCTGCGCGATCCAAACCGAACCGAACGCCGTATAACCATTGAGAGTCGAGAGAAAGTCTCTTCGGGCCGGGCCGGATAACGCCGATATGACGCGGTGGCGGCGTGGACTGGGGAGGGTTGCAGCGGCATGGGCAGGGAAACCTGCGGTGCCGAGGACAGGCCATCGCGGCCATGCTCTCTTTGCAGGGAGCGCGAGCCGCTTGGAAATGAGTTTTCGTGCCGCGACGATGCGGCGCGAGGAGGCTGCGCATGCACCGCGACAATGTTCATGGTCGTTTGCTTCGCTCACCGGACTCGCAGGACGGAGGGGGCGGCGGCGCGGCAGACTTGACATCGCTGATCGAGTCGCGGCTGGATCGACGGACGTTTCAGCAGCATCACTGGGAGGGGACGTTTTCCGAATATTTGCAGCTTGCGCAGCAGCGACCGAGCGTGGCGCGGAACGCGTATCAGCGGCTGTATGACGCGATCCTTTCGTACGGGTTTGAGAAGTACCGCGTGTTCAAACGCGACTGCGTGCGATACCACTTTTTCAGCGATCCGATTGATCATGGCGCCGATGCGATCTATGGCCTGGATTTCTCGCTGACGCAGCTTGTGGACTTTCTGCGGTCGGCCGCGGAGGGGTATGGCACCGACAAGCGGATCCTGCTGCTGCACGGGCCGGTGGGCTCGAGCAAGAGCACGATCGCGCGGCTGCTGAAGAAGGGTCTGGAGGCGTACTCGCGCACGGATGCGGGCGCGTTGTACTCGTTCTCGTGGCAACTTGATGAGCACTGCGGCGCGGGCGGGAAGGACCATGAGTTCGCTTGCCCGATGCACGAAGAGCCGCTGATGCTGGTGCCCAAGGAGGCGAGGGCGGACATTCTGGCGAAGCTGAACGCGGGGTACACGCCGCAGTTTCGCGGCGGGCAGCTGCGGTTGTCTGGTGAGTTGTGTCCGTTCTGTCGGCGCGTGTACGACGAGCTGATGCGGCACTATGGCGGCGACTGGCGACAGGCGATGAGCCATGTGAAGGTGCGGCGGATCATTCTGAGCGAAAAGGACCGGATCGGCATCGGCACCTTCCAGCCCAAGGACGAGAAGAACCAGGATTCGACCGAGCTGACCGGCGACATCAACTACCGCAAGATTGCGCAGTTCGGGTCGGATTCCGATCCGCGTGCGTTCAACTTCGATGGCGAGCTGAACATCGCCAACCGCGGGATCTGCGAGTTCATCGAGGTGCTGAAGCTGGATGTGGCGTTCCTGTATGACCTGCTGGGCGCGAGCCAAGAGCACCTGATCAAGCCCAAGAAGTTCGCGCAGACGCACATCGACGAGGTGATCCTCGGGCACACGAATGAGCCCGAGTACAAGCGGCTGCAGAACAACGAGATGATGGAAGCGTTCCGGGACCGCACGATCAAGATCGACGTTCCGTACAACATCCGGCTGGATGATGAGATCAAGATCTACCAGAAGGACTTTGGTCCGGAGCGGATCAAGAACATCCACATCGCCCCGCACACCCTGGAGGTGGCAGCGATGTGGGCGGTGCTGACGCGGCTGGAGTCACCCAAGAAGGCGGGCTTGTCGCTGATGCAGAAGATGAAGCTGTACAACGGCAAGGCGATCCCCGGGTTCACGGAGGACTCGATCAAGGAACTCAAGGAAGAGTCACAGCGCGAGGGGATGAGCGGGATCTCGCCAAGGTATGTCCAGGACAAGGTCTCCAACGCGCTGGTGTCGCGGCAGGCTGTTGATGAGAAGTGCATCAACCCGTTCATGGTGATGAACGAGCTGGAGAGCGGGCTGTCGCATCACTCGCTGATCGCGGATGAGGACATCCGCAAGCAGTACCGCGAGATCCTGTCGATGGTGAAGGAAGAGTACGAGGACATCATCAAGGCCGAGGTGCAGCGGGCGATCTCGGCGGATGAAGAGGCGATCAAGCGGCTCAACCAGAACTACATCGAGAACGTGCGGGCGTATACGCAGCGCGAGAAGGTGCTCAACAAGTACACCGGCAAGTATGATGAGCCTGATGAGCGGCTGATGCGGTCGATCGAGGAAAAGATCGACATCCCCGATGCTCGCAAGGACGATTTCCGCCAGGAGATCATGAACTACATCGGCGCGCTCGCGCTTGATGGGAAGCGGTTTGAGTACAACACCAACGCACGGCTGTACAAGGCGCTGGAACTCAAGCTGTTCGAGGATCAGCGGGACACGATCAAGCTGAAGAACCTGGTGTCGAGCGTTGTCGATGATGAGACGCAGCAGAAGATCGACATCGTGAAGCAGCGGCTGATCAAGCAGTTCGGGTACAACGAGACTTCGGCCACCGATGTGTTGAACTATGTCGCGTCCATCTTCGCGAGAGGGGATGCAAAGAGCAAGGGGTGAGTGAGCGCGACAGGGAGCTGCGAAAGTGCGACTCCGTTGATCATCCGGTTCTCTGATCGCCCGAGGGTAGAGTGTCACGCTTTCCAGCGAGAAGACCTGGACTCTCACTGATGAGCTTCCATGACTCTCCGCTCCATAGTCCGCGACGGCCTCATCGTGGTGAACACGCACGGCGAGATCCCTGATGGGACGCCTGTGGTGATCCTGCGCGATGACAAGCCGCGGCGGAAGGTGAAGAAGGAGGCTAAGACCAAGCGGTCCACGTCCAAGAAACTACCCGGTGGCTTGGGTGGATGGAAGGATCGCAAAGATATCGGTGATTCTGGCGAGTACATCCGTCGCCCGCGGGAAGACCAACGAGTAAAGCCACCACCTGATCTCGCGTACGATACCCTGAAGGAGCCGCGGTATGGCGCTTGCGGTGGTCGCGGTGATGCTGTCGTGGATCGTTGCCGGGGTCGTTCCGCCGACGCACGCCGCGGAATCGCCCCCATCCGCCCTCGCCAGCGATGAGACCATCATCCTGTTTCCGTCACGCGCAGTGCGCGAGAGTAACGGCGAATCGGGAGAGTGGGTTGTTCATCTCCGCGGCTGGGTGTTCGAGCGCGAGGAGGACTCGCGGTGGCGGAACGCCGCGATCGACAAACTCGGCGAGGAAATGGGGCTAACGAAGGATGAGATCAGTTCGGACCGCTTCCGCGATCGGGCGAGATCATTTCTGGCGGACAACGAACGCGGCAAGCGCATCGGGATCAAGGTCGGTGGAAGATCAGTGGTGATGCCCGAGACGAGCGAGGATGGTCATTTCGCAGGGCAGATCCGCCTGAGCGATACGGAACTGTTCGCCGCTACAGCAGAACGCGGCGTAGACAAGCAGGATCGGAAGCCGAGAACACTCCAGTTGACGATCGAGAATGCCGCGGCCGCCGAAGTGATCGCCGGGTCGGTTCGCATCGTGGAGCCGCAGGGGCTGCTGGTCGTGTGCGACATCGACGACACGATCAAGGTCAGCCACATAGGCGACCGCGCGAAGCTGCTGCGGGCGACGTTTGTCGAGCCGTTTGTGGCTGTGCCTGGGATGAACGAGTTGTGTGCGAAGCTTGCAAGCGCCGGCGCTGAGTTCCACTACTTATCGGCATCGCCGTGGCAGCTCTATGAGCCGCTCGCGGCGTTCCTGCGGGACAACGGCTTCCCGGAGGGCTGCATCACGCTGCGCGAGTTCCGCATGAAGGATGAGCGGATTGTCAATCTCTTCAAGAGTCCGTCAGAGTACAAGCTCGCGGAGCTCTCGCGGCTCGCCGCGCAGATGCCCGAGCGGAGGTTCGTGCTCATCGGGGACTCGACCGAGCACGACGCGGAGTTGTACGCCGAGTTTGCAGACGCAAACCCCGGGCGCGTGTTGCTGATCGCGATCCGTGCGACTCCGGTGGATAGAGCTGGTCGAGAGAGGGCGGAGGCGGCTCTGAAGGAGTTGCCTCTGGGCGTTCAGAGCGTTGTCTTTGAGGACCCCGCGTCGGTGAATCTGGAACTGTCGCCGGCGGCATCATCAAAGTAACTTCGCGGACCGGGCCTGGAACGCGCGCTGGTCAGAACGCTCCGCACCCGGCGAACGAGAACGTGAGGAACCAGAAGATGTCGGGCACGCCGACACCCGGTGCACCGTCGATGTCGGCGTTGGGTTCGCCGCGGAACCAATCGATCAGGTAGGCGAAGATGTCGGGGACGTTCGATGCGAAGTCGCCATTCCAGTCGGCGATGCAGGGCTGGATGGTGAGGCGGATGAACGATTCACCGAGTTCGCCCTCCAGGGGTGTGGGGAAGCTGTCGAGGACTGGGGCGATGTTCATGAACCAGTAGCTGATCTGGCTGGAACCCTGTGGCGGACGATCTCGCCGTTGAGCCCTGTCGATTCGAACTCTGCCGTGAACGTGCCCTGTCCGTGCCAACCCAGATCAGTTGCCCCGAAGGCGGAGAATTCCTCCGTCGGGCCGGTGAAAACGAAGGCGAAGTTCTGTGCCTGGAAGTTTCCGGCGGTGGTGAAGCTGAGCTGGACTTCGGTGCTCGTGATGACGCCCGCCCAAGTGGCGGCGATGAGATACTCACCCCCGAAAGGCAGGAGCGGAAGCGTGGTGAGGGAGAGCTCTTCGATAACGGGTGTGGGCTGGTCGTGTGCGTCCGCCGCGGCGAGGCCAGTTGCGGCGGCGAAGCGGCGGCGAAGCGGACGTGGCGCACGGTAAGGCCTCCTGTTGGCGCGGTACTGCCACCTGTGCCGCGGATGAATGTATAGGGATCGTGGGGGGGCGGGATGTGGCGAAGGGAACGGAGAGCTTCAGAATCGGTAAACGGTAACGGGAAACCTGCCGAACAAACCCAAGGCGAACGTGCAGGCATTCCGGGCGTATGTCGCGGGGAGAGGGTGTATCATCGCGTCTTGTTCGGTCGCGATGCCCGCGGCCGATTCGCGGCTCAGCTGAGCCATCCGTGATGTGATCCATTTCAAGGAGGGAAGACCATGACACAGGTCTCCAGCAAGCCCGGCACGACCAGCACGACCAACGGCACTCACGCCAACGGCGCGCAGGCTCAGGTGGGCAAATATTCCCTCCCCGGCCCGGATGTGTGGGCCAACCCCGCGTTGACGACCGAGAAGCCGCTGGTGTACGTGAACGGTCGCATGGTTCCCAAGAGCCAGGCGATGGTGAACGTTTATGACCACGGCCTGCTGTACGGCGACGGGGTGTTTGAGGGCATCCGCGTCTACAAGGGCAAGATCTTCAAGTGCATGCGGCATATCGAGCGGCTGTGGAAATCGGCCGAGTCGATCCGGATGACCAACATTCCCATCAGCAAGCAGCAGATGGTGGACATCCAGCGCGCCTGCATCGAGGCCAATGGCATCACCGACGGGTACATCCGTCTTCTGGTTACCCGCGGCATCGGCACGCTGGGTCTGGACCCACGCCGATGTCCGACGCCGGGGGTGATCTGCATTGCAGATCAGATCTCGCTCTTCCCACCGGATATGTATGAGAAGGGGATGCGCGTGGTGGTGGCCAACCGGCCCAAGACACCGATCCCGTGTCTGGATCCGCGGATCAAGAGCCTGAACTATCTGAACAACATCCTGGCCAAGTGCGAGTCGATCGATTTCGGCTGCCACGAGGTCATTATGCTGAACATCGACGGCTATGTGACTGAGGGCTCGGGAGACAATCTGTTTGTGGTCAAGGGCGGGAAGGTTTATACGCCGCCGCCGGAAGATGGGATGCTCGAGGGGATCACCCGCGAGTTCGTCGTCAAGACGCTGTGCAAGGACATCGGCGTCAAGTGCCTTGAGCAGCGCATGCGTCTGGAGGATGTGCTCGACGGCGATGAAGTCTTCCTGACGGGCTCGGCCGCGGAGATCATCAGCGTTACCCAGATTGATCAGCACGATAACAAGAAGATCACGCGTGAGTTCCACATCTCCGAGGGAGAGGGACCCATCACCAAGAAGCTTCGCCAGCGGTTCCGCGCGATCGTGACCAGCGACCATGTGCCCGAGGATTGATCGGGGCCCACCCGCCCGGAATGCGAGAAATCGAACCCGGCCCAGAGTTTGCTCCTCCACGAACCCAGCGGCATGCGTCGCTGGGTTTTTTCATCCACACCGGCGGGTTCGTCAGCGGCTGTGCGGCGTGGATGAGCGGTGTCCGCTACACTCGCGCCTTGTCGCCGTGCGCATCCGCAACTCATTCTCTCAACCGGAACTGAGATGACCACAGCTCCGTCGGCCTCCACTGTTCAGCAGGCCACAGTTCGTCACGCTTCTGAGGCCATTGCCGTGCCCAAGCCCGCAGCATCCGCACGCCCCGCCCCGCATGAAGACTATTCGTGGCTGTCGGCTTATCGCGGCCGATTCGTGGTGTTCGAAGGGCCGGACGGATCTGGCAAGAGCACGCAGTTTAGGAAGCTATCTGACGCCGCCAAGGCCAAGGGGGTTTTGCTCTGCGAGGTGCGAGAGCCGGGCGGAACGCCCGTGGGCGAGAAGATCCGTGAGACGCTGCTGGCGCGCGTGCAGCCTGGGATGGATATGTCTCTGCGGTGCGAGATGCTGCTGTACATGGCGAGCCGCGCGGAACTGGTTGAGCGGAGGATCCGGCCGGCGCTGAAGGCTGGGGAGATGGTGCTGGCGGACCGGTACGTGGCGAGCACGCTGGCATATCAGGGCGCGGCCGGCGGGCTGAGCGGGGCGGATATCTCGGCGGTGGCAAGGGTGGCGACACAGAACTTGCAGCCGGATCTGATCGTGGTGTTTGATCTCGATGAGGCCGCTGCGGCGATGCGGCTGAGCCCGCTGCTGGACCGGATGGAGGCCAAGGGCGCGGCGTTTCACAGGAAAGTGCGGCAGGGGTATCTGGAGCTGGCCAAGGGCGATCCGTCGCGGTACGCGGTGGTGGATGCCAGCAAAGACCCGGAGACGGTGTGGAAGAGTTTGTGCTCGACGATGTCGGAGCGGGCAGGGCACTTGGCGGTGAAGAGGTGAAGGCAGCCAGATCGAAGGCAGGTACACAGAGGACTCAGAGGTCTTAGTGAGTGCACAGAGAAGAAGACAAGACCAGAGGTGGTGATCAGCTGCTGTGGCGAATGAATCGCGGTTTACAGTCGTGCAAAGCGTCGCCCATTGGTATTCAGCCTTGATCGCGCCATCTCTGCGTCTTTCACTGCCTCTCTGCAAACTTTGCGTACCTGTCTTCATCAAGTCATGACCGCAGCACTGCTCATCCTCGCCGCGTATCTCGCCGGATCGATCCCGTTTGGATTCATCATCGCGCGGATGCGAGGGGTGGACATTCGCACGCACGGATCGGGGAATATCGGCGCGACGAATGTGGGGCGTGTGCTGGGGCGGAAGTGGGGGGGGATCTGCTTTGGGTTGGATGTGCTCAAGGGATTGTTGCCGACCTTGTTTGCAGGTTGGTGGCTGGGGCTCGTGCGGCTTGATGGCGGCACGATCGGCGCAGCCTCGACGGCGACACTGTTCATCTGGCTCGGCGCAATGGCGGCGACGGTCGTCGGGCATATGTTCCCGGTGTGGCTTGGCTTCAAAGGGGGCAAGGGCGTGGCTACGGGCTTTGGCGCGCTTTTGGGCGTGTGGCCCGTGCTGACGTTTGCGGGCTTTGGCGCGCTGCTCGTCTGGCTCATCAGCGTCCAAATCAGCCGGATGGTGGGCATTTCATCGGTGATCGCGGCGATCTGTCTGCCCGTGTTTGTGTTTGCGAACCCGTGGATCGCCTGGGTGGTAGGAGTCAGGGAGCAAACGCCGGTGTGGCCATTTGGCGTGGTTGCCTGCCTGCTCGCCGCCGTGGTGGTGATCAAGCACCGGGCGAACATCGCACGGACGCTCGCGGGAACGGAGTCGCGGATCGGGCGTCCCAAGGCAGAGGTGCCGCCGACTTCGCCGTCATAACCGTTAGAGTCGGCGTTCAGATGGCCGACTGCTGCCGGAGGGGTTCGCGAGTTCCGCGAGGCTTTGTATTCTCGGACACAAGCTGCGCAGGCTGCGCGCCTCGTGCGGGCGTTGAACCTCTCCCGGATTCATGGTGGCTTCATCGCCTTCCATCTCGAACCGATTCGAGAGGTGTTCCAGGCACCTTCGCGGCGGCATGCCATTCTGGCCGCCGGGAAGAAAGCCGGGTGGGAAGAGTAAGTGCTGGGAGCTTCATCATGGCCACGACGAAACTGAAGCTGCATCGAGAGAAGCCTGTCACGGGTGGCCGCGGCGAGGAGATTCCTGCGTCGTTTCGCTTCCCGGCGATTCCTCGGGGTCGGGGGGAACCCGGCCAGAGCCAGCGCGAAACGCTGGTTGCTGGGCGTATTGAGCTCGGCGACGAACCCACGCCGCGAAACGACCGAGAGCTTCGACCGCCACCGTTGAAGCTGACCAGCGATGACGGAACGGTGCACACGCCCGAACTGGTGAAGCAGATCGAGCAGACCCTGGAGGCGATGCAGGCCAGGGTGGATCGGCTGCGCAAGCAGGCGGATGAGCCGTACCGATTCCCGTTTGATCGGGATGACCACGACCACCGGCCGACGGCGGCGTAGGCCCGCGGCAACGAAAGGCAGTCAATCGGCGGGGACGCAGCGGCCCTTGGCCCAGCGGCGGAGTTCATCGACGCGCTCGCGCATCGTGACCGAGAGCGGGGGCGAGTTCCTCGCGGCTTCGACGACCATGTCCGTGGTGAGCGCATCCCCTTTCGCTGCCGCCTTATAGAGCGAAGCGATGATCGCCTGCTCGATCTCCGCGCCGGAATAGCCCTGCGTCGCGCCGACGATTCGCGTGACATCGAAGACCTTGGGATCTTGGCTGCGCTGCATCAGGTGGATGCGAATGATCTGGTCGCGTGCCTCCTCGCCAGGAAGATCGACAAAGAAGATCTCGTCAAAGCGCCCCTTGCGGAGGAGCTCGGGAGGCAGGGCCTCGATGTCGTTGGCCGTGGCGGCGAGAAAGACCGGGGCGCGGTGTTCTTGCATCCAGGTGAGGAGTGCGCCGAACATGCGGCGCGACAGGCCGCCATCGGTCGAGGTGCTGGCGGCGCCGGCAAACGCCTTCTCGATCTCGTCGATCCACAGGACGATCGGTGCCATGGCTTCGGCCTGGCGGAGGGCATCGCGCAGGCGACGCTCGGATTCGCCGATGTAGCGGTTGTAGAGCCCGCCGACATCCATGCGGAGGAGGGGGCGATGCCAGGCGGTGGCGATGGCTTTGGCGCACAGGCTCTTGCCAGCGCCTTGCACTCCGAGCATCAACACGCCGCGGGGCGGGACCAAGCCCTTGGCCGCGGCGTCGGGCTCAAACGCCTGCTCGCGGTCGGCGAGCCACTGCTTAAGGCTCTTCATGCCGCCGATCGCGGAAAGGTCGACGGGGCTCTTGACATACTCAAGCAGGCCACCGGCGGTGACAGCCTGCCGCTTGAGCGAGAGGATGTTGTGCAGGTCGTTGCCGTCGAAGGTACGATCCTGGGCGATGGCATCGAGCACAACCTGTCGCGCCTGCCGCCGGGTGAGTCCGGAGAGGTTGCGCAGGAACGTCTCCAAGTCGCGCTTCGAGAGATTCACTCTGACAGGTTTGCCCCGGTGCGCCCACTGTAGCGTGGCCTTTACGATCTCGTGCAGCTCATCGCGAGTGGGGAAGGAAAGATCCAGTCGCGTGGCATCGGCGATGACAGCGGGTGGAAGATCGGAGCGGTGATCGATCAGGACGAGCGTTGCGCCGTGCCGCTGAAGCCGCGGGATGGTTTCCCGCAGCAGGCGGAGCGTGCGGTCGTCGGCCAGATGCGGTGCAAGATCGAGTGCGGCCAGAAGCGGTCCGCAGCTTCCACCCATCCCAGACGCGTTGTCCTTCGATTCGGCAATCTGCGCCAGACGTGCCAGCCCGATGACCGGGTTCTCGGTGGCAGATTCAACAGGGGCGTTTGAGAGGAGAGTGTCCGAGACGCCGCGGATGATCGACCACGACCATGCGCCGCGTCCCAGACGAATGGCGGCATCGCGCACGAGCTGGAGGGCATACTCCTCCTCGAAGGTCGGAATGAAGACGCACGGGTGCTGGGCGCGAATGAGTTCGCACAGCGCATCCAGATTGGAGGGTTGGGAAGAGTGCATTCAGACTTCGCGGGAGCCGGGGCGACGTGGGCGGAACCACGCGGAATGATAATGGTACCCCGAGTGCGACGCACGGACATTTCAGGCCGTGGCCAACGCATCCGCGAACCGACCCTGCCCTGTTGCCAAGCACGCGGAAGCGAGGGTCTGGACTGCATTGCCAGCCGAGCGAAGCGTTTCGGCTAGACGAAGCACGGAGGATCCCGCTTGCAAGCGAGGCGACGGTCGCGATCAACTCGGTTGGCTCGACAGGCTTGGCAAGGTGGGTCTGGTATCCTGCATTCAGGGCGCGGGTCCGATCATCGGAGCGGGCGAAGGCGGTGATCGCCGCGGCCGGCACCTTGATGCCCGCACTGCGGATGCGCTGCATGAGGACGTAGCCGTCGCTGCCGGGCGTGCCAATGTCTGAGAGAATGACATGGGGAACTTCACACGCGAGGCAGTGCATCGCTGCTTCAGCGGATTCCGCTGCGGAGACCTTTGCTCCGCATTCTTCCAGCACGCGTTTGACGAGGCCGCGGGCATCGGGCTCATCATCTACCACAAGCACCGTCACGCCGGCAAGGCTGGGCAGGTCGCTGGCGGGTGTGCTGAGCGATGCAGCCCGGGGATGGATCCGCGAACCCCAATCGGTGTCATGCACCGCGGAAAGGGGCAGGTGGATCGTGAAGGTGGAGCCCTTGCCCTCGCCGTCGCTCGCGGCGCGGACGGTACTGCGGCCGCCCGCTCGAGCGGCTTCGATGACGGCGGCGATGTGCTCCCTCGCGGCCGGAGGCCAGACTTCGGCGAATGGCCGGCCCACGTGCAGGGAGATGTCGTCGAGCTCCATGAGCCTCAGACCATTGGGGTTCATGCTCATCAGGCGGCCCTCGACATCAAGGATCGTTACGCAGTCGGGGCTCTGGTCGATGATGCTTCGGCTGAAGGCCTCGCTGGCCCGGAGCGCGGCCTCGGCGTGGTCCGCTCGCTGATGTCGCGGAAGATCAGGACGCTGCCCAGTATCACACCATCACTTGAACGGATCGGGGCGGCGCTGTCATCGATCGGGCGTTCGGTGTCATCTTTGCTGATCAGGATCGTGTGATTGGCGAGGCCGACGATCAGGCCTTCGCGCAGAGCGCGGAGCGCGGGGTTCTCCACCGGCTCGCGTGTTTGCTCGTTGACGATGTTGAAGACTTCGACGAGCGGGTATCCGAGCGCTTCGGCCAGTGTCCAGCCGGTGAGCGACTCGGCCACGGCGTTCATGAACGTGACGCGGCCGTCCGAATCCGTGCTGATGACCGCATCGCCGATGCTTGCCAGCGTGACGCCGAGCCACTCGGAATGCAATCGGAGTTCATCCTCGGCGCGGCGGCGGGCTCTCAGGATGCTCTGGGTGCTTTGAAGGGCCGCGGATCGCAGCTTCTGTTCGTCGGGATCGTGGACGGACATCAGTCGCCTCTCAGGATCTGTGAGGCGAGCGCCGTGCCCAGCACGCGTGAGCGGATCTTGGCGAACGCGACATCGCGGGTGGTTGAAGTATCGTCACAGAAGGGAAAAAAACCACAGTCATCGGTCGTGCCGAGTTGATCGAGCGGGATGTACTCCGCGGCCTCGAGCACACGGTCGCAAACCTCTTCGGGAGTTTCGATCCGGGGATCGATCGGGGCAATGACGCCGACGAAGACGCGCTGCCCGGGCTTCAGGTGGTCCCGCACCATCGGCAGGACGCGGGCGCGGTCCTTCTCCCCGGCGAGGGCGATCTAGAAGTTGCCGGCCATCAGCTCAAAAAGAGTGGGGAGGAGTTCGGAATAGTCGACTTCCGCGCTGTGTGTGGAGTCGCGAACTCCGCCCGGGCAGATGGACTCCTATGCGGGTGCGTTCCGCCTTGCTGAATCGGGCAAGAGCAAGGTTGTTGAGATCGATGAAGCTGTGCGGCAGTTTGCCGGTTGGATCGATCTTCGCGGCCGGGCGACCCTCGGTGAAGTCGATCTGGACCGCGTGCGAGCCCTTGGCCAGGCAGGAGCGCACTTCTGTCTCGTGCTCCTTCAGCAGATCATCGAGAAACTCATCGCGCGTGTAGCCGGGCAGCTCGGCGTCCGGATACATGAGGCTCAGCGCGGAGGGGGAGATCACCGCCTGCTTGACGGGGACCCGGGCATAACGCTGCGCGACCGAGAGGTAACTGTCGGCATGCCGCTTGTAGCGGAACGGACCGCTGGTGAGCCGCGGCATGCGGTGGACATGCCCCGCAGCGAACGGAATCTTGAAGCCGTCGGAAGTGGTGTTCGGCAAACCGTGGACGCAGTATGTCTAGAAGTTGTGATACTTCCGCTGCTCGCCGTCGGTGATGACCGGCGACCCCGTCGTCTCGAAGCGCTCGATGGTGTCCCTGATGGCGTCCTCGTACAGCGAATCGAGCTTCGGGTCTGTGCCATCGAGGCGGGCGATGGCTTCGATCAGCGCCAAGGGGCGGGGGATACTGCCGATCGGTTCGGTGGGGATGGCGAGGCTCATGAACGCGCTTCCATTCGTGACTCGAGCGGATTCCAGAGGGCCGATTGCGGGTTTCAGTGAATGAGCAGTCTATCACAAAGACCCCGAACTCCGAAGCACTGTCACGAGCAACGGGGGGGGCGATCGGCGCGAAAGAGCCCATCTCCCCGCAGGCAGACAGTCAGTTCGAATGAACTAAATGCAGGAGACACGACGGAAGAAAGATAAGAAATCTTTCATTCCGCAACGCCGATCCAGCGTTCACCGCTCGTTGACACGGAGTACGACCACGGTGATATCGTCCGTCCTACCCGAGAGACCGCTGAACTGGCGAACGGCCGCGAGAATGTGATCCGTGATGCGAGCGGCGGAGGCGTTGGGCTCGCGCCCGAGCAGTTCGAGCAGCGCAAGCTTCAGGCGGGTGCCGCCAAACTTGTGTCCCTCGAAGTTCACAGCATCGTGCAGGCCATCTGTCCAAGAGACAATGACGTCTCGGGGATAAAGCTGGAACACGCCGAGGGGATACTCCTGCGTCGGATCGATCCCCAGGGCCATGCCGTCGGCGGTAAGCCTCTGGCAGTCGCGGTCGGTGGGGGGGCGATCGCGCGGGATGCGGATCAACAGCGGCCAGTCGTGCCCGGCGGCGCAATACGTGAGCCGGAGGGAGACAGGGTCTGCCACGCCGTACCAGAGCGTCACAAACTCGTTGTCGAGGGTGTCGCGCACGAGGGCGCGGTTGACGCGCTTGAGCACATCGCCGATGTGGTACACATCCTGCGCATGCGCACGGAGACTCGCGCGGACGCTCGACATGAGCAGAGCCGCAGGAACTCCTTTGCCGGCGACATCGCCTACAAGCACGCCGAGATGGCCGCCGAGTTCCAGGAAATCGTAGAAGTCGCCGCCAAGCTCAAATGACGGTGCGTAGTGCGCGGCGACATCGAACGGTGGGACATTCGGTGTTGTGCGGGGCAGCATCCGCCGCTGCACGCTCGCGGCCAGCCGCACCTGCCGCTTCATGGCTTCGTCTTGCTCGCGCAGCTTGCGGAGGCGGGCGGTGGTCACGGCCGCGGCGGCGTGCTCGGCGATGGCCTTGAGCAGTTCACCCTCGGCGGGTGTGAAGACACGGGCTCGGTGTGTATACAGGCGAATCAGACCGATCGGCATTCCCTGATCAAGCAACCCGGTGGTAATGAGGCTGACCAGTCCCTCTGCACGGATGCGATCGGTGGCTTCGATGCGGGGATCGTGGAGCAGGTCCTCAACGCAGATCACTTCGCCGCGGAGCGCGGCTTGGCGCAGAACCCCCTGGCGAGAAAGAGTCTCGGTGTCGTTGGTCCAGTCACGCGAAAGGCCACGTGCCGCGTGGATGGTGGGGACGTCGCGGCCTTCCTCGATCAGAGCGATGGATCCGGCATCGACGCTCAGCGTGTCAATGGCGAGGGCGAGCGCAGCATCGAGCAGGCGGTCAATGTCGGTGCCGGCTGGCCCGCTGCCCAAACCAGTCTGGCTTTCCGTCAGCAGAGCACTAAGCCGGTAGAGCGCATCGAGCTCCTTGATTCGCTGGCGAAGGGTCCATTGTGCTTCGCAGACATCGCAGACCGAGGAGGCCAGCAGCCCGAGCGACCGACGGATCGAGTCGGCCCGTGCGGGGTCGGCATCGCGCGGAACACACAGCACGATCGCGCCAAGGAGACCAGCGCGGATGCGCAGAGGCACCGGAGCGGGGTCGAAGCATTCAGCGGCGGTACGGGAAACCAGCTGGAATGCACGCTCTCGACCTTCCACTTCGGTTACAATCGACCAAGGGTGTCCTCCACCGCTGGCGGAGGCATCCTCCCTCCAGACCGGAATGATCACCTCTCCGCTCTGGTCGCGGAGCCAGATGGGGGCTCGGAGCAACTGAGCCAGTTCGTCGCAAAGGGCTGAAACCGAGCCATCGGTTAGGAAGTCGCGCATGGCGACGGCCACCTGCGCGATCGACGCCGCGGCGGGCTCGACCGTGGGGAGCGGTGGGGGTGGGGGAGGAGTGGTGAGGGGGGCGGTCAAGAGGAGGAACAGTGGGCTAGATGCATGTTCGGGGCAGGGAAAACGACGCAAACGGGTCACAAACTACGCAGTCAGCGGATGGTACGCCCAGCTCGAACCAACGCTTGATTCGGTGCGACTTTCACTGCCCCCGTTTTAAGGGTTTTCGAGTGGAGAAAGCTTTCTATAAGGTCCGTTGCAGGTTACACTTGAGAGAACGTCTTCGGTGCCCGCGCAACAAAGGGGCTTACCCTCATTGCATTGGGGGCCGGAGGCAAGTGGCGCGTTGCGTTCGTCACGCTCCTGCCCGGGGAAGTCCGGGCCCTTCGCCAAGTGACGGTGGGGGAAGGAGTCGGCGAGATGAGCACGGACCAAGTATTAGCTGAATCAGCGCACAACGCTGGAGTGGCAACCCAAGCCGCATCTCGAGTGGTGAAGGTGCCCGGCGCGCCTGGCTGGCACGACGAGGTCTATCAAGCTGCGCAGCGCGATGCTGCGAAGGTGCCTTGGGCGGCGGAGCGCCCCAACCCGGCTCTGGTCTCCTGGCTGAACGCCGAGGCGCCGGGGCGGGTGCGGCCCGGAGCGCGGGCGGCGGTTGTGGGCTGCGGACTTGGGGATGACGTGATCGAACTCCAGAACCGCGGGTATGACGCGGCGGGCTTTGACGTATCGCCGACGGCAATCGATTGGGCGCGGCATCGGTTCCCGCAGCAGGCCGAATCGTTCATGGTGTCGGACCTCTTCGATCTGCCCTCTCGACTTCGCCGCAGGTTTGATCTTGTTGTCGAGGTGTACACGATCCAGGCAGTCTCGATCGAGCAGCGCGAAGCCGCGGCTGCCGCGGTAGCGAGCCTGTCTTGTCCCCGCGGAACGGTGGTATGTGTGTGCCGCGGCCGGGATGATGAGCAGTCCCTGGAGAGCTTCAAGGGCCCGCCGTGGCCACTGAGCGCGAAGGAACTGGTTGCGCTGTTTGAACAGGCGGGGATGCATCCGGTGCGCGAACCGGATGACTTTGAAGACGATGAGACCCCACCGGTTCGCCGCATCCGCGCGGCGTTTGTGCATCGCTGAGGCGAAAGCGATAGCTTCAATGTGGTAGAGCTCCGGGATTGTTGAAGCCGGGCGGTGCAAGCCCGAGCGGGCAACAATGCACCGTGCTGTCCTACTTTCGAAAGCGCAGACGCGGGCGGGTCTTGGGGGATGCGGCACGCGCGGGGGTGGCGCTGGCGCTGAGCCCGAAGCTCGCGGCGTGGCACGGGTTGTCACAATCCGAGCGCGATGCGCTCTGCGATCTGACCCTCGTGATGATCGTCGAGAAGCGGTGGGAGGGGTGCGACGGGCTGGTGCTTACGGAGCACATGCGGATGATCATCGCGGCGCAGGCGGCCCTGCTGCTGGTTGGCTTTGCGATTGATCCGCTGGTCGACCCCGTGTACCCGAACGTGCAGGAAGTGCTGGTCTACCCGACCGGGTACTTCGCGACGACCCAGCGGCGCGATGCCCTCGGCGTGGTGCACGAGGGATCGCCGAATCTGGGCGAGGCTTGGTACAGCGGGCCGGTGATCGTGTCTTGGGCGGATGCGATCCACGGCGTGGCGGATGGAGATGACGGGCGGAACCTGGTGCTGCACGAGTTTGCCCACAAGCTCGATATGCTCGATGGAGTGGTCGATGGCACGCCGCCGCTGGGTGGCGCGGCGGAGTATCGCACCTGGCGCAACGTCATGAACGATGCGTTCAACCGGCTGCGGATGGCGCGGCCGGGGGCATCGGTACTGGTGCTTGATCGCTACGGCGCGACGAACCCGGCCGAGTTCTTCGCGGTGGCGACCGAAGCGTTCTTTGAACGATCACGCGAGCTTCGACAGCGCGAGCCCGCTTTGTATGAAACGCTGAAGATGTACTTCCGGCAGGACCCGGCGGCACGGTTGTGAGGAGCAAGGGGAGGCAGGAGAGCCCAACGCAGAGCTTCTACTTCGCGGCTTTGAGCGCTTTCTTCGCCGCGCGGGCCTTGCCCCAGATGTTGAGCATCTCCACACCCAGTGAGAAGGCCATCGCGAAGTACACCAGCTTCTTGTCGATGTGGCCGCCCGTGCCCTCCACGATCAGCATGACGCCGATCAGAATGAGGAACGAGAGGGCGAGCATCTTGACCGTCGGATGCCGATCGACAAACCTCGCGATGAAGCCGCTGAAGACCAGCATCACGCCAACGGCGGCGACGATGGCGATGACCATCACCGGTTTGTTGTCCGTCATGCCGACGGCGGTGATGACCGAATCGAGCGAGAAGACCAGATCGACGAGGAGAATCTGCACCAGCGCCATGGCGAAACCGTTGCCCGCGGCTTTGCTGATCGCCGCCCCCTGGCCCGTGCCGGCGTACGGAATGGCCTCGACAACACCACCGGTTTCGATCTTGTGGTGAATTTCATACGTGCTCTTGGCGACCAGGAACAGCCCGCCGAGCAGCATCACCAGGTCCTTGCCGCTGACGACGTGGTCGATGATGGGGAGCGTGAAGAGCTTGAGATCCTTGAGGCCCATGACCCAGGAGATGGCAAAGAGCAGGCCGATGCGCATAAACATTGCCAGCGAGAGGCCGATGATGCGGGCCTTGTCGCGCTGGTGCTCGGGCAGTCGGCCGCACAGGATGGCGATGAAGATGACGTTGTCGATGCCCAGCACGATCTCGAGGCTGGTGAGCGTGAGCAGGGCGATCATCGCCTCGGGCGTCATGAGGCTGGACCAGTCGTATTCGGCGAGTGTGAGCATCGGGGATCTTTCGTCGAGGAAATGGGTCGTTCGGGCGACGCCGCGACGATTAGCGTAATCTGATCGGCATGTCCACGCTGCTCACCCCACCGATCCTATTCTTCGTGCTCGGAATGCTCGCCGCGGCCTTCCGAACCGGGCTGAAGATTCCCCACCCCATCCCGAAGCTGCTCTCACTTTACTTGTTGTTTGCGATCGGCTTCAAGGGCGGGCTGAGTCTGGGGGCCAGCGGCCCAAGCACGGACCTGTTCCTGGCCGTGGGTGCCGGGATCGGGCTGTCGGCGGTGATCCCGGTCGGGGTTTTCGCGGTCCTGCGTAGGCGGCTGGACGGAACGAACGCCGCGGCCGTTGCCGCCACTTATGGCTCGATCTCGGCCGTCACGTTCATCACTGCCAGCGCCGTGCTGAGCGAACTCAAGATCGAACAGTCGGGATACATGGTCGCTGTTATGGCGGTCATGGAGTCCCCGGCAATCGTCGTGAGTCTGATCCTGGCGCGGATGGGGTCGGACCCCGACTCGGCCGATGCCGCGGCCCGCGCCTCCTGGGGCAAGCTCCTGCACGAGTCATTCCTCAACGGCCCGGTCTTTCTGCTGCTGGGCTCCATGGCCGTGGGAGTCGTCGCTGGCGAGAGTGGCGCAGCGATGCTCAAACCCTTCGCCCAGGACATGTTCGTCGGAGCGCTTTGCTTTTTCCTGCTTGATCTGGGCCTGCTCGCGGCCAAGCGGCTACGCGAGATCGGCCGGACGGGCTGGGCGTGCGTCGTGTTCGCGGCGGTTGCGCCGGCGGTGCAGGGTACGCTGGGACTGTTGACGGCGAGGCTCATCGGGATGTCGGAAGGCGATGCCCTGTTGATGACGCTGCTGGCCGGCTCCGCATCGTACATCGCCGCGCCCGCGGCCCTGAAACTGGCCCTGCCACGGGCCAACCCCGGGCTTTACGTGACCATGGCTCTGGGCATCACCTTCCCACTCAATATCGCCGTAGGCATCCCCGTATGGCTGGCGTTGATCCGCCTGCTGTGGCCCTCTTGAACAACTCGCCGCTGAGGTCACATACAGTTCAGCTTGTCCACAAAGCCTTATGATGCTGAACACGGACCGCTTCGTGCGAATGGGGAGGCCCAATCCGCGGCTCCCCCTGCGTGGGGATCCGAGACTCGCGAGGAGCGGCTTGCGCGGCTGCTCCGCAAGGCGCGGGCTCTGCCGGACATCCCCGGTGTCTATCTGATGAAGGACCGCCATGATGTGGTCGTGTATGTCGGTAAGGCCTCGCGGCTGAACGACCGGGTCTCGAGCTACTTCATTCCCTCGGCCGATCTCGGGCCGCGGAAAGGCCCGCTACTCGAGGTGGTACACGACTTTGAGACGCTCGATTGCGAGGGCGAGTGGGAGGCACTGCTCACCGAGAATCGGCTGATCAAGGACATCTCGCCCCGCTTCAACGCGCGGCTGACGGATGACAAGACGTTTCCGTATTTGGTGGTGAGCACAAAGGAGGACTTCCCCCGCGTGGTCGTGACGCGGAACCTGCAGGCGCCGGAGTTCAAGGGCGCGAAGGTCTTCGGGCCCTTCACGCGACCGGGTGCGCTGCGCGAAGCGGTGAATCTGCTGCAACGGGTCTTCAAGTTCCGCACATGCTCCTTGGACATCATCGACGGGGATGAGAGGAACAAGAGCTTTCGCCCGTGCCTGCTGTACAACATCGGCATGTGTACTGCGCCGTGCGCGGCGAAAATCAGCCGCGAACAGTACCGCGCGGATGTCGAACGTTTCACCGACTTCCTGACCGGTAAGCGGTCGGTGATGCTGCGTCAGATGCAACGCGATATGAACACGGCCGCGGCGGAACTGGAGTACGAGAAGGCCGCGGTGCTGCGAGATCAGATCAAGGCGATTCAGCGGCTCGATGAGCGGGCAAGGGGTGGCCGGAAAGATGAGTGGCAGCCGGAAGCGGAGAGCTTCTACGTCGATCCAAAGAAGGGGTTGCGTTCGCTCCAGAAGACGCTGGAGATGGAATCACCCATCCGCTGCATCGAGGCGATCGACATTGCGCACCTGCAGGGCGGGGAGACGGTCGGAAGCAAGGTCTGCTTTGTGGATGGGCGTCCCTTGAAGAACGAGTATCGCCGGTACCGTATCAAGAGTGTGCTTCAGACGGGCCAGGATGGGCGGGCCGGCGTGAACGACGACTACGCGAGCATCCGCGAAGTTGTCTCGCGCCGGTATCGCGAGGCGGGAACGGGCAACGAACTGTACCCGGATGTGATCTTGATCGACGGCGGGATGGGCCAACTGCACGCGGCAATGGAAGCGTTCAGAGAGTTGAACGTGAAGCCACCGATGGTGATTTCGCTGGCGAAGAAGGATGAGATCATCTTCGTGTTTCGGGAAGGCGGCGATGGCTCCCCCCCCACAGCGCTGGGCGGACAAGGGGAACCGATCAAGCTCGGACGAGAGAATCTTGGATTGAAGCTGTGCCAGGCGATCCGTGATGAGGCGCACCGGTTCGCGCAGCACTATCACCATGTGCTGCGGCGGAAGAAGAACCTTGGCGAGGAGTGAGGCGAATACGAGAGGAGGTCCGGGCGCAAGCCCGGGCGTTCAGTTGGTAGACTCGCCGCTATGGCCACAACCGGCGCGACTGCCTACTTCATCACTTGGAGTTGCCACGGACAGCGGCTAAATGGTGATGAACGGGGATCGGTCGATCGGATGCAGAACGTGTACGGCACGCCGATGCTTGCTCCTCATCGTGGGTTGAACCGGAGCGATGCTGACTATCTGACGCAGCAGCCGTTCATACTCAGTGACCGTCAGCGCGTCGTGGTCGATTCAACAATCAGAAAGCACTTGGAGATCCGTGGGTGGCTGTTGCTCGCGATCAAAGTTCGCACGACTCATGTGCATGTTGTTCTCAGGGCAAGCGGGTACTCTCCAGAAAAAGTTATGGGTGAACTCAAGGCATGGTCATCTCGCCGGATGCGAGAAGCCGGGCTACTGGATGGGTGCGCAAAGGTGTGGACTCGACACGGAAGCACCCGGCACATCTTTCGGGATGTTGGGCTTTCCGAGGCGATCCACTATGTCAATCACGAGCAATGAACCTCGAACGCCCGGGCGTGCGCCCGGGCCTCTACTTGCGCACTTCGACCTTGCCACCCGCGACATCCTTGATGGCATAGCCCATCTCCGCGAGTTCATCGCGGATGCGATCGGATGCGGCAAAGTCCTTGGCCTTGCGCGCGGCGAGACGTTCTTCAAGCTTGGCGAGCACGGCAGGGTCGGCATCGCAGCCAATGAAGACGCCGATGCTGGTCTGCGCGGCCTGCGGCCTTTCCAGCGACAGGACGCCGAGGACCGCATCGATGTTCAGCAGCGAACGTGCGTCGGCAGGAGTGGGCGATGGCGTTTCGCCGATCCACTTGTTGAGCTCACCGATCGCTCCGGCGATGTTGAGGTCCTCGGACATCGCCGCGGCGAAGGCCTGTTCCACGCGTGAAGGAGCGCCGTGTGCAGACGCAGGTGCGCCGGCGAGTTCAAGGAATCGTCGCCAGCGTTCCACCGTTCGCTGGCTGTCCTTGAGGCCCTGCATGGTGAAGTTCGCATTGGTGCGGTAATGAGTCTTGATGAGTTCGAGGCGCAGCGCGCCGGGCTCGATATTGTGGGGCGCGGCAAAGAGATCACGGGCCGTGAAGAAGTTCCCCTTGCTCTTGCTCATCTTGTCGCCCTCGACCATGAGGAAGCGCGGGTGGAACCACATCGCGCTGAACGAGCCCTGCTCGGGCGCGGCGTTGAATGCGCAGCAGCTCTGCGCGATCTCGCACTCGTGGTGCGGAAAGATGTTGTCCTCGCCGCCGGAGTGCACATCGATGACCGCATCGCCGTTCTCTACCGTCAGCGCGGCCAGAGCTTCGGCGTCGAGCGGCTTCCCTCCGGTGGCACGCAGGCGAGATGCGCTCATGACTGAGCACTCGATGTGCCAGCCGGGGTAGCCCGCGCCCCACGGCGAATCCCACTTCATGATGTGGGTCGAGTCTTCCTTCCAGAGCAGGAAGTCCGCCGGATGCTTCTTGCCGGCCTGATTCTCCACACTGATGCGGCCGCCTTCGCCTTCCTTGAGCGCATCGAGGGTGTTTCCACTCAGTCGCCCGTAGGGCTCGAAGCTGCGGACGTCGAAGTACACAACGCGCGAGCCGGTCGCGCCGACGGCATAGGCATGGCCGCGGGAGATCAGGCGTGCGATCAGCGCCTTCATCCCGTCGATGCTCTCGGTCGCCCGGGGCATCAGCGTCGGGTCGTTCTGCGCCTCGATCGCAACCTTCAGACCCAGCCGCCGCGCATCGTCCTTGAAGCGATCCTCATAGAACCGCGCGATCTGCCACGGGTTGGCAGGGTCGATCTCGGTCCCTGCGGGCAACTTGCCGGACTTCTTGGCCTCGGCGATGCGTCTTCCGGCGACGACCATGCGGTCCTCGCCGTGCTCTCCCCCCTCGGCATCGTCGGTCATGTGGCCGACATCCGTAATGTTCATCACATGGGTGACGCGACGTCCCCCCGGGGCGGTGTGCGTGCGGCCGTCGCGCGTGGTCACTGTGGACAAGGGCGATTCGACCCAACGACGCAGGACATCCGCCGCGAGAAACGATCGGAAGTTCCCGATGTGAGCATCGTCATACACCGTTGGTCCGCAGGTGTAGAACGTCACGTTGGCGGGGTCGCTCACCACCAGGGGCTCGATGCGGCGCGCCAGCGTGTTGTAGATTCGAAGCGGTGGCGCGGCGTGCGAGGAGTCGGCGGGGAGGGGGGTCATAGGTGCAGATCGTATCGGCGGCGGGAGCGTTTCTCCGTTGGCGAGACCGAGTATGTCTCCGCGCGGGGCCCAATAACCACGGCCGTTGCAAGCGGAAGCTCGACGCTCCAGATCCGTAGCCGCGTTGGTGCCGCAAAGGCAAAGGAGGCCCTGGGCGGGTGCGCGCCCAGGGCCGAGTTTCCCTTGCTGCGGCTGGTGCGGCCGCGGCAGGATCAGGACGGGGAATGACCATCAGAACAGCAACTGGAACTGAGCTCGGAAGACGATCTCGCCTTCCTCCGTATCTCCGAGCAGGCCCTGGTCCGTGTTTGGCAGGAGCCCGAGCCCGGTGAGGTCGCTGGTCTTCTCGAAGCTGTAGACCATATCGAAGGTGGCTTTGGCGGCATGGCCGGCGAAGTACTTGTTCGCGCCGAGTGTGGCGAAGCTGAAGAAGTCCTCCGAGGTGCCCCGGTCATCGTCGAGCATGAGGCCGTCGTAGCGGGCGAAGAGTTCCCAGCTATCGGTCAGCATGTCACCTCCCTGAACCACGAACGTGAAGTCATCGAACTCAGAGTTGCCGGCGAAGGAGTCGGCATCGATGTGGCGGCTATGACCGCGGAAGAAGTTCCACCCGTCGCCGTCAAGGCTGATATCGGCGGCGTAAGGCATTACGAGAACGTCGACATTTGGTGCAAAAAGAACAACCCCGGGCCGAAGCCCGGGGTTGTGGATAAGTCGTAGAAAGCTGAAGGGGTTCGAGCGGCTTAGAACAGCAGCTGGAACTGAGCGCGGATCACGATCTCGCCTTCCTCGGTATCGCCGAGGAGGCCGTTACCGGTGCCCAGGACACCGGTGCCGGAGAGGTTGGAGGTCTCCTCAAAGCAGTAAACCACGTCGAGGGTGGCCTTGGCGGCGTGCCCGGCGTAGTACTGGTTCAGGCCGACGGTGATGAAGTTGAAGGTATCTTCGCCGGAAGAGAAGCGGTCATCGTCGGCCAGGAGGGTCTCCCAGCGAGCGAAGACTTCGGTGTTCTCAGCGAAGCGCCAGCCGCCCTGGAGAACAAAGCCCATATCGCTGAGGTCAGTCTCGCCGGCGCCCAGAGCGGACTGCTCCTGGAAGCGGTAGATGAACGCGCCGAAGATGTTCCAGCTGTCGCCTTCGAGCGAGGCGTCAACCGTGAACTGGAGCGTGTCGGTGTCGGAATCGCCGGGGTTGGGGGTCTGGGTGCTCTCCTGCCAGTGGGCGGCGACGCCCAGGAGGAAGCCGAAGTCCTGGCCCTTCTTGGAAGTGAAGTCGTCCCACATCTTCCAGTCGTTGCCGGAGATCATGAACTCGGCGCGAGCGGTGAGGGCGTATTCAGCCTCTCCGGCGACGCGGATCGGAAAACCAGCGGCACCGCCGGCATCGTTGAAATCCGTGTTCTCGGAGTCAAGGCCGTCGCTGAACGCGCCGGCGATGCGCCAAGTCTCGGTGGCGTAGGCAAGCTCGATGCCCTGCGAACGGTCCTGGGTGAACACTTCGTTCACCACGGAACGCTCGACGGCGAGCTGGCGGGAGGAGCTGACGAGCTCTTCACGCAGCATGGGGAGCTTGAACTGACCCCAGCGGGCCTTGACGCCGTTGGCGAACTTGTACCCGGCGAACGCCTCCTCGAGGCCGACGTTGCCCTCGCCGCGGTCCGCCGCAACGAGCACACGGAAGAACCAGTCCTTGTTCACTTCGCCGTTGAAGTCCAGCTTGGTGCGACGGGTCTGGAAGCCGTTGCTGAAGTCGTCCTGGGGAGCGTTCTCATCATCGCGGACGTTCACGAGGTAGCGGAACTGGAGCTGGCCGCCGACGTTCAGGCGGAAGCCGTCTCCGGCGATGAAGAACTTGCCGTCGTGGCCGGCGTCGCCGCCCGCGAGGAGGCTGCTGCGGCTGTCCGCATCGTTCATCATTTCGGACACCATGGCACGCACCTCATCGGTGCTCTGCTGAGCCAGCGCCGGGGTCGCGGTCGCAAGGCCTGCAGCCAACAGCAAAGTCATCGTCTTCGTCATTCTTTTCCTTTCACCGAGGTCCTGATCAGAGGAAACTGCACCTACTTGGTCGGCCTGTTCACGCTATTCTCGCCAAAGAAGGGCCGAGAACAGGGCCGTATGTTAGCGAGCTTTTACCGGCGGTTTCCAGTCACCGCCGCAATTAATCGAAACCCAACACATCGCGGTCACGTATTTGAGCGCAAGTCTTGCGCTCATAAAGACTTGTCATCGACCCGCCGAACGCAGCACGAAGTTCCTATCGTGCGCCGGCGAAGGCCGGAAGGCCCTGCGAAGAGCCGCAAAGGCCGAACCTCGGGGCAGCTCCCTGCCGCCCCATTCTTCCCCAGATCCCCAAGTGTCTGCCCTGTCCCTCTCGGCTTCGGGCCCTGAATCTATCGCCGGATGCTACTCGACCGACTTAGCGAACGCAAACTCCGTTACTGGCCGTCGGCAATCCGGGACCCCTCTCGTGAACATTTGCCGGAGATTTACACATCTCGTTTCGTCCCGCTTTGGTGCTGTGCAAAGACTTACAGCGCATGCCCCAACAGGCATGGCGCTTGCCCTGTACGGGCCAGTGGCAACCGAATCGTGCCGATGGACTTCTCGTAAGTCCAGGATGGACAAGCACATGAGCGACGACAAGCGGATCCTGATCATCGAAGATGAGGCCGACCTGGCGGACCTGCTGGGATACAACCTCCGCAAGGCCGGGTACCGGGCTGACGTCGCAGCGGATGGAAATGCCGGTTTGAAGCGAGCAATGGATGAGCGTCCGGATCTGGTGATTCTTGACGTCATGATGCCGCACTTATCGGGCCTGCAGGTTGCACGGCTGCTCCGCACCGATCCCAAGACGACTTCGATTCCGATCCTGATGCTGACCGCCAAGGGCGAAGAAACAGACCAGATCGCCGGCCTGCAGGTGGGCGCGGATGACTATGTCACCAAGCCGTTTTCGATGAAACTTCTGCTCGCACGTGTCGAGGCTCTGCTGCGAAGGAATCGCTCGCAATCCGCCGCGGAAGATACAAAGGATGTTCTGACTCTCGGGCCCGTACGACTTGACCTTTCCAACCATGAGGCCTGGGTGGGAGGGAAGCCGATCAAGCTCACTCTGACGGAGTTCCGGCTTCTGGCGGCGCTGCTTCGAAAGCCCGGAAAGGCGATCCGGCGCGCGGACCTCATGTACAGCGCGATGGGTCCGGGCGTGCTGGTCACGGCCCGGACGATCGATGTGCACATGGCCGCGATCCGCAAGAAGCTTGGCGAATCGGGGGGAATGATCCGCACGGTCCGGGGCGTTGGGTATCTCCTGAATCCCGAAGGCACGCTCGACGAGGCGATGGAGGCGGAGGCCGAGGCGCAGGTCGATTAAGCTGCCGACACGCCGAGGGGCGCGGGATGGGAGCGGGACGGAGACGGACAGCATGCCGTTCAGGCGATCGACCGTGCGCACGATTGCCACAGCCTCCGCGGGGGTGTGGCTGGTTGTCGTGGTGGGAGTGCTGGTCGAGGCGACGCATGGACTGGACAGGCTGGCCGGGTTTCGGATCCTGGGGCTTGTGACAGGGGGGGGGGTAGCCACCGCGATGATCGCGCTGCTGCTGGGTCGGCGTGCGCACCGCATCGCGGACATCGAGCGTGTGGTGCGCGCGATTGCCGCGGCGGATGTGATGAAGCCCGGTGATCGGCCACGGGTTGGGGTGACACGCGAACGTGGGTCGGAAGCTGGAGAGTTTGCGCCTGCTTACGACGCGCTCGATAAGCTCGCGAGCCGGGTGGAAGAGCAGCTCAAGGGAGCTGCAAAGAGCGCACGCAATCTCGGTGCGATCATCGACGCCATGGATGAGCCGCTCATTGCGACAGATAATCACGAGCGGGTGCTGTTGTGCAACCGATCGGCGGAGGCGCTGATGGGTAAGCCACGAACGCTGAGTGAAGGCAGCAGTGGCGGAATGGTGGGTCGGCCGATCGCGGAGGTTTTCACGCAGTCGGAGCTGATCGAGATGCACGAGGCGGCCCGCGGCGGGGAAACGCGACGGCTGCGGGTGCGCATCATGACCCCGATCGGACAGCGCACGCTCCAGGTCTCGGCACTCCCCGTGCCGGCGGCATGGGGTGCCGGCGTGTTTGGCGCGGTGATGATCCTGCGCGATGTGACAGAGGTCGATCAGGCGGTCCAGGTGAAAGCGGACTTTGTTGCCAACGCCTCGCACGAGCTCCGCACGCCGGTCTCGGCGATCCGGATGGCCGCGGAAACACTGAAGGATGCGGTGCGCGATGATCCCGCAATGGCTGAACGGATTGCGGGGATAGTGCTGGCACATTCCCTGCGGCTGGAGGATCTTCTGCGCGACCTCCTCGACCTATCGCGGCTGGAATCCCCGGATGTAGCCCTTGCCATCGGTGAAGTGGATCTCGGGGCGCTGAGCCATGGTTTGCTTCAAGAGTTCGAGGCGATCCTGGTAGAACGGAAGCTCTCGATAGAGTTTGATATTGATGATGATCTGCACGGCCTCCGCACCGATCCGCGTTTGCTGAGCTTGATCCTCCGCAACCTGGTTGAGAACGCGTGCAAGTTCGCGTTCGAGGGAAGCACTATTCGGCTTTTGGGCTCGATGATCGAGCAGGAAGTCGGGAGGCTGGGTGGAGAACGCCCGCTCCGCGGCGTGGCAAGGTTTGAGGTGATCGATAAGGGGATGGGGATCCCGATTGCGCACCAGGAACGCGTGTTTGAGCGGTTCTTTCAGGTCGATATGGCCCGCTCCGGCCCTGCTGCCCGACGCGGCACGGGATTGGGTCTGGCCATTGTCAAGCACGCGGCAAGAGCGCTCAAGGGACGGGTCGGACTTGAGTCGACTTGGGGCGAGGGCACGACGGCGTGGATCGAGGTGCCGGTGGGGTTCGGCGAGCAGAGCCAGCATTCGACCGTCAGTTGAGCGGGGCAACCTCAACACCATGAAGCTGGTTGAGCCGCCGGGCGACGACGGAGATCAGTTCTCGTTCGGCCGCGGCGTCACCGATCGGGCCCACCGTCGCCGTGATCTCGAGTTGGTCTATCGCGTTCGCCGGCGGGCGATGCAGCCGAAGATGGGCCGACACCCCCTCGGAGTTGCGGAGCTCATACAGGCGCGTTTGAGCATCCACATCCCACTGCCGGTGGATGACCCATTCAGCGTTGTTCACTCCCCAGATGACTGCCGAATCGACGTCGTTCCAATCTCCGGGATGCTGGGAAGTTGGGGCATCGGCCCGGAAGGGGGAATCGGGTGCGCTCGTGGTGGCGCAACCGACGAGGAGGAGGCTGCATATACTAATCCAACCCGAACAAGCCGCCGCGAGCCGTCGTACAAGGGGGATGCGCCAGAGGCTGTGTGGTGTAATGTTGATCATCGTCACGGCCGGATGTCGTGGAGTGGATTGAAGGCGGGGCACAGGGAGATCGCTCGGAGTGGAGTTCAGCATACAAGTTCCGCAGGGTGCCGAACGTGTCACCATGCTGGGTTTAGGTGACCGAAACCTCAAACTTCTTCGCGAGGCGATTGGAGTGAGGGTATCGGCGCGCGAGAATCGCGTGGTCGTGGCAGGCGAGCGTGAGCAGATTGCTGCGGCCAAAGGCGTGCTGGAGCGGCTGGAAGTCGCCGCGAGCCGAAATGAACACCTCTCCCGCCAGCAGGTGCTCGATCTGATCGGGCAGGCAATGTCTGGCATGCTGAGGCCCGTCCGCGACCACGATGGGGTCAATGCGGAGTTTGTTCCCGCGTCCGGTCCCCCGTGGAATGACCATCTGGATGTGTATGTGGGTGGGCGGCAGGTCAGGGCGAAGACGCCGAACCAGCAGCTCTACCTGGATGTGATCCGCGACCACGACCTCAGCTTTGGGATCGGTCCGGCGGGCACGGGCAAGACTTACCTCGCGGTGGCCGCGGCGGTTCACCTGCTGCGGGCTCAGATGGTGCGGAAGCTGATTCTCTGCCGGCCAGCGGTCGAGGCGGGGGAGCGTCTGGGGTTCCTCCCCGGCGACCTTCAGGCAAAGGTCAATCCGTATCTCCGGCCTCTGCTGGATGCCCTGCACGACATGATGGACTTTGCCACCATCAAGCGGTTCATGTTCAACGATGTAGTGGAGGTGATCCCCCTCGCGTACATGCGAGGCAGAACGCTGAACAACGCTGCGATCATCCTCGATGAGGCGCAGAACACGACCCGGGGGCAGATGCAGATGTTTCTGACCCGTATGGGCCATGGCTCGAAGATGATCGTTACAGGGGACGTGACCCAGATTGACCTACCCGAACCCAGCGAAAGCGGGTTGATCGACGCGGCACGTCGGCTGCGCCGGATCAAAGGCATCGGGATGGTTCAACTCGGGCGGGAGGACATCGTTCGTCACTCGCTCGTGCAGAAGATTGTGGAGGCTTATGCACCGGTTGGGGACGGTCACACCCAAGGGGGTACTCCCTTGTTTCATGGCGAGGATGGGGGTTTGTCTGGATCGCCCAGTCCGATAACCCGGAGTGGGGATTCAAACGCCTGACGTACGGACCGATGGATCATTCATGGCGGACTTGGCGCAGCGATGAATAGGGGGGATGCTGTGTCGGATGGATCTGGATCTCGGGGGTGGGCAACGCAATGGCTCGAGAATCGTCCAAGTCAGTAACGCGCGCACGTACGGAAGAACTCCGGCGGGAAATCGCGTTGACGGAGGCGGGGTGGCGGAGGCCGCTGCGCTCGCGGACGTTTCTTCTGGGCATCCTGATCTGGACGGGGTTCGTGCTGGTCGTCGGAGCAACCGCGGCGTGGACGCGGGAGCAGCCGCTGGCGGGTGTTGACCGGATCATGCGGCAGACGCGGACGGTTCGGACAAGCTTCGACATCGTGGATGAGATCGCCACCGAGCAGAGCCGGAATCTTGCGCGGCAGCAGGCGCCTCGGGTGTACGTCGCGGACTCGGCCGTGCTTGAGGAACTGCGGACTTCGGTTGAGAACCTTCCCAAAGCCCTGAAAGATGTCGCGACGGTTGAGGGTGTGGAACCGGGATTGCGTCAGCAGTTCGGCCTGACAGCCGAAGGGCTGGAGGCCTTGAAGCAGGCGGCCGAGGGCAACGGAGCCGAGCGATGGCAGACGCGTGCCAATCGCTTGGCCGAATCGCTCGCCAGAACGCCGATTATTGATGAGCAGGCCTATCAGCTCGAGACGGTCTCGCAGAACTCGAAGATCGAGTTGAGGTGGCCGGGGCGGTCCGTAGCACTGGTGGAATCCAACGTCATCGAGAACGTGGAGAGCGACAAGATCTCCGAACGAATGCGCACGATGGCGGCGGCCTCCGGGTTTACCGGGCATGGGCTCGATGTCGTCGCGGCGAGGCTTTCGTTTCAGCCTCGAGCCACATTTGTGTTTGATCAGAAGGAGACGACTGCGAAGCAGGAACTCTCCGCCGCGGCCGTCCAGAAGCGCGTGGTAAAGTACCCGGACCGCGAGGTCATTTTTCGACGGGGCGATGTGCTGACGCCGACGCGTCTGGCAGTCTTCAAGGCCGCGACGCAGGCAGAGAGAGAAGGCAACACGGCGTTTCAGAACTGGCTGCCCCGCTTGGCGGTGGGGGGTGTGGTGCTGGCCGTGGGGCTCGCGCTTGCCGGGTACGTCGCGCTGTTCTGCTCGGTGGTTCGGCGGAACGTGGTGCGTATGGCGGCTCTGGCTGGGCTGATGGCCGTTACGGTCGTGGTGGCGTGCTGGACAACGGTCGCGCAGCCGTCGCTGATCGCGCTGACCGGCGTCGCGCCCACGGTGTTTGTGACAGTTCTGCTGGCGATTGCGTATGACCGCCGGGTTGCGCTGGCATTTGGCGCGCTCAACGGCGTGCTTGTCTGCCTGGCGCTTGATCAGAGCGTGAGCCTGTACGCCATAATGATCGTCGGCATCGGCGTCGCGGTTTGGCAACTCAAAGAGATCCGGGATCGCGATGCGCTCATTCGCACGGGCGTGCTGGAAGGGCTTGCGCTCGCCGGGGGAACCTTCCTGGTCGGTCTGCTGGAGCTTCCCGGCACACCTGAGGCGATACGTCAGGCCGCGATGGACGCGGGCCTGGCTGGGTTTGGCGGGTTGCTCGTCGCGGGCGTCACGCTCTTCATCCTTCCGACGGTCGAGAAGATGTTCGACATTACAACCGGGATGACGCTGATCGAGCTTCGCGATCCGAAGCAGCCGCTTCTGCGTCAGCTCCAGCAGCGTGCGCCCGGCACGTACAACCACTCCCTGAACCTGGCGAGTCTCGCGGAGAGCGCGGCCGATGCCATCGGTGCCGATGCGCTCCTGGCGTATGTTGGGGCTCTCTATCACGACATCGGGAAGATGAACAAGCCCGAGTACTTCGTGGAGAACCAAACGCCGGGCATCAACAAGCACGACAAGCTCAGCCCGGCGATGAGCCTGCTCGTGATTGTCGGACACGTAAAAGACGGCATGGAACTCGCAAGAGAGTTCAATCTCCCGCGCCAGATCTGGCACTTCATCGAAAGCCATCACGGCACCACGCTCGTCGAGTACTTCTTCAACCGGGCGCGTCGTCAGGCCGAGGCTTCGGCGGCGCTCGCCGCGGCGGGTGGTGGGGGCGGGACGGCAATGCGCATGTCTCCCGCCAGCGGGACAAGCTCGATGGATGTGATCGCTCCGCCCAGCGAGATGGAGTATCGCTATCCCGGTCCGAAGCCGCGAATGAAGGAAGCGGCGATCGTCATGCTGTGCGATGCGGTGGAGAGCGCATCTCGCGCCATGGCGGATCCGACACCCAGCCGGATCGACGCGATGGTTCGCGCGATCGCCACGAAGCGATTGCTCGATGGACAGTTTGACGAATGTGACCTGACGCTGCGAGACCTGAACATCATCGTGGAAGTGGTGAGCAAGGCTCTGGCCAGCATTTATCACGGGCGGATCGCGTATCCGACGGGCCCGACCGCGCCGGAGAACGCCCCCGACAAGGCGCGGACGAATGAGTCAGGGATCGGTGCGGCTCCCAAAACCGGTGGGGGAGACAGAACCGATGTTTCCGCAACCTCAGTTCCGACAACACGCCTGCCTGCGGGGGCGATGACTCCGGTGCAGGGTGTGGGCGGGAGTGCGGTGCGGCGGACGCGGGGGGATTGAGGTTAGACTGGTCGCATGTTCACTTGGACCGCCCCTCCGCGAAGCAAAGTCGTACTTGCCGTTGAATCGTTCAACCCTCAGTACATCAGGCCGCCGGAGGGGTCGCTGCTCCCCGTAGTCGAGGCGCCCAATCCCCCACTTGACGAGCTCTTCAAGCGATATCGACTCAAGAGATCCAGTGCGTTTTCAAGGCTGTTGGTGACCGATCCACGAGGCCCAACTCTCGTCGAAGAGATTTGCACGTTGCAGGAAGCGCGTGTGGCGCGGCTGCGCGCCGCATGGGTCGAGGAACCCGAGCCAAGATTCGAGAACTCCGAGTGGTTCTATTTGCTGTCCGGGACAAGCGAGTGGAAGTCGGCCAAGCGTGCCCGCCCGGGGCAGCACTTTGGCTGGAGAGATGGGCAACAAGTCTGCTCGCTTCGCTTTGTCGAGCTTGTTCGTGAAAGAGGCCTGACAGGGGTGGAGTTCTTACCCCTTGAGGACAAGGTGTACCCCGGGGTCGATCCTTGGTTTGAGGTCTATGCGACGCAACCCATTGGTCGCGGCCTTGACCACCCGCTTCTCGACAGCGCCAAACACACGGCGAAGCTGATTGGTGACAAGTTCGATCTGACGAGACGGTGGGGAGAGCCCAACGTGTGGCAACAGTACGTCAGAGAAGATGCCCATTTCACAGATCCGTTCATTCGATCGCTTATTGCTGTCTGGCCGCCATACTTCCGGGTCGGGGGGCATCCACGACTCGTACGTGAGCATCTGCCGCCAACGAACTTTGCATACCAAGGCTGGGGTTTCGATCGGGACAAGGGCAGTGGCTTCAAAGGCAGGCCGATCCGATCTCTCTGCTGCGACAGGTCTGCCTGTGATGTACTCATTGAGGCAGGACTCATGAAGAAGTCTCTGCTCTCTCCGCTTTGCGTCGTGTGTTCGAGCGAAGCGCATGCCGAGATCCTGGATCGGACCATTGTGGGACGGGTTCCCCCGCCGATGTACCTGCCAGATGAAGCGGTACGGGAGCGCGCACGGCGCGAGGCGTTCATTGCGAGCCAATCTGTTGTCGCATCGTCGCTCACATTTCGTACACTCGGGGAAGCTCTGGAATCTCTGGAACGTCGATTGGCGAACGGGACGGCAACGTGGACCCGTGCCGCAGATGATCCGCAGTTTGCGGCGATAACAATGTCGCGTCTGTGGAAGCGCACGCCACGTGCTTGGCAGCAGATTGCCCAGCTTCTCCCTCTCGAGTTCGAGTTTCAGGATCACGCGACTAACGAACTCGTCGGATTTGCCTTGACCGAGCCGAGCTGGAACGACTGGCTGAGCGACGAGGAGGATGATCGGGATGCCGATGAACGACCGAGCACAGACGACTTGGTGATCGCACGAACGATGTGGGGCGATTGGTACTCCGTCCGCAAGCACGACCCGCTTCTTCCCGAGGACGCCCGGGTCAGGCACTGGGATCACGAGACACTGTCGATTTGCGAGGAGTGGCCGAACATCGCGGCATTTATCTCTGCGGTCATCGACTGGTGCGACCGTGCGAAGCAGGCTTAACTGCCTCCACCGCCGTAGAACTCCCCCAGCACAGCCTGCCAATCCGCGACGCTGTTGATCCCGATCATCCGCTTGCGAACTTCTTCGCCGCGGGGGTGGTGCGCCGCGAAGCGGATGCCGAACTTCCGCATCATGCGCGAGGCGACCAGTTCGCCGTTGACGGCAACGCTGAGACGGAAGTGCTGCTCGAGGACATCGCGCTGCTCGGCAATTCTTGGCGGCTGCGACCACAGAGGATCACCGGCAATTAGTCGCGCTGCCTGCTGAAAGATCCAAGGGTTGCCGATGCAGCCGCGGGCGACGCTGACGCCGTGCACACCCGTGTACGCAATCATGCGGAAGATGTCGCCGACCTCCCAGATATCGCCGGAGCCGAAGATGATGCGGTCGGGGCGGCGCGTCACGAGATCCTTCAGGAAGGTCCAGCGCGACGGACCGACATACTTCTGCTCGACGGTTCGCGCGTGCACGGTGGCCCACGCATACCCGAGCTCATATGCCGCATCGAAGATCCGCTCGAAGTTGCGGGCCATCTCCGGCGTGTCGTCGTAGGCGCGCCGCAGCTTGAGCGTGCATGGGATCTCCCGCGGCACGGCCTCCCGCACTGCACGGAGAATCACGATCGCGCCTTCCGGCTCCGCCAGCCAGTGGCCGCCGCGGGCCTTGGCCTTGATCTTCTTCACCGGGCAGGCGAGATTGACATCGATGGTGGCAAAGGAAGATGAAGGGATTGAGGAATCGAGGGAGCCGGGGAGTGAGGCAGTTTGTTGATCTTGGAACTTGAGTCGTGGATTGAAAGCAGAGTGCTCAGCTCGCAGTTCTGGGCGCGGAGGGAAAGCTGCATTGACGACTGATCGGCTGCTCTGCTGATCTGGTGCTTCCTGGTCTTCCCCGCACAACAGGTGCTCAGCTTCCTCCAGGAACGCGCCCACCCTGGGCAGTTCTCCGCTCTCTCCATAGGCCATCTCGCGGTACGCCCGCCGCCCGCGTGAACCCTGCTCGATCATCTTGACGGCCGCGGCGGCCATCTCATCTGGGTCGCTCCCCATGATCTGTCCGCACAGCGGGTGGTCTTCTTCCCCGCCGGGGACATTGTCACGCAGCTCCTGCAG
>JBBRUT010000022.1:0-35303 GCA_038247555.1 Phycisphaerales bacterium | reverse complement strand
GTCGGCTCGCGCCCGGTTTCCTGGAGCATCGCCTTCTGGATGCCGCGGATCTTACCGATCGTCTCGATCATGTGCACGGGGATGCGGATCGTCCGCGCATGATCGGCGATCGCCCGGGTGATCGCCTGGCGGATCCACCATGTGGCGTAGGTGCTGAACTTGTAGCCGCGCTTGTACTCGTACTTGTCGACAGCGCGCATGAGGCCGGTGTTGCCCTCCTGGATGACATCCAGAAACGGCAGGCCGCGGTTGCGATACTTCTTGGCGATCGATACCACCAGCCGGAGGTTGCCGCCCGACAGATCGCGCTTGGCCTGCTCATACTCCCAGAACACCGCATCGATATCGCGCACGCGGCGGGCAAGGTCGATGGGCTCCTCGAGCACCAGCGATCGCAGGCCCGAGAGCTCTTCCTTGAGGACTTCGACATCCTCGGCGTCGTAGCGCTTGGGGGACTTCTCGGCCTTCTTCAGCTCCGATTCGATCTCGGTCATCTTCTTGCTGATGCTGCGTAGCTTCCGCATCAGCGGAATGATGCGGCCCGTCCGCAGGCTCAGCTCCTCGGTCAGCGCGGCCATCTTCCGCCGGCGCGTGCACATCCGCTCGATGATCTCCAGTGCACCTTCCGACTCGCGCTCCAGCGTCTGCAGCCGGTCCCAATCCTGGCGGTTGAGCTCGAGCAGCTTGTCGAGAGTCTTGAGGTTGTAGGGAATCCGCTTCGTGATGCGGTCCTTGGCGTTGTCTTCGGCCGTCGAGATGCGCATCGTGCGATCAAACGGCAGCTCGCCCGAGTGCACCTGGCGAAGCAGGCCCACCGCCTGGCCCACCAGATAATCGGATTCGAGACATCGCCGCCGGAAGATCATCCGGGTGGTCTCGATCTTCTTGGCAAGGCGGATCTCTTCATCCCGCGTAAGCAGCGGGATCGATCCCATCTGCGAGAGGTACATGCGGATCGGGTCATCGATCCGACTGTTGCCCTCGGCCGCCAGCGCTTCCTGAAGGTCGCGCTGCAGTGTCTCGTCGTCGACGATCTCTTCCTCGATCCCCGCCGCGCCCTTGGCCGCGGCCGATGCGGGCGGCGCGCTCCAGTTCCGCGGCAGGTTCCGCTCGCCCCCCGCGACGGTCATCGCGCGATTGGCCTTCGTCAGCCCCGAGGCCGCGACCGCCTGCTCGCCGCCCTTCTTGCGCGACTCGCGCCAGCAGCGCGCGCGATACTCCATCTCGTCGATCAGCTCGACCCCGCGAGCATCGATCAGCACCAGCAGCTCGTGCAGCCGATCCGGATCGACCCACTCATCCGGGAGCGTGTTGTTCAACTCCTCATACGAAAGCCAGCCTCGCTGGGCACAGACACTGATCATGTTCTCGATACACGGATGAAGACCTTGCACCACGATTGCCTCCTGCACGCCGCATTGCCTCCGCGGCAGCCCGCAAGTCGCCGGCGACACGTTCTCAAAACGTGGAGTGCACGCAGCCGGCTCACGATCCCATAGGTATGTACGCAATGGACTCGGGGCGAATGACTTGCCCCTCGTACTTTCCGACCCGTTCGAGACTTCCTCCACTTGATTCGTATCCCGCGAAACCAGTTTCAACAACTCCGCAATCCACTTTTCGCCGCGAATCGACTTGCACGCATCAACCCGTGGGCCGGGGCATGCGCGTCGTGTCATGCCCCAATGACGCCCGCAACTCACGTTGACGCAGGACCGCCTGTATCCAGTCATCCCCCGCCTGCTCCACGCCGCGCGGGCCGCCCGACGAAGGCGGGGCCCTCCGCACTGTCCGCTGCAGCAGCACCTCGCGCAGCCGCTCGGCAAAGTGCTGCACGAGCAGTTCACTGCCGCCACCGGTGATCCGGTCGATCTCCGCGGCGATGTGGGTGGCGTAGCGCTGGGTGTCGGCATCCTCGATCATCGCCAGCACGGCGTTGAGTGTCGCGGGCTCTTCATTCAGTCGCAGGTCCGCCATGACTTCCGCCACGCGCTGCGCCGGGCCGGGGGGGAATGCATCGGGCGTGACCGCTTCCCACTCTTCATCCTTGAACCGCAGCCACAGACCCGCATCGCAGAGCAGGCAGCCCAGCAGGTGCTCCTGCGCAGACAGCTTGCTGATGCTTGTGCGCTTCGGGGCGGCGGAGTTCTGATCGTTTCCAGGAATATCCGCCGCGGCGGCCACACGCGCCCGGCTGCGCATCACCTTCTGCGACAGCGACTGGGCGATCGTCTGCCAATCGACACCCGCGACCTCCGCGACGCGCTTCACGATCAGTTGATACCGCACCGGCTCGACGACCGAGAGCCCCAGCGACACCAGCCGCGTCGTGAACTCATCGATCAGCCGCGCACGCGTGGCAAGTCCCTGGCCCTCAACCGTAGCCCGCATCCGCGCGAACAGGAGGTCCAGCGGGTCAACCGCGGCGGCGAACACGCGGTCGAGCACCTCGCGCCCGCCCTCGCGCTTGAGCAGTTCATCCGGGTCCTTCGCATCGGTGTGGGGCGCGAGGATCGCGATCCGCACATCGATCGGCTCGGCGAAGAAGACCTCGACGGCGCGCTCCGCGGCCTTCATTCCCGCGACATCGCCGTCAAACAGCAGGATCACCGAATCGCACAGCCTTCGCAGCACCCGGGCGTTGCCGACAGTGAGCGCGGTGCCCAGCGTTGCAACCGCATTCCGCACGCCCGCCTGATGGCAGGCGATCGCGTCCATGTACCCCTCCACCACCACGGCCACGCGACCCGTGCGGATCGCCTGCGCCGCCTGATGCAGGCCGTACAGCGTCGTGCTCTTGTCGAAGATCGCCGACTCCGAGGAGTTCAGATACTTCGGGTCATCCTCATCGCGAAGCCGGCGGGCGCCGAACCCGACAACGCGACCGATCTGATCGTGGATCGGGAACATCAAGCGGTTCCGGAACGCGTCATACAGCCCGCCCGCATCGCGAGCCTTGAAAAGTCCCGCCGCGCGATACGCGGCGAGGTCAACGTTCTTCCGCTGAACGGTCAGCAGCAGGCCGTCCCACTTGTCGGGCGCAGCGCCAAGCCCGAAGAGCTCGACCATCTCGGCGGAAACACCGCGCTTGGCGATGACCTCGCGTGCGGCGCGGCCATGTTCCTCGTGGTTCAGGATCGCCCGGAAGAAGTCGCAGGACGTCTGGTTGGCCCCAAGCATCGCCGACCGCGGAGTCTGCTCGCTCTCTTCCTCGCCGCCGTTGGCGCCCGTGCCCATCGCCCCCGTCGGCCGCCAGGGTGTGAGCTTGATCCCCGCGCGGTCGGCCAGGTGCTGCAAGGCCTCGCGGAAGGACATCTTGTGGTAGTCCATGACGAACCGCAGGGCATCGCCGCCCGCGCCGCACGAGAAGCAATGAAAGATCTGCTTCTGCGGCACCACCGTCATGGACGGCTTGTGATCGTTGTGAAACGGGCACAGCCCGAGATACTCGCGGCCCTTGGATTTCAGCGCAAGCTGCTCGCCGATCAGGCGCACGATGTCCGTCGCCTCAAGGACGCGGCGCTTGTCGTCATTCGAGCTGACCGATCTTGGGAAGGTCGTCATGCTTTTACAAACCAAGCACTTCGCAGATCGCCGATGGCGCCACAACACGGTGAGCACACACGGTCCACACGAGATCCAGAAACTTTCGAAGGTGCTTGGGTCTCACAATCACCGGCCCGAGGAACACGAACAGCGACGCTGACGCCGCGATACCTCCGCGGCTCTGAAAGAGCCGGGAGTCGGGAAGGTGTCGCGAGTCGGCCGCTCAGAAAGTGTGGTCCCGGAAGATGGTCGGCACGGACGCCGTATCTGGCCCGATGGATCCTGGGTTGAGCGACCTTCCCAGACTTGAAAAAGGTAGCACAGGAGTTTGGCCGGTCAATCCCGCGCAGCAAAGACCCATCATTCTCGCCAAGTTCCGGCGTCGTAGGTCCGATAGCCCGCGCAATCCCACACCCCCGACCACCTATCCTCCCCGCTGATGCGACTGCAGATCCGTTTTCAGGGGCGGGTTCAGGGCGTGGGCTTCCGCGCGACCGCCGTTCACTGCGCCCGCGGGCTCCAGCTCCTGGGCTTTGTCCGCAATGAGCCCGACGGCTCAGTCCTGCTCGAAGCGCAGGGCCAAGCCAGCACGGTGGATCTCCTGATTACACGCATCTCCGACAAAGTGGGGCAGAACATCACCCGCGTCGATCGTCTCGACCTTGCCGAGATCGGTGCAGATACCCCGTTCCGGATCAGTGGCTAGTTCTCGGTTCCCTGCCCCCGTCTGTTTGCCCCTCGCTCCTCTCTCCCACTTCCCACTTCCCACTTCCAATATCCCATGCACCTCCTCCTCTTTGATATCGACGCGACACTCATCTCCACCAGCGGTGTCGGCATCCGGGCGATGGAAGAAGCCGGCCGCGAGTGCTTCGGCCCGGGCTTTGACTCCACCGGCGTTGAGTACGCGGGCAGACTCGATCCGCTCATCGTCCACGATCTGCTCCTGGCCAACGGTCAGGAACCAAGCCTGGCGAACATGCTCGCGCTGCGTGACGGCTATCGCAAGCACCTCACGCTCAAGTTGCCGACAGCGACCGGAGCTCGCGCGCTCCCCGGGGTCAACGAGTTGATCGACGCCCTCGAATCACGCGCAGCGCTCGGCCTGCTCACAGGAAACTATCAGGACACCGGGTCGCTCAAACTCCGCGCCTGCGGAATCGATCCCGACCGGTTCCCCATTTCCGCATGGGGCGATGAGTCGCCGCACACTCCGCCCGACCGCGCCCACCTTCCCCCGGTCGCGCTGCGTCGATATCGCGAGCGATTCGGCCGCGACGCGGAGCCGGGCCGATGTGCCATCATCGGCGACACGCCCCACGACATCCGCTGCGCGAAGGTCAATGGCCTCCGCGTGCTCGCCGTGGCAACAGGCATGTTCAGTCAGGAGGCTCTTGCGGCCGCGGGAGCCGACCGCGTCGCGCCCGATCTGGCCGACACGGACACCCTGGTGACGTGGCTGCTGCCAGGATGACTCGATCAGGTTGCCTGATTCATGGTGACACCGCTTTAATTCATCTCGAATCGCTCTCAATACCCCGGAATCTCAGCGATTCGGACATCACTACCCGATTGAACCTACTAGACTTCTACGGGTAGGGCTCTAGGAACCGGTTGCAGTCTTTTCGGTTCCTCTGCGTCCTGCCTTCGGCCAAGGATGCGGCCACCGGTATGAAACCGTGGGCCTGCCGAGTGAGCAACAGGATGCGAAAGGCTGCACAAGCCGGGATACCTATGCACGTTGAGCTTGAAGCCCATCCGGTTCCTGACATCGAAGCCAAACCCTCCGCACGCACCCGTCGTCGACTGGCAGACGCCCACGACGACGAGAACTCTGCAATCAGTCTCGCCGACCATCGGCTGAGGATGATCAACCTCGGGGCGGTCCTCGTCCCGATCGCAGGCCTGATCGTCGCGATGGTCCTGCTGTGGGGCACCGCCTTCAACTGGATCCATCTGGCCATCATGGCCGGGATGTCGCTCATCAGCGGCTTTGGCATCACCGTCGGCTTCCACCGCCTGTGCACCCACCGGTCCTTCAGCACCCCCGCCCCACTTCGCTATGCCTTCGCCGCGGCGGGCTCAATGGCTGTCCAGGGTCCCGTCATCGAATGGTGCGGCGCTCACCGCCGCCACCACCAGCACTCCGACTGCGAGGGTGATCCGCATTCCCCCCACATGGGCCCCGACGGTTCATGGGGCGAGGGCTTCATCGCAACGCTCCGCGGCGCGTATCACGCGCACGTGGGCTGGCTGTTCGCCGGCCATCAGCGCGGACTCGGACGCTATACCCGCGATCTGCGTGAGGACCGGGTGATCGTCGCCGCGAACAAGCACTTCCTGCTGTGGGTGTTCCTCGGGCTAGTCATCCCCGCTGTACTGGGCGGATTGCTCACCCTCTCCTGGACGGGCGTGCTCCTGGGCTTCCTCTGGGGTGGCCTGATCCGCATCCTGATCATCCACCACATCACCTGGAGTGTGAACTCCGTCTGCCACCTCTGGGGATGGCGGCCGTTCGCCTGCGGCGATGAAAGCCGCAACAATCCCATCGTCGGCATCCTCGGCCTGGGTGAAGGCTGGCACAACAACCATCACGCCTTCCCGACCAGCGCCCGCCATGGGCTGCGCTGGTGGGAGATCGACTTCAGCTACATGCTCATTCGAGTGATGTCGCTCTTTGGTCTGGCACGCGATATCCGTCTTCCTGACAAGGACCGGGTTCAGGCCAAGCTTCGCAAGCACCGTAAGAACCGGGCCGAAACCGTCGATTCCGGTGCCGGCGAAGTCCCGGCCACTGTCCCCGCTTCGCCCAGGCATTGACAATGTCACGGATAAGCCCGCCCGATGCCGGTACACTTCGCGCCGACCGACGGGGAGCCTGGGTATGCCTATCCGTTTTGCCTCATCCTGCGCAGCGTACTACGTCAATCTGCGCGTGAACCTCAAGATGGATCTCCCGACCAAGCGCGAAACCGTGCTCGGTCTGTTCGATCGTCTCAGAAGGCAGCGCCCCCCGCTCTCGCAGTTCCGCCGATATCAGAACGAACTCGCGCTCGAATCTGACTCCGCCTCGGCCGATTCCCCCGATTCCGGCGCGTGGCAGGAATGGGTCGCCGTCCGTCGCACCAGCGTCCGCGCCGGGAGTGTCTGCCCGCGCGAGTGGGACCACGCCTACGCCCTTCACGCCGCGGTGATCGAATCCGCCCCCTACTACCTCGATATCAGCGCGCTCGACATTGAGAGCATCGAGATCCTGCTGGGGTTTGATCTCGCCGCGACCGGCAACCACGACGCGATCATCTGTAACGCGCTGATGGCCGGAACGCCGATGGCCGAGCTCGCTACCGGCACAAGCCAATCCGGCCGTAACGGCGGCGGATCGCGCCCCATGACCTTCCGGCCCGTCGACTGCCAGCCCATCTTCGGCGTTGCGCTCAACGACACCAATGACCTGCAGGCGCACATCGAGGTGAAGACCCGCTCTTCCCGCCGTGCGCAGACCGCAGGATCGGACGGCGTCGAAGAGTCCCCCTCCCGCGGCCCCGACCAGCCCATCAGCCTCTACCTCATCGTCCGCCGCTTCGGTCCCTTTGCCGATGTCGCCGCGCTCCCTGCGCTCCTCACCGAGCTGCGCACCGCGGCACACGACCTGCTCGACGCGTATGTCGAACCCAAGGTCCTCGGCGCCATCCGTGAAGAGATCGTCGCCGGGGGCTGGCGTTGATGATGATCGCGCAGGTGACTCCCAAGCCGAACTCCGGGGCGTCAACCTCGGTCGACGTGCTCGTGTGGGTTGGCGCGCTCATTGTCGCGGTGCTCATCCTCGGGATCGCCATCCTCCTGATCCGCAAGCGCCTTCTCGCCAAGGACGCCGAGCAGGTGTCCTCCATGCTCGGCGAGCTGCGACGCATGCACAAGTCTGGCGAACTCACCACCGAGGAATATGACGCGGCGCGCAAAGCGCTCACGATCAATGTCGCCAACCGGATTGTTCCGCCCAAGTCGGCGAAGACAGCGTCCGAGAAACCCGCGCCGTCGCGGCGGGCCGCTCCTGGCGAAGTCCGCGCCAGACCCGGCTTCGATCTCACCGGCGCACCGCTCCCCGCGCCTCCTTCACGCCCCTCGCCACCGCCAACTCCCCCTCCTGCCGGCAAGCAAAGTCCTTACGACCGTAAACCACCAAGCTGACCTCCGATAGTCAATCCATCCCACCAGTACGGGGTGTCCTGTCTATTCGGGCGTTGCCCCATTTCTGTGCAGGCCATTTCTGCGCAGCACGCTGCGGCGATCATCCTCGGACGTACAATGCCGAGATCACCGCCCTTGATGCTCCCGAAAGCGTGAGAACGAGCAGTTTTCCCACGACTCAGGGAGTGCAGGGCACGGAGCCATCCGCCGATAGAAGGCTGTTGGCATTGTTGTTCGCACCTATACCGCGGCGTGCCCGCGGCTTCTTTTCCACGAGGCGTTTCTTTATGGCCAAGGGCACACGCGACGGACTTCCTCCCTCTGACTTCGGTTCCGGTACTGGAAGCGGGGGTGGCGGTTCTCGATCCGGCGGTGGGGCTGGCGGAGGCGGCGGAAACTCGGGCAGCGGGGGAGGCAGCGGCGATTCTGGCTTCCGCGGCCGGAAGGTCACGACCTGCTCGTTCTGCGGCAAGACCAGCCGCGATGTCGGCCCCATGGTCGAAGGCCCGTCGGATGTTTACATTTGCGCCAACTGCACCGACCTCTGCCAGAACATCTTCAAGCAGGAGCGTCGCCGTGTCTCATCCGCGGGCGCGATGTTCCAGACGATCCCCACGCCCCGCTCGCTCAAGGAATACCTCGACACCTACGTGATCGGGCAGGAGCAGGCCAAGCGAGCCCTCTCGGTCGCTGTGCATACGCACTACAAGCGTCTGCTGCACTCTGAGAAGGAAGAGAATCCGATCGAGCTCGACAAGAGCAACGTCCTGCTCATGGGACCCACGGGCTGCGGCAAGACGCTGCTGGCCCGCACGCTCGCCCGCGTGCTGAACGTGCCCTTCGCCATCGGCGATGCGACAACGCTCACCGAGGCCGGCTACGTCGGCGAGGATGTCGAGAACCTGCTGCTCAAGCTGCTGCAGGCCGCGGATTTTGATCTTGAAGCGGCTCAGCGCGGCATCATCTACATCGACGAGATCGACAAGATCGGCAAGACCTCGCACAACGTCTCGATCACGCGCGACGTCTCGGGCGAGGGTGTGCAGCAGTCGCTGCTCAAGATGCTTGAGGGCACCGTCGCGAACGTCCCCCCCCAGGGCGGACGCAAGCACCCCGAGCAGCAGTACATCCAGATGGACACGTCGCACATCCTGTTCATCTGCGGCGGCACGTTCGTCGGGATCGAAGAGATCATCCGCCGCCGCATCGGCAAGAAGCGCATCGGCTTTGGCATCCACGGCGACCTCCCCAACGAGGAGGCCGAGCGGGCCGCGGTGCTCAGCCAGGTCACACCCGACGATGTCATCGAGTTCGGCATGATCCCCGAGTTGATCGGCCGCCTGCCGGTCATCGCCCCGCTCATGCCGCTCACCGAGGACGCGATGATCAACGTCCTCACCGAGCCCAAGAACGCGATCATGCGGCAGTATCAGCACCTCTTCGCGATCGAGAACGCCAAGCTGAGCTTCACGCCCGCGGCGATGCGCGCCATCGCCCGCAAGGCTCTGTCGCGCGACACGGGTGCCCGCGCCCTCCGCGCCGTCATGGAAGAGATCATGATGGGCCTGATGTACGACCTGCCCGAGGTCGACAACCGCGGCGCGGAGTACTTCATGGATGAGGCGGATGTCTACAGCCCCCGCCGCCTGGCCGACCTCCGCGTGAAGCGGAAGGAAACCGCGTGATCGGCGCGTGGCATCGAGCTTCGGCTCGATAACGAAGCAAAGCTGACGCCTCACTCAACCCTGTTTACTACAAGCCCCGGCCCGTGCCGGGGTTCTTTGTTGACGGAGGTGTTGGGCTTGGGCTCGAAGATGCCGCGAAGCACGCAGCAGCCCCAACTCCTGCTTCGCAAACCCGCCCCCCGCTTACGGACACCCCGCGAACCACGCGATAGATGGGCGAAGTTGTCCGCAATCTAAACGCCGTCGGCACCTTCAACCCAGGCAGCGAGATCAGCGAACACCACGTTCCCACGCCTTGATCTCCCCCGTCACGCGCTGGGCCATGTCATTGGGTACCGGGAACGTCAGGTGATACTGGCAGACCTTCCACTCCCCGCCGATCATCCTGACAACGCCAGTCCCGCGGCATGTGCCATACTTCTCGCTGTCCAGGAGTTCCTCGAAGAAACCCACGCGCCCCTGTGTATCGGGCAGCAGCGTCACGTGCCGCGTCCCCGGCCGCGGCACATAGGTCCAGCCCTTCCCCTGCGAGAAGTACGGCGCGGCGTACGCCCGGAACTCTTCCTTGGTCCATCGCTCACCCGCATCGGTGCCGATGAACACCGCTTCGGGTGCGTACAGCGCGAAGTACGCATTGCCATCGGCCTTTGACGCCGCGGCGTGGAGGGCATCCAGCAGCGCAAGCACCTCCCGCTGCGCCGCGCTCATCGGCTCCGGAGCCTTCGCCGCCACCTTCTCCAGCTCGTTCATGATGTCCGCTCCGCTCAGACTCTGAATCACATGCCCCTGCCCGTTCACGCTCGTCGCCACCACATCCAGCCCATACTTCTTTCCAAACGTCTCCACCGCCTCCATCGAGCGCCGCCACGTAAAGTCATCCTGCTCACCGACCCACATGCGGATCGGTACGTCCTTGAGCTTCTGCCCAAACGCACGCTCATCCGTTCGCACCGGCAGCGCGCCCGGGAACCCCATCACGCTCGCCGTCCGCTCCGGATACATCGCCGCAAACGCAAACGCGCTCATCCCGCCATTGCTCGGCCCAGCAACGTGATACCGCCCGTCCGCCGCGCGAACCGCTTTGTCCATCTCCTCCAGCAGCGCCGGAAACAACTCCTTCGTCGCCCTCGGAAAAAGCTTTCCCTTCGGCGGCCGCGGCGTAACCACCACCCATCCTCGCCGCGTCGCCTCCGCCGCAAACATCGACCGCATCAGCCGCTCAAGCTCCGGCGTCTGCCCGCCCGGCGGAAACACGATGAGCACCCGCGCTGGCGCATCCAGCGCGACACCCTCCGGAGCGTTATACGTCACCGTCAGCGTGCCGCCGCCCCCGACCGCCACCTCGTGCACCGTCTCGACAGGCCCGGCCGCGGCGGCACGTACTGCCGCTGCGTCGATCACAACACCAATCATCATGACGACAGCGAGAATATTGACCTTCATCCCCGCAGCATACCGCGCCGTACGATAGCTGTGTGAAGATCTGGTCACGGATGCTGCATCAGCTGCTCTCGCGTTCTCCCGATTGCGTTCGGACGCTGCTCATCGTACTGCTTGCACTTTTGGCGCTTCTGGGCATCGTCATCTGTGGGCACATCTTCCTCGTTCCGCTCGCGATATCGATCAAACTCTGGCCGAGCGAACTGACGCGTTGGTCCGTTTGCGCCATGACGTGTCTCTTCTTCGGCTTTCTTGCGTGGCGATCCATGAAAGCCATCCGCTCCGTCTGGGGTGATACCAGGGCCATCGCGATCGACCAGATCATGTTTGTCACCGGCTGCGTCATCTGGTCCGCCGCGGCGGTGATCATCGCGATCCGGCTCTGATCAGTCCAGTTCCCGCCGTGTATACATCATCGCGTTGTAATCGATGTCGTCGAGCTTCACCCCAAGCTGCCGCAGGATGTTCATTACCTGCGCGCGGTGGTGCACTTCGTGCAGCACGAGCTGCGTGAAGATGTCCCCCTTGGTCGCGCTGATCTCGACTCGTCTGCCGTCATCGCGCTGGGTCATGTACGTGATCACGGTACTCCATTCGCCCGCGCGCTCGACTGCATCGATTGCTGCCCGCGTCCGCGGCTCCTGCTCGTGCCACCATTTCTCTATCTCTTCGAGCCGCGGCGGCGTTTCATCCTGAATCGGCCAGTCCTTGTAGGGCGGTACTGCGAGGCCCTGCATCCGCTGGATGTAGAACCACTCGCAGATCATGATGTGCGTCAGCGTCCGCGCGAGCGTGCCGAGGCCGATCGGAAACACCTGCGTGTGCTGCTCTACCGAGAGCGGCCGCGACCAGTCGAGGATCTTCTGGCGGGCGAGGACGAGGTAGTCGTAGGTCTTCAGGGGATTCATCGGAATGCGCCTCTTACTCCCCCGCCATCCCCTTCAACTTCCGCAGCGTGTCAAACGCCTCCAGCGGCGTCAGCGCCTCCAACTTCACCTCGCGGAGTTGATCGACAGCCGGATGGTTCACAAACTGCGTGAAGAGGGCGAGCTGGTCCGTCCGGCCAGGCGGTGGAATGCGAGAGGGATCCGCACGCTTGCCGCGGCGTGATTTGCCAGTGGATTCGCTGCCCCGCGAGTCGTCGCCTTGCGCGGGCGCAGATGCACCGCCTGCACTATCGGCCTCCACCACTCCCTCCGCCTGATGCACCGCCAGCGATTCCAGCACCTCGCGCGCCCGCGCCACCGTCCCCGCCGGCATTCCCGCCAACTTCGCAACGTGAATGCCGTACGACCGGTCCGTCTTCCCCGGCAGAATCCGGTGCAGGAACACGATCTCATCCCCCCACTCGCGCACCGACACATGCAGGTTTCGCACGCGCCCCGGCATCAGTTCTTCCAGCCGCGTCAGTTCGTGATAGTGAGTCGCAAACAGCGTCCGCGGGCCAGGTGCGTTTGCTCCCCCGGCCAGCGTCTCAGCGATCGCCCACGCCAGGCTTAGGCCGTCCAGCGTTGACGTGCCGCGGCCGATCTCATCGAGCACCACCAGGCTCCGCGCGGTCGCGTGATGCAGGATCCGCGCCGTCTCGGTCATCTCGACCATGAACGTGCTCTGCCCCGCGTGCAGCGCATCATCCGCCCCCACCCGCGTAAAGATGCGATCCGTCAGCCCGATCGTCGCGCCCGCGGCCGGTACATAACTCCCGCAGTGCGCTAGCAGCACCAGCAGCGCGGTCTGGCGGATGAACGTGCTCTTGCCCGCCATGTTGGGCCCGGTGATCAGCGCGAGCGTCGCGCTGCTTGTATCACCGCTGGCTTCATCTGCGCCGGCGCTCTCCTTCGCCCCCTCACCCTCAGCACTACCAGTCTGCAACCCAACCTGCTTTCCAAGCTCCACATCGTTGGGCACAAACCCGCCGCCGCTCCCCTCGAGCAGTTCATCCAGCACCGGGTGCCGACCCTGGATGATCCGCAGCGTCGGCTCCTCCACGATCTCCGGCCGCGCCCAGCCCCGCCGCGCCGCCTTATCCGCAAAGCACAGCAGCACATCCAGTTCCGCAACCGTGTCGGCGAACATCGCGATCTGCGGGATCAACCCCGCCGCGGCCGCGCACAACGACTCAAAGATCGCCAGTTCTCGCGCCAGCGCCCGCGTCTCCGCCGTCGTCACCTTCCGCTCAAACTCCCGCAGCTCCGGTGTGATGAACCGCTCCGCGTTCTTCAGTGTCTGCTTGCGCGTGAACTCCGCCGGCGCACGCTTCGACTGCGCCGCCGGGAGCTCGATGTAATACCCGAAGACTTTGTTGTACCCGACCTTCAGGCTCGGCAGGTCGTGCGTCTGGATGAGCGTCTTCTGATACTCCGCCATCCACAGCGCGCTGTCGCGCTGCAGCAGCCGCGCCTCATCCAGTTCCGCATCGACACCATCCCGCACCAGACCGCCCTCGCGCAGATGCGCCGGCGGCGATTCCACACACGCCGCGGCGATCTTCCCTGCAAGTTCTGCCAGTTCTCCCTCGATCTTCCGCAGCGAGGCGAGCTGCCCCGCAAACGCCGGCGCGTTCTCGAGCGAATCGGCAACCACCCGCACCTGCCCGACCGATCTGCCCAGCCCCACCACATCCCGCGGCGTCGCGCGCGCCAGCGCAATCCGCGCCGCCATGCGCGAGACGTCCTGCACCGCGCTCAGCGATTCCCCAAGCTCCCCCGCCGCGCGGCGATCGCTGATCAGCGTCGCCACGCACGACTGCCGCCCCTCGATGCGCTCAAGGTCGCACAGCGGCCTGCACAGCCAATCTCGCAGCAGCCGCTTCCCCATCGCCGTCCGGCACCCCCCCCCGCTGCTCCCGCCCACACCGCCAAACACGCCCACTAGCGAGCCGTCGCCCGCAACGCCCTCAAACTGCCCCACCCTGCCCACATCCGCCCGCATCGTCCCAAGTACTTCCAGCGCCCGCAGCGCGGTCGCATCCAGATGCAGCCAACCGCTCGTGGCTTCACGCCGCGGCGGTTGAAGATGGGCCAGCGTGGGCACGCTGCGCTTCTTGCCGGTTGAAGTTCCCTTCGTTCCCCCCGCGCCACTTCCGCCGGTGCTTCCTGCCGCGCTCTCTGCTCCGTCTTCCTGCGACGCCCCACCCTGCGTCTGCCGCAGATACCGAATCAACGCCCCCGCCGGCGCGATCACCGGGTCATCGCGCCGAAGCCCGAACCCATCCAGCGTCGCCACGCCATACTGCCCAAGCACCGCCTCCAGCGATTCTTCCGCCCGGAAGTGCCACGACGGCTGCGGCGTCCCGGCAAGCCCCAGCCCCTCCAGGACACTCTTCACCCGCGGCGGAGTTTTCCCATCCGCCGTCTGCGCGAAGAGCAACTCGCTCACCTGCCGCCGCGCAAGCTCATCGACCAGCGCGCCCGCCAAGCACTCCAGCACCACAAACCGCCCCGTGCTCAACTCCGCCACCGCGACCGCAATGCGCCCATCCGGCGCATCGCCTGCATCCAGAAAGCACACGCTCGCGAGCGCGCACGCCGCATCCGGCGCAAGCAGCGTCTCATCCACGAGCGTCCCGGGCGTCACAATCCGCGAGATCGCGCGATCAATCACCGCCGACCCGCTGCCCCCTCCCCCACCCAACCCCGCCTGCCGCGCCTTCGCTTCCGCGGCATCCTCCACCTGGTCCGCCACCGCAACCCGATACCCCTTGTCGATCAGCCTCCGCAGATACGTCTCAAGCTGATGGAACGGCATGCCCGCCATCGGCACACCCTCGGTCCGCTGCGTCAGTGTCAGCCCCGCGGCCTTGCTGATCGTCACCGCATCATCATCGAACGTCTCGTAGAAGTCCCCGATCCGGAACAGCAACAGACAATCCGGGTGCTGCCGCTTGAAGCGGTAGTACTGACGCATCGCCGGTGTTTCGCGGGGGTCGGCCATCGGCTTCCTGGTGGACCGGCACTCTGTGCCGGGCTTGCTGCATCGAGAACGCACAGCGTACGCGACTACGGGCCACAATGAATCAGAAGCGACGGAGATAATCGCCTGACCGCGGCCACATTCCTCGCTTCAACCCATGCCTCTGCCTCGATTTGCTGCTCTGCTGTTCTGCTGTTTTGTTGCCTTTGGAGCACTGCTTGACTGCCATGTTTCCCGTACCATCCCGGCCATGCCCCTCTCCCCCCGCCTCACCCGAACCCTCGAACGCTTCGGCCCGCTGGCCGCGCTCATCGCCCTCATCCTCGGCACCGCGCTCGTCGAGTTCCTCCGCGTCGAGCCTGACAGCCGCGTCTTCCTCACCGCCGCCAACTTCAACAACCTCCTTGGCCAGGCCAGCTTCGTCGGCATCGTCGCCATCGGCATGACGTTCGTCATCCTCCTGGGCGGCATCGATCTCTCCGTGGGCGCGATGGTCGCCCTCACCGGCGGCGTTGCCATCCACTACATGAACCTTGCCGCCGGTGCGCCCGGGGAAGATCAGCGAACAGCCCTCGGCATCGTCGCCGCCGTCGCCATCTGCCTCTGCGGCGGCACGCTCCTGGGGCTCTTCAACGGCATCCTCATCGCCAAGGGCCGCATCGCCGCGTTCGTCGCCACGCTCGGCACGCTCGCGATGTACCGCTCCCTCGTCGTCGCGCCGTGGGAAGGCAGCGAGATCCGCTCCGCAGTCTCGGCCTACCGCCAGATCGGCTCCGCGACGATCCCCATCCCCGGCATCGGAATCGACGGCGATGTCCTCCCCATCCGCGTCAGCATCCTGGTCTTCTTCGGGCTCGCCATCATCGCCCACCTTGTCCTCTCCCGCACCGTCTTTGGCCGCCGCGTCTACGCCATCGGCGACAACACCCAGGCCGCGCGCTATGCCGGCGTGCCCATCGCCACAACCACCGCCGCTTCGTACGCCATCTGCGGCCTCTGCTGCGGCGTCGCCGCGCTCCTCGTCTCCAGCCGTCAGAACTCGATCTCCAGTTCCCAGACCGGCCTCTTCTACGAGCTCGACGCGATCGCGGCGGTCGTCATCGGCGGAACACGCCTGCAGGGCGGCGCGGGCCGCGTCTGGGGAACCGTCATCGGCGTGCTCATCCTCGGAGTCGTCAACAACATGCTCAGCATGCTCGATGTGCCCAACTACTACCGCGACTTCGTCAAGGGCATCATCATCATCCTCGCGGTTCTCCTCCAGCCCAAGAAACCCGGGACATGATCTTTGTTCCGCGGCTCTTGCCTCCTGCCTCCTGCCTCCTCCTCTTTCTTCTCTTGATCCCTTGATCCCGCTCTTCCCTTGATTCCTTCTTCATCCGTGCAATCCGTGGCCGCCTGCTTCCGCTGCCTTTCCTTCCCGCCACTCCGCCCCTCCGTCGCTTCGTCGCTTCTTTCTGGTATTCTGCCTCCCCTAGGAGTTCACCCAATGCTGAAGACACTCACTCTCTCAACCGCCGCCGCGTTCTTCTTCTGCGCCGCCGGCCTCGGGACCGTCGCCCCAACCACCGCCCCCGCCTCTTCTCCCGCCGCGCCCGAGGCACTCACCCAGCCCGCCAAGAAGAAGCTCAAGATCGGCATCAGCGTTCCCGCGGCAGACCACGGCTGGACCGCCGGTGTCGGCTGGTGGGCCAAGAAGGCCATGGAGCTCCACCCCGAGATCGACTGGGTCTACGCCACCGCCCTCACCGCCGAGAAGCAGACCGCCGACATCGAGGACATGCTCGTCAAAGGTGTTGATGCGCTCGTCATTCTCGCCACCGAATCGGCGCCCATCACGCCCGTCGCCATCCGCGCGAAAGAAAAGGGCGTCTTCATCGTCAACGTCGATCGCGGCTTCCTTCCTGGCCCCGATGGCCAGCCCGTCGCCGACATCTTTCTCGAGGGCGACAACAAGGCCTTCGGCCGCAAGAGCGCGGAGTTCATGGTCGAGAAGCTCGGCGGTAAGGGCAACATCGTCATCCTCACCGGCATCCCGTGCACCGTCGATACCGACCGCACAACCGCCGCGATGGAAGTCTTCAATCGCCACCCCGGCATCAAGGTTCTCGCGCAGCAGCCCGCCTTCTGGAGCCGCGAGAAGGCCCTTGGCGCGATGGAGAACCTGCTCGTCAAGTACCCGAAGATCGACGCCGTCTGGGCCAGCGATGACGACATGCTGCTGGGCGCACGCCAAGCGATCGAAGAAGCCGGCCGCGCCAAGCAGATGTGGCTCCTCGGCGGCGCAGGCATGAAGGACGTCGTGAAGATGGTGATGGACAAGGACCCGATGGTCCCCGGCAACATCACCTATCCGCCCTCGATGATCGCCGCGGGCATCCACACCTGCGTCAGCGCCCTGCGCGACGGCAAGAAGGATGAGGTCATGAAGTTCATGCCGCGGCACCTGCTCATCGATGTCGAGCTGATCACCCCGCAGAACGCCAAGAACCACTACTTCGCGGATTCGGTGTACTGAGCTCGAGCACAGCGAGGGCCCTCTCACCCATCGCCGACGGGGGAGATGTCGCGACGCGACACAGGGGGTCACTCCCCGTGGCCAAGCACATTCCACCACCCAGAACCCACGGACTGCAGTCCGTGGGTTTTTTGCCATCTCATGTTTCGGCGGAGGGCCCACGGTCACACGGCGCCCGGATCACTCCTCCCCCGCTCTTCTCCGCGGCCTCTGCGTACGGCCTTGAACGCCTTTCGCCCTTCGCTCCGCCGAATCCCAGGGCGTTGCATTCCCCTACCGACTCCGCACAGCCCTCACCTCTTCTCCACCCATCGAAACACCTCCTCCACCGGCTTGCCGAACACCCGTGCGATCTGGAACGCTGCCTCCAGCGACGGCGAGTACTTCCCGCCCTCGATCGCGTTCACCGTCTGGCGGCTCACACCGATCTGGTCGGCGAGTTCCTGCTGTGTCATATCGCCCTCCGCAAGCCGCAGCACACGGATCTGGTTCTCGATCACCACCTTCGGTACCGCCATGATCAGGCCCCTCCCATGCCGCGCCGGTAGTACAACAACCGCAGCACATAGCCCAGCATCTCCGATGCAAACAGCGACACCAGCAGCATGTGCGCGATCCACACGGTGCTCAGCGAGAACAGCATCCCCGTGATCGCTGCGAACACGCCGACCGCCAGCAACCACGACGAGTTACTCTCCGCGCGCCACCCGATCAACCGGTCGCGCTCATCGCGGCCTTCGGGCTTCGATGCGATCGCCGCGGCCACGTGACCCGCAACCAGAACGGCCACCATCAGAGCAACCGACACCAGGAACAACACGGTGTACGCCGGCAGCGCGGTTACGCCCGCGGCCATCATCCGCCCCGCGACGGCGAAATAAGCACCGAGCCCAAGCACCAGACTGACCAGCTGAATCCAAACGCTCTTCTCTTCAAACGATGCACCCATGATGGCCTCCCGCAGACTCTGTTGTTGGCGAACCGCGACTACGCAATGTCAAGTATACTTGACATCACCGCAGTGTCAAGAAAACTTGACATCTGTTTCGCGTTCAAGAGCGAGCGGCCTGGAGAACGGCGCCCAGGCAGCCAGAAATGGTTATGCCCTGTCGGCAGTGCACAAACGCAAACCGCGCATCGGCGAACTCCCCCGCTCCCCGCCTTTCTCCGTGTCCTCCGCGCCCGCCTCTGTGACCTCTGTGGACCGTCTTACTCGGCCTTCTGTTCCTGCGCCGCTTCCGCACAGTGCCAACACCAGTTCACCGGGTCACCAAGCCCTCCAAACTGCGCGTGCTTGTCCATGCCCGGATGAAACGCCGCGGCCCACATCATCGCCCGCGCGCCCTCCGGCGTCTTCGGCCACGGGCCCGCATCCGCCGCCGCGGCAGGCAAAGCCTTCAAGGCACGCGCGAACGGCTGGAACCGCTCGGCGAACTTCTGGTACTGCGGGTTGTTGCGGGTGTGCTGATAGTACTTGTCGAGCCGCTTGTTCAACTCCGCGATGCGCGTCGCGCTCGACGGGTGCGTCGCAAGGATCTCCGGCGTTCCGCCGCCTCCGCCGGCGCGGCCCAGAATCTCCTGCACCTCGATCGCCCCGATCGGGTCGTAGTTCAGCTTCTCCATATAGCGCATGCCCAGCCGATCCGCCTCGATCTCCTGATCGCGGGAATACGACAGCGCCACCACGCCGCCTACCGTCGCGCCGCCACCCGCGCCGATCAAAATCCCATCCTTCCCGCCGATCGCCGCGCCCGCCAGTCCGCCGAGGATCGCCCCGCCGATCGTCGTGCCCAGCGCCTGCCCCATCCGCTCGGCGCTGTGCTTGGCCGTCACGTGACCGATCTCATGCCCAAGCACCGCCGCGAGCTGCGCCTCGTTGGTCATCTCTTCTGCCAAGCCTCGCGAGATGAACACCTTCCCGCCCGGCAGCGCAAACGCGTTGATCACCTTGCTGTTGAGCAGCGTGAACTCCCAGGGCAGCTCCGGGTTATCCGCCTCGGTCTGCGCCGCCAGTTTGCGGCCGATATCCGCGACATATCCATGCAGCGCTGGCTGGGTGATCGCCCCGCCGAACTCCGCCGTCAGCGGTGCCTGATTCTCTGCACCAACCTTGATCTCTTCTTCGCGGCTCATCGCCAGATACTGCGACCGCCCGGTGGCCTCGTTGGTGGTGCATCCCTGCAATCCCGCAACCATTCCCGCCGCGCACACGATGAACGCAAGTCCCCATGCCCCAAACGTCCTGCCATTCCCCGCCGTTTCCTTGCGAATCTTCATGACTGTTCTCCGTGTCTTGATCCGTTCTCTGTCTATCGCTGAACTCGTTCCGCGCCCCGCCCATCCCTCTCTCTCCCCATCACCCTCTCGCCCCCTCACCACTCACCCTCCCCCTCACCCCGCCACCGTGCATGTGCAGATCCCCATCGTCAGCGGCGTCGCGCGAATCTCACCGAACGCCGCAGCTCGCGCCATCGTGGCAAGCTCCTCCGGCGACGAAAAGCTCGCCACGCTCTTGGGCAGATACTTGTACGCCCCCGACTTGTCCCCGCTGATGATCGTCGCCGTCACCGGCATGATTCGCCGACAATACACGCCGTTGAACCACCGCATCAACCCCAGCCGCGGCTCGGAAAACTCCAGAATCACCAGCCTCCCGCCCGGCTTCAGAATGCGGCGGAACTCCCGCAGAGCCTTCGCCACATCCTGCACATTGCGGATGCCAAACGCGATCGACACCACATCCGCGCACGCATCGGGCAGTTGCAGATTCTGGGCATCTCCCTGCTCATACCGCACCCGAGGGTGCGCCTTCCTCGCCCGGGCGATGTCCAGCATCTCCGCGGTGAAGTCGATCCCGATCACCTTGCCCGGTGCTGCACGCCCCCCGCCCTCCGCCGCCGCCCCGCCCGCCCCACCTTCCGCCCGATCCAGCGCCTTCGCAAACGCCAGCGACAAGTCCCCCGTCCCGCACGCCACATCAACAACCGTTTCCCCGCCCTTGATCCCCGCCGCGCGGACAGCAAACCGCCGCCACGCCTGGTCGCGCCACATCGAATGCAACCGGTTGTTCAGGTCATACGCCGGGGCAATGGCCGCAAACATGCTGCGCACGCGCGCAGCCTTGTCCGTATTCGCGTGGACATTGCCCGCAAGGTCCTTGTCGGCCCATCCCTTCGGGCCAGCCTCCGCCGCGGCCGCGGGCGGAACTTGGGGAGCTGGGGGTGCGCCGGTCGTCATACCGAATCGTACCCGCCCGCTGGCTTATGGTGCCGCGAACGTCTGCGGGATGAAACCGCCTAAATCTGCCGTATCGACCGCAAACAGCCAGATGTGCGAGGGGACATCATCCTTCAGATCGTTGTCGCTCGTCACCACCAGCAGCTTGCGCCCATCAGCGAGATCAGGCCCAAACGCCAGCCCCTCGATCTTCTCGGGCATCTCCGGCCCGGCGAGCTTGTGCCGACGATCCATGAAGTCCACGACCATGCGCTTCCGCAGCGGCTTGATCTCCTTGGGCAGTTCCACCGCCGGCAGCGCGGCGATCCCGCTCACATCCGTCGCCTCGGCCAGGTCAACCGCAAACACCGAGCGGTACTTCGCCTTCTCGCCCGACTTCCCGTCCCGCTCCAGCACCAGCATCCCGGTTTCGCTGTACGCAAGAATCTCGCTCACGCCGAACGATGCGGAGTTCAGCGGGTACACAAACTCCCGCGTCGCGCCCGTCGCCAGCGTCACCTCCAGCACACGGATGTTCCGGCCCATCCGCTCGTTCTCGCCGTCGAGCGCGCCATCCTGAATCAGCGGCCCCTGCAGGATCGTGTAGATCCGCGAGCCATCCGGCGAGATCGCCAGCCCCTCAAACCCCCGGTTCGGCTGCCGGCCCGATGTGTTGTGCGGCGGCAACTCCCGCTCCGGCTCACCATCGGGCTTTGCGATCAGGAACTTCTCCGGCGGCGTGATCCGCCGCAGATGCAGCCCATCCATCGAGAACTCATCGATCCACGGGCCATACTCCTCGCTCACCCACAGCGTCCCCTCGCGCGAGAGCCGCACGCCCTCCGGATCCAACCGCAGCCCCGCGGCTTGGTCGCCGGTCTTGTAGTTCCCCGTGTTCCCCCAGTATGGCTGACCATCCGAGGTCGTCAGCATCACCGTCCGCTCGATCGTAACCTTCACCTCTCGCGATTCGCTTCCTCCACCCAATCCCGGCGGAACGATCTCCATCTCGTGTACGCGGCAGCGAAACGCGCTCGCCCCATCGCCCGGCCCGCGATCACTGGCCACGATGTACCGGTTGCCCTTCCCCGTCCACGCGATCGCCGAGCCCCACCCACCGAACCGATCATGCGGGATGTTGTTGCCGATCAGGTTGTCGAGCCCGGACAAGTCCGATGCCTGCGCCGAGACCGTCGCGCGGCCGATCAACTCGACCCCCGCCGCCGCTCCCGGCGCCGCAAGCGAGAACGCCGCGACCATCGCCGTACCAAACCCGATCGTCAGTCTTTGCATTTCGGTTCCTTTGCTGAACCATAACAACAGGCATCCCGCCCCACGCGGGCAAATCCCGAATCGTGAAGCCTGCGCAAAGACATTGCCCCGCACACCCCCTTCCCGCCTGCCGACCCTCACCCACAACTGCCCCGGAAGGTCGCGCGGCGTCGCCTCTCCTACCCTGTTCTTTACATGTTCGCACCCCGGGGGCGGGGCACGGAGTTCTGGAAAACCATGGCCGCGAAGCCCGCTCAGCAGCCCGTCGAAGGTGTCGCCGCACTCAAGCAGTTCCACTGGGACCCCCAGCCCGCGGCCTGGGCGCTCGTCAACGAACTCGTCAACGAGTTCCTCTCGCAATGCCCCGGCGCGGCCACCGTCGCTGCGAAGATGAAGCACGACACTGCCACGCGCTTTGTTGACTGGGTCGATCACCTCATCGTCCCCCGCACCGATGCCCTCAAGGCCCGGCTCAAGGAAGTCGGCTATGTCCGCAAGGCGATGCCCGGCGCGCCCGAATGCTACCTGAACGACAAGGGCATCTTCCCAGCGATCATCCTCGTCGGTGGCAAAACCACCCGCGTCGCGATCAAGGTCGAATCGGTCTGCGACTTCCTCACCGCCTGGCACATCGCCGATGACCCAACTATCTCCGAAGATGACATCGAAGGCGACCCGCTCTGCCAGATCCGCAAGGCCGTCGCCTTCAAGGCCGACAACGCCGAGCTCTGGGTCATCGAGCGCCACGGCGCGCTCGGCTTCGCCGCGCCCGACCTTGACCCCGACAAGGCCGTCAACACCCTCAAGCACTTTGAGATTTTCCGCCGCCGCGCTCGCGACTGGGACGATGACGACATCGGCTACGACCACACCGAGGCCATCGTCGCCGCGGCCGTGCAAGACCTGGGCCCGGACCTTGCTTGCGACCTCTTCTTCGCCGCGGAGCGCGAGTTCTGGCAGCGAAAGAACAAGGCTGCGCAGATCCAGAAGTCGCGACAGGACAAGCTCGGCCTGGGCTGGGCCAACCACGATCACCACACCTACCGCAGCAGCCGCCAGTACTTCAAGCGGCTCATCGGCACGTTCGAAACCCTCGGCTTCAAGTGCCGCGAGCGCTTCTATGCCGGAGCCGAAGCGGGCTGGGGCGCGCAGGTGCTCGAGCAGCCGGTCTGCGGCATCACCATCTTCGCCGATGTCGACATGAGCCCCGAGGAAATCCTCGGCGACTTCTCGCATCTGGGCCTCGATGCCCGCAAGGAGCTCGGCACCGTCGGCCTGTGGTGCGGCCTCCACGGCGAGGCGCTGCTCCAGGCAGGCATGCACCACCTCGAGTGCGTCTTCGATCACGAATCACTCAAGGATCAACTGGAAGCCGCGAACATCGAGACGATGGACCCATTCACCAACTTCTCCTTCCTCAAGCAGGCGTTCACAGTCGGCGAACGCTGGAAGATCAGCGAGAAGCGACTGCTCAAGCTGCTCGAAGGAGGCGTGATCACCGCATCGCAGGCCTCGGTCTTCCGCGCGGAGGGCGCGATCGGCTCGCACCTTGAGAATCTCGAACGCAACGACGGCTACAAGGGCTTCAACCAGCACGGCGTGAGCGACATCATCGCGCGGACCGACCCCCGAAGGCTCGCTGGCGTCGCGGCCGCCGCCGCACCGGCCGATACCGGCACCCAGCTCCCCGAAGTCGTCGGCGCGTGACGCTACAGAAAGACAAGACGGTCCTGAGTCCTGCATGCTGAGTCAGGACCCTGGACCTCGGACCCAGGACTTTTTTTCTTCACATCCCACTTCCGACATCCCACGTCCCCCTTCGCATGCGTCACATCACCCTCATCACCACCGGCGGCACCATCGAGAAAACCTACGATGAGCGCTCCGGCGAGCTCTCCAATCGCCGCTCGATCGTCGGCCGCATGCTCCGCCGCCTGCGGCTCGAGGACACCAAAGTCTCCACGCTCGAACTCATGAGCAAGGACAGCCTGCACCTCACCGATGCAGACCGCGCCCGCATCATCGAGTGCCTCCGCGCGGCCGGCCCGCTCGCAGAAAATCACCCCGGCAGCGGAGTCATCATCCTCCACGGCACCGACACGCTCACCACCACCGGCGAGCTCATCCTCAAGGAGCTCGGCCCCTCCCTCCGCGTCCCGGTCATCCTCACGGGCGCGATGCGCCCCTTTGAGATGACCCGCACCGACGCCCTCCAGAACCTCACCGAATCGATCTTCGCCGCGGGCGTTCTGCCCCCCGGCGTCTACTGCGTCGCCCACGGCCGCGCACTCAAGTTCCCGGGCGTCGCCAAGGACCGCGAGCGTGGAACGTTCGTGCAGCCGACCTGAGCCACTTCGGAGTCATCGATGCCCGCCATCCTCCTCGCCATCGCCGCCGGTCTCTGCTGGGGAATCGGTGAGCTCTTCACCAAGAGCGTCCTGCACACCGGCAAAGTCGGCCCGATCACCGCGATCACCATCCGGTCGACCGTCGCGCTGCCTGTCCTCTGGCTGGCGTACATCCTCGCGATGTACGTCTTCAAGTCGCCGCGAGAGAACGCGGCGTGGTTCAAGGGCGTCGCAGCCGGAGGGGCAGACACGGCCACCATCCTCAAGCTCATCTGCGGCTCGGGCCTCATCGCCGGCGCCGCGGCCATGATCTGCTTCTACGCGGCCCTCTCACTCGGCGAGGTCTCCCGCGTCAAGCCCATCGCCTTCGCGCTTGCCCCCGCCACCGCCGTCTTTCTCGGCTGGCTTGTGCTCAAGGAAGGCATGACGCTGCAGAAGGGCATTGGCATCGCGCTCATCCTCGGCGGCGTGCTGCTGCTCACGGGCGCAACCGCGGCGGCCAAAGCCCCCCAATGAAAAACGGGCCCGGCATCACTGCCGAGCCCGTCGAAGTTCAAATCAGTCTACCGCGCTCAGCCAGCGATCGCAGTCACCTTCACGGTCGTGTACTTCTGGCGGTGGCCGGTCCGCTGACGCGAACCCTTCTTCGCCTGGAAGTACTGGATCCGGAGCTTCTCGCCCTTGAACAGGCCCTCGATCACTTCCGCGGTGACGCTCGCGCCGCCGACATACGGCGTGCCGACCTTCGTCGCCTTGCCGTCGCCGCCGCCAACCAGCAGCACCTTGTCAAATGTGACCTTCTTGCCCGCCGCGGCCTCGCCGCCCTCGATCAGGTCGATCTGGAGTTCCTGGCCCTCGGTCACCATGATCTGGCCGCCCGACGCTTCAATGACTGCGTACATCTGAACACCCTTCTGGGTCATCCGCACTTGACGGGGGGGCCAGCCAAACGCTCCACACTGGAACGCCGCCTACCCGGCTTGCAAACCCGGTTCGTTGCGGGGGGAAGACAATATGTCAGGCAACGGACACTTGCGAGCCCGCTGATCGAATCGCAAACAAAATCCGCACAAATTCCACGACTTTAAACCCCCGCCTCGTCCTTGTCCCGTGCCGAACGCTCCGCCCGGCGGCGAAGGCCCTCATCCAGGATCTTCTTCCGCATCCGCACCGCCGTCGGCGTGATCTCAACCAGTTCATCGTCCTCGATGTACTCAAGCGCCGCCTCCAGCCCCACCTGCCGCGGCGTCTTCAGCACGATTGTCTTGTCCTTGCTCGCCGCGCGCATGTTGTCGAGGGCCTTCATGCGTGTGATGTTCACCACCAGGTCGTTGTCGCGGCAGTGCTCGCCCACAAGCTGCCCGACGTATACCTTGTCGCTCGGGTTCACAAACAGCACGCCGCGGTCCGACAGGAGCTCGCATGCGTGCGTCGTCACCGGGCCGGTGTCGTTGGCAACGAGCACACCCTGATTGCGCCGCGGCGGCGGCGAGCCCGCTGGTGCAAACCGCTCGAAGGTATGGTGCATGATGCCCTCGCCTTCGGTGGCGGTGAGCATGCGCGACCGCAGGCCGATCAATCCACGCGCGGGAATCTCAAACTCAAGATGCGTCACCGCATCGCCGCGGGGCTCCATGCTCTTGATCTCGCCCTTGCGGCCGCCGGTCAGCTCCATCGCCGAACCCACATGCCGGTTGGGGACATCAATCACCAGCCACTCGATCGGCTCGTGCAGAACGCCGTCGATCTCCTTGATCACCACCTGTGGCTTGCCGACCCCAAGCTCGAACCCTTCGCGCCGCATCGTCTCGAGCAGAATGCCCAGGTGCAGCAATCCGCGGCCCGAAACCTGGAACTCGTCGGATGAGCCCGTGTCGAAGTTCACCTTCAGCGCGACGTTGTGCTGCAGCTCCCGCTCAAGCCGGTCGCGGATCTGGCGGCTGGTGACATAATCACCATCCTGCCCCGCAAACGGCGAGTTGTTCACCTTGAACACCATCGTCAGCGTCGGCTCATCGACCGTCACGGGGGGCAGCGCGACCGCGTTATCCGGGTCGGCGATCGTGTCGCCGATATCCACGCTTTCCAGGCCAACAATCGCGCAGATGTCGCCCGCGTGAACGCTGTCGGTCTCGATGCGCCCCAGCGACTGGAACCGGTGAAGCTTGGTGATCTTGTCCTGACGGATCGTGCCGTCGGCCTTGATCACCGCCACCGCCTGGCCCGTGCGGATCGTCCCGCCGAACACGCGGCCGATGCCGATCCGGCCGACATATTCCGAGTAGTCGAGCGTCGTCACCAGCATCTGCAGCGGCGCATCCAGAATGTCCCCCGGCGCGGGCACGTGCTCAATGATCGCATCAAACACCGGACGCAGATCGCCTCGCGTGCCATCGGGGTACGACGGGATGATCCCCTGGTGGCCCGCGGCGGCGCGTGCCTGATCCTGATCCATCGTGCTCCACCCCGCGCGCCCCGACGCATAGACAATCGGGAAATCCAGTGCGTGGTCATCCGCGCCAAGCTCGATCAGCAGATCGAACACCTCGTTGACCACTTCGTGACACCGCGCATCCGGGCGATCGCATTTGTTCACGATCACGATCGGCTTCAGCCCGGCCTCGATGGCCTTGCTCAGCACAAACCGCGTCTGCGGCATCGGCCCCTCGAAGGCATCAACCAGCAGCAGGCATCCGTCGGCCATGCGCAGCACACGCTCCACCTCGCCGCCAAAGTCGGCGTGGCCCGGCGTGTCGATGATGTTGACGTGGTAATCCCCCGCCTGTGCACGCTCATTGGTCGTGAGCCGGTGATACTGCACGGCGCAGTTCTTCGAGAGAATCGTGATCCCGCGCTCCCGCTCCAGCGGGTTGGAATCCATGATCAGATCGTGTTGACCGCCCGCGAGCTTCTCAAGCTCTCCCGCGCGGAAGTTGCCCGATTGCATCAGCAACTGGTCGACCAGGGTGGTCTTTCCATGGTCGACGTGGGCGATGATCGCCACGTTCCGGAGGCGGCTGGTGAGGCTAGAAATGGCAGTGGCGCTGGACATGCGTCGTGGCTCGGCGGGTACGAATAGGGGGCGGTCGTCAGCACGGGGCTGGCCCGGATCGCGATCCGGGACTACATCATAGCGCGCGCAACCGCCCGATTCAGCACCACATGCGGTGTTATCGCCCCGCTCCCTCAATCAGCCGCAGCGTGACCTCGCCCTGAATATCCCCATCATCTGTGATCGACAGCCGGCACCCCGCCTCGCTCACGCGCCGCATCAGCGTCCGTATCCCCCCAAAGTCCGGTACCTCCGGCGCAAGGATTTCGTCAAGCTCCCGCGGCCGCGCAGACATCAGCCAGATCCACCGGTTCTGCTGCCCGGCCTTCGCCTTGCCCCCCGCTTCTTCCTGACCCCCCCGCTTCACCGCCGATGCGACTTCTCGCACGGCCGACGCCGCCCGCGGCATGCCCTCACCCGAGCCCGACATCGCCAGAGCCCACCACGCATCTGTCCCCTCTCCTGTCGATGGGAACGCCCACGCCACTGTCAGGCCCGATCCTGTCACGCCCACAACCGATCCCGCTCTGCCGATCTCCACACCCAGTATCCGCGACGCCTGAGGCGCAAAGCCCGCAAACTCCGGAAACGGCGGCGTCATGTCATCCCGCTGCCCCGCCGCGCGTTCAACTTCCGCGAAGAATGTCCCGATCGAAGGATCCAGCACCGTGGCAAGCGCCGCGCCGTCGGTCGTCTCCATTGCCAGCGTGCACGCCAACCCCGGCCTAGGCTCGGGCCCGTCTCCAAGCGTCGAGGTCACACGGATGATCTGCTTGCCCGAGAACAGCTCCGCGGCCCGCGCCGGCCACGGAAGGTTGGTGAGCGGATCATCAAACGGAAGCGTCCGTCCGAAGATCGTCGCCAGCGGCGCCATCTGCACCACCGTCAGCAGGGACGATGGGCTCAACTCGCGGAACACCGAATCAGATGAGATTCCCGCCGCGAGCAAGTGCCTCTGCCGCGCCCGCTCGCGCAGCGCAACATGAACCGTCCAGTGCCCCGCGCCCGCCGCCTCCTGCGCTCCCCCACCCCGGCTTGCCGACAGAACCATGAAATCCGGCCACGCAGCCGCCTCCGCCGCGGGTTCGCCCGGCCGACCGCCAAGCCGCGCGAGCAGCAGAATCTCCGGCTTCCCCATCTTCGATGCTTCGGCATGCACCGCCTCCTCCCGCAGAAGTCGCGGCGGAGCCTTCGCCCCCACCAGTTGCTCCAGCATTCCGTCGAGCAATCGCGTCCGGCCAGCCGGCGCAAGCAGAACGGTCACGACCCCCCCATCATCGGCGGCCTGCTTTCCCTTCCCCCCCTGCCGGTGGCTCGTGAGCTCATATCGGCCCCCTTCGATCGCCAGAATCTGCTGCCCCTGCGCAATCCCACGCGGTGCAGCCTTCAGCTTCTCCTTCAATCGCCGATCTGTCTCGAGCGACACCTGGCTCATCAGCACCCACGTCGCTGTATTCGGGTCCTCAATGCCCTTGGCAATCAGAACCATCCGTCGCCCCAGCAGCCGGTCAAACGCCTCCTCCTCGGCCCATCCAAGCTCCGCGGCGAGCGCACGCCAGGCCGTGCGAGAATCGCTCAGCGGCCCACCCGCATCAAACAACCCCGCCGCCGCGGCCGCGAGTGCAGTCCTCCGCAGATCGGTCCCGTTCTCGATCACCAGCGCCAGTTCCGCATCCGCCGGGATGCGTCCCGCCGCATCCAGCGCGGCCCCATCCTGCCCGAGCGCTAGCCGCGCGCACGCTGTCACCAGCACCAGAACCACCATCATAAGCGTCTGCGTTCTTCGCATTGCTCACCACGCCGCGCCGCATTCACAAGGCAGCCTTCAGACCCTTTACCGCGCAGCGCGCCATGATACCGTGAACGGCTCATCGCGCCGCACACAGTTCGAGTCAATGCCGCGATCATTCATTTCGGCGCGATCGAGGACCTCATCCCCGTGCCCGAAAGCAGCGGCGACTCATCCTCGTACCGCCGGCGATCTTCCATCGCCTCGCGAATCCCCACGGCGGGCCACGCCGCGGTGCTCATCCGCGGCAGCCGCGAAGCCCCAACCGACGCAACCACTTCCCAGTCGCCAGGGCGGCCTGCCGACTCCGTCTGCGCCACCACCGGCGGGCCGACAAACCGCACCGCCTGGATCGCGGCCCCGATCGGCTGCGCCAGTTCGTTCGCCGGCGTGACATTCGCCAGCAGGCTGGTCAGTTCCATGAACTCCCCGCCCTCCTGCACCAGCGATCCCCGCAGAGCGGTCAACTGCTCGCTTGCCTGCGTCGACACCGCGCTGATCACATCGCTCACGGGCCGGGGCTGCGCCACGACCTCAAACGTTGATGGCGAATAGCGATTGGCAAGCGTGACGCCGAGCACAACCAGCGCGACCATCATCGCCGCGCCGCCCCGACCCACCCACACAAGCATCCGCGCCCGGCCCGACAGAAAGCACCGCTGCGAATCAACGCGCGCAAGGATCGCCGCCGACAGATCCGGAGCCTCCACAGGTTCCCGGAGCGCCTCGCCTACCCGCTGGAGATCTTCCAGCCGTGCTCGTCGGCCGCGGTTCGTCAAGCCCAGACCTCCTGAACGTGTGCATTGAACTTCTCGTGCGCTTCAAGCGATGCCCGCATCCGCATGCGGCCCCGGTGCAGATGGCTCTTCACCGTGCCCTCGGGCATATCCATGTACTCGGCGATCTGTGCGATCGGCCAATCAAGCTGATGGAACAACACCACGATCTCGCGCTGATCCTCCGAAAGCGTCGCGAGAGCGTAATCAATCGCGGCCTTCGCGTTCACCGTGATCTCGTGCTCGATCGTCGGAGCCTCGGGGCCACGCCACTTGCCAGGGGCCATCCCCACCGTATCGCTGTCATAGGTCGGCTTGTGCTTCTGGCACGCATTCACATACAGCCGCTTGGCGATCGTGAACAGCCAGGTCGAGAACCGGAACCGGAAATCAAACCGGTGCAGATTCGTCAGCGCACGGACAAACGCGTCCTGCACCACGTCCTCCGCGACATCCGGCCGCCCGGACATCCGGAGCATGTATGCGTACAGCGATGCCTGGTGTGCACGGATGCAGCCTTCGGCCGCCATCCGGTCACCCGCGATTGCTCGCTCGATCAGGTCGCGTTCTTCAGCTCGTGTCATCGCCCCAACTCTACCTTCCACTGCCGGGGTGGTTTCGCGCTGCGGGAGTGTCCTGGCCATTTGCTTCCTTCCAAATCGCTTCCAAGGGTGTTCTTTGCGCGATCCGTCGCGGTGTACGACCGAAAACCCTGCCCACCCCCCACTTCCTTCCAATGTCCATGCGGACGCTTCCGTCCACCCGATCCGTCCAAAGCCCCGCCCAACACGAACTTGGACGCACGAAAAAGCCCAGGGTTCGCACCCCGGGCTGTTCGCATCCGCTTTCTGTGTAGTTTCATTTCCTATCAAAAACCGATCAGGCGGCAGCGCGCCGCTTGGTGCGGTTCCGCCCAACCGTCCGCTGAGCCAGCCCCGCCCGCTGGTCGGCGTCGTAAATCAGGGATTCCACCATTTCAAGGGGGGTGCTTGCGTAGATGTCCGCACCGATCTCATCTGCCAAGCCCTCCGCACGATTGAACACGCCGCCGCCAACCGCGATCTGCAGCGTCGGGCAGGCCCCGATCTCGTGCAGCGTGTCGATGATCCCGCGGATATTTGGCAGGTCCTGAGCAGCGGAAGAGAACATCAGCAGCACATCCGGGTGCTCCTCATGGACTCGCGACAGCACCTCATCGTTCGCGATCCCGCCGCCCGCAAACGCAATATCAAATCCGCTCGCTTCGATCAGGTCGACCGCGATCTGAGCGCCAAGCTCTTCGGATTCGCTGGGTCCGCACAAGGCAAAGATCGACCGGCCGCGGCGGGCCTGATGCTTGAGCTTCGTTGCCTCCTGATCCGCCATCACACGCAGCAGGCGAATCGCCATGTGGTGATTCAGGCAGGGAAGCTGATCCGCCCGGTACAGCTTCTGGATCATCTCGTGCGCCGGCCAGAACAAGTCGCTCAGGACCGACTCCGCCGTGCCAAGGATGCCCTCGGCCTCGCGCACAAATGCCCGGGCCGCCGGACGATTGCCGGAGATCAACGTTTCAAACAGTCGCTCAATCAGTGCTTCGTGATGCATGTGCGGTGTCCACTCTAGAGAAGATGGTTCGGGTGGCCGTCCGCGGCATCCGGCCGCGAAGACCCAAAGGAGGATGCTCTCCGGCTCCGGCTTCCAGCCAGAACCACGTTGTTGCTCCCGTCCTATCGACGCCATCGCTCTCTGCAGACGGAAATGGAAGTAGTTTCACAATCACGGACATCTACCTGCGCAACCTGCGCCACGGTCTGATAAAGACCTTCTCCCGGCCGCGCTGCGCAAGAACCCACCTGCCTCCCCGCTCATCCGGCCCGAGAATCAGGCATTCTTCCTCCTCGAAACGTCAGATAACCTCCGCCCATGCCAGAAGAGCGCAACGAACTCCACTCCCTCTACGAGATCTGTGTCCAGCGACCCGTCACCATTGCGCACCTCATCCGCTCCGCACACGCACAACTCGCCGATCCCGGCTCCCCACCCCCCAGAACTCTTCACGAAGATTTTTCCGGCACCGCGGCCATCTCTCGCGCCTGGGTCGCCTCCGACCCGCTCGCCCACGCCGTCGCCACCGACCTCGACCCCCTCGCGATCGCCTTCGGTCAGTCCCGCGCCGCGGAGCTTGGCCTCGATCCATCACGAATCGCCTGGCGCACGCTGGATGTCCGCGCTGCGCACACCCACGCCTCCACGCACCCGGCGCATGCCATCTTTGTCGGCAACTTCTCGATCGGCGAGCTGCACAACCGCGCGGACCTCATCGCTTATCTTCAAGCTGCACGCGCTCGCCTCTGCCCGCAAGGCCTGTTCATCTGCGATACCTACGGCGGCGCGGCCGCGTTCCGCACCGGTCTCGTCCATCGCACGCATCCAGGGCGCAAGCCAGCCGAGCGCATCCTCTACACGTGGGAGCAGCGCAGCATCGATCCATTCACCGCGCGCGTCGTCAACGCGCTGCACTTCCGCATCGAAGTCGCGGGCGAGATCATCGCGCAGCACTTCGATGCGTTCGTCTATCACTGGCGCCTCTGGTCCGTCCCCGAACTTCGCGACGCCATGCACGAAGCCGGCTTCGCATCCACAAAGGTGATCGAAGACCTCTCCCCTGCACGCGCGGCCGACCCGTCGCCCCCCGCTGCGAACCACGCCGAGCATCACATCGTCTGCATCGCCGCATCCGCATGATGGACCCGCATCCGCGATACGCTACGCCCTCATGTCCCAGCCGGCCGCCAATCTCCGCGCCCAGCGCATCGCCGTCGTCGGCCTGCTGGTGAACATCGCCCTCGCCGCGACCAAGCTCGTCGCGGGCCTTGTCGGCAACTCCTACGCCCTCGTCGCCGATGCCGTCGAATCCATGACCGACATCCTTGGCTCGGTCGTCATCTGGGGCGGCCTGCGGATCGGCTCGCGCCCGCCCGATGAGAACCACCCCTGGGGCCACGGCAAGGCCGAGTCCCTGGCCGCGCTCGTCGTCTCCACGCTTGTCATCGCCGCGGGCATCGGCATCGCCGTGAAGTCCATCCACGAGATCATCACGCCCCACCACGCGCCCGCGCCCTTCACGCTCATCGTCCTCATCGTCGTCATCATCGTCAAGGAAGTCCTCTTCCGCCGCGTCCTCACCATCGCGCACGAGGTGCACAGCGGGGCGGTCGAGGTCGATGCCTGGCACCATCGCGCCGATGCCATCACCTCCGCCGCGGCGTTCATCGGCATCTCCATCGCGCTCTTTGGCGAGCGTGTCTTCGATACCGCCGCCGCCGCGCCCGGCGCAACCAGCCGCTGGGCCAGCGCCGACGACTACGCCGCGCTGCTGGCCGCGGGCATCATCTGCTACAACGGCTGGCGACTCCTGCGAATCCCTCTCCACGAGCTCATGGATGCCGACCCCCCGGGCGCAGGCGACTCCGTCATCGAGCCCGCCAAGGCCATCGCCCTCTCCATCGACGGCGTTCGCGGCATCGAGAAAGTCCGAGCCCGGAAGTCCGGCTCGCGATCGTTCATCGAGATGCACGTCGAGGTCGATCCGCACATGCCCGTGAGCGAGGCCCACATCGTCGGCGGCCGCGTCCGCGCCGCCATCCGCAGCCAGCTCCCCCGCGTCGCCGATGTCCTCGTGCACATCGAGCCTCACGTCGGAGCCGGGGGCAAGGTGGCCGTGTGAATCCGTGCCGGGCGCACCCGGCGAAAGCAAACCCATGCCCTCACAATCCGGAATCCCCAGTATCGAGCGATGGGTCCGACGCATCCTGATCGGTCGCTGGTGCCGCCGCCACCCGCCTTCCCAATCCGTCGCGATCCTTCGTGAGCAGCAACACGAGCTTGTATCGTTGGTAGAGACGGCCGGGGCGGAAGCCATCACTCGCGTTCAGATCCGACGCCTCCCCGGGCTTGAGCACAGCTCCACCAACTACTCGCTTGCGATGGTGGTCGACCATCTGGCACGGGTGAATCGGGACCTTGCCACAACGCTCGAATCGCTGGCACAGAACCAGCCGGGCACGATCACGGTCGTGATCGCCAACTACAAGCCCGATCCCGGTGCGCAGCCCCAACAGGCAATGGCTGATCTCGATGCATCGATCGCCGCGCTTGAGCAAAGCCTTGCCGACACGGGCAAGCTCGAGCGCAGTACACAGATGCACGCTCACCCCTGGTTCGGCGATCTGCCCGCCACCACCTGGGCGTGCTTCGCACCATTCCATCAGACCATCCACCTTAAACAAGCACGGCTCATCGCGTCCGCACTCAAATCTACCGCGAGATCCTGACCCCCCCACCTCCTTATCCCACATCCCTCTTCCGACCTCGATATCATCCGCCTATGCCATCACTCGACGTCGTCAGCAAGATCGATTTCGCCGAACTCGATAACGCCATCAACAACACCAAGAAGGCGATCGCCGCGCGCTTCGACTTCCGCAACTCCCCGGTCGAGATCACCGTGGACAAGAAGGAAAAGAAGATCCACATGCACGCCGCCGACGGCGGAAAGCTCGACGCGGTCAAGGACATGTTCGAGTCCGCGATCATCCGCCGCGGCCTGCACATGAAGAGCTTCGACTTCCAGCCCATCGAGCCCGCCCGCCACGGCGCAACCGGCGCGATGAAGCGCGACATCAAGCTCAAGGAAGGCCTGACGTCCGAGCTCGCCAAAGAGATCACCAAGCTGGTGAAGGAATCCAAGATCAAGGTCCAGGCGTCGATCCAGGGCGAGGAAGTGCGTCTCACCGGCAAGCAGATTGATGACCTCCGCACGGTCATGGCGATGCTTGACGGCGCAGGGCTGGCGCAGCCACTGCAATATGTGAACATGAAGAGCTGAGCCGCGCTGTTCGGCTTGGTCTCCCTCGTTCCGTCGCCGCGTCCCGCCCCCCGCCGCCCCCCTCGCCTCCTCCCCCAGCCCCCCACTTTCCGCCATCCCACGCTATCCTGTCGCTCAGCATCTGGGCCGGGCCACGCCCTACCCATTTGCACTTTGCTCGTTTGCGATTTTGCCATTTTCTTCGGAGCCCCCACCAATGCCCTCAGCCATCTCGATGCAGTCCGGCAAGCTCAACGTCCCCGACCAGCCCATCATCCCCTTCATCGAGGGCGACGGCACCGGGCCGGATATCTGGAAGTCCTCCGTCCGTGTCTTCGATGCGGCAGTCCAGAAGGCCTACGGCGGCAAGAAGAAAATCACCTGGCACGAGGTCCTCGCCGGCGAGAAGGCCTTCAACCAGACCGGCAACTGGCTCCCCGATCAGACCATCGAAGACTTCAAGCAGTACCTCGTCGGCATCAAGGGCCCGCTCACCACGCCCATCGGCGGCGGCATCCGCTCGCTCAATGTCGCCCTCCGCCAGATGCTCGATCTCTACGTCTGCCTCCGCCCCGTGCGCTGGTTCACCGGCGTCCCCAGCCCCGTGAAGAAGCCCGGCGATGTCGACATGGTCATCTTCCGCGAGAACACCGAGGACATCTACGCCAGCATCGAATGGGCCGCGGGCACGCCCGGGGCCGCCAAGTTCCTC
>JBBRUT010000021.1:0-35488 GCA_038247555.1 Phycisphaerales bacterium | reverse complement strand
GCCGCGCACGCACCATCTTCAAGCTCGGTGAAGTCCATAGTCGCAGCGCGACATGGCCCCGCGCGAGGCTTATTCCGCACCCTCCACCGCTCCTTGGCGAGTTCTTGCGACTCGCCGCCGAACACTTCAGCGCGGCGAAGGGTGCCGACCGCATGGCCGCACGCGCCATCGCACCGATCACACGCGCCATACGAGATTCTTCCACCGAGCCACGCCGTTTTGAAATCGGCCCCATCCGAGTGGAAGTCACCGCCCGGGTGGTCACAATTGCCCCAAGGAGATCGCGATGAGCAACAACGCAACCACGAAGGTCGTGCTGGTGGGGCACTGCGTGCCGGATTCGTTCATGCTCAAAGGCGTGATCGAGAAGGCCATTCCCAACGCGAACGTCGTCCGTGCCAATACCGATGCCGAACTCAAGGCCCACGCCCCCGGCGCGGCCCTGCTGGTCGTCAATCGCGTGCTCGATGGCGAGTTCGCCGATGAGGCCGGTTTCTCCATCATCCGCTCTTTCGCCAACGCTTCTCCCCCGACGCTGCTCATCAGCAACTTCCCCGAAGCGCTCGCCGAGGCCGAGGCGCTTGGGGCCCGGCCCGGCTTCGGCAAAAAAGTCGCCGGCTCCGAGGACTCCGCCAACCGCCTCCGCGCGGCGGTGCAGGATCACACAGCCTGAAATCCGGAGCTGGCAGTTCAGGACCCTGGGCCGACTTTTCGCTATTCTTCGCCCATGCCCACCAAGCCCAGCAAGCCGCTCATCACCACTCAGGAATACGCCGACCGCCGCCAGCGCGTCTTCAAAGCACTGAACGGTTCCGTGGCTATCGTCTTTTCCGGCGATGGCCCGCCCCCTGCGATCGGCAAGTACAAGAGCGAGTCCAGCTTCACCTATCTCACCGGCCTCACGAGCGAGCTAGGCGCCGCCCTGCTCTTTGATCCTTCCGCCGAGGACCCCAAGCGCCGCATCACGCTCTTCCTCCGGCCCATCGACCCTGAGCTTGACCGCTGGGACGGCTATCGCGAAATGATCGGCGAGCCCCTCCGCCAACGCACCGGCTTCTCCGCGGTGATGCGCACCGCCTCCCTCCCGCGATTCCTGGGCATCGCTGCCCGCCGCGCCAAAAAGCTCGCCTGCCTACATCCCTTCGCCTCTCACACTTCCTCATCCGTCAGCCCCGACCTGGCCGTCTTCCGCAAGCTCCAGGAGAAGATCCCCGGCATTTCCACCGAGGACCGCACCTTGCTCCTCCCCGAGCTCCGCGCCATCAAGAGCCCGGCCGAGATCGAACTCATGAAGCGTGCCGCCGCGGCCACATCCATGGGGTACCGGGCTGCGTTCTCCGCCCTCCGACCCGGCGTCAACGAACGCGATGTGCAGCACGCCATGGAGCGTGCGTACATCGATGCAGGTGCCGAAGGTGTTGCCTACGGCTCCATCGTCGGCTCCGGACTCAACGGCACCGTGCTCCACTACGTCGATAACGACGGCGAGTGCCGCGATGGCGACCTGCTCGTCATCGACTCGGGCGCGCAGTTCTGCGGCTACGCCTGCGATGTCACCCGCACCCTCCCAGTCAGCGGCAAGTTCACCAAAGAACAGCGCGATCTCTACACCATCGTGCTCAAGGCCCAGCTCGCCGCGATCAAGGCCGCCAGGCCGGGCGCGCTGATGTGGCAGGTCGATAAGGCCGCCCGCGACATCATCGAGAAAGCCGGTCTGGGTGATGCTTACATCCACGGAATCGGCCATCAACTCGGCCTCGAAGTCCACGATGCCACCCCCGATGGCGCGCTCAAGCCCGGCATGGTCATCACCATCGAGCCCGGCGTCTACCTGCCGGATCGCCGCGTCGGAATCCGTATCGAGGATGACATCCTCATCACCAAGTCCGGCAACGCCAATCTTACCAGCGCGATCCCCAAGACCATCGAGGATGTCGAAGCCGCGATGAAGCGCTGACGCGGCGAGATGTCCGCTACCGCTTGGGCAGCTCCTTCGCCAGCCGCCGCACATCGTTCAGCAGCACCTGCATGTTCACCGGATCGTCGGAACGGTACAGGCTGAGCACTTCGACATCCGGGCCCAGCAGCAGGAACCACGACGGGTGCAGGATGTTGTTCATTACCCTCCCGTCCCCAAGCTGAATAGGGTTCGACGGGTCCTCCGTCAACGCAAACTTCATCCCGTCCTTGATGACCCGATCGACCTCCGCCTTCTCCCCAGTCAGCAGTGTCCAGTTCGGCTTATCTGCCCCATGAAGCTTCGCAAACTCGCGGAGCACTTCCGGCGTGTCGTGCGCCGGGTCCACGCTGATCGAGAGGAACTGCACCGGCTCGTTCTTGAGCGCAACGCTCAGCCCCACCATCTTTTCCATCAGTGTCGGGCAGACAAACGGGCAGTGCGTGAACACGAAGTTCACAATCGTGATGTTCCCCCTGAGTTTCTCCCGTGAGAACGCATCGCCGTTCTGATCGATGAGCGAGAACTCCGGAATCGCAAGCCCGAGGTTGCCCGCCGCATCTTCTGCCGCAACACCCGATCCTTCGTCTGTGCGCATCGCCATCCGTGGCCCGCCCCCTCCCGCATCTGCCGCACGCACCTGCGCCAATCGCACAATCGCCCAGGTGGTCATCAGGAACAACACCAGCCCGATCACGGCGCAGATCTTCAGTATTCGCGGCATGAAGCATGATATCGTGGTCCCGCCGGAACTTCGCGTTTCATGCAAACGATACCCACACCGCCGCGGCGTACCGTCTTTGTCGCCGCTCTTCTTGGCTGTTTGTCAACTCCGCTGCCCACACCCAGTGCGGACGCGAAGAGATCCCCAGCAGCGGCTTCGTGAGCACGGTGCTCAGAACGCTTATCACCAAGCGGTGCGATGCTTCCACGCCAACCTGGTATCAGCTTCGGAAAGTGGTCAGCGCGTGGCTGTCCTTGACGCCGAGGTTCAGGAAGACCTCGCGTGTCGCGGTGGAGCGGTTGAGCGTGTAGAAGTGGATGCCGCGGACCTGATGGTCAAGCAGGTCGCGGCACTGCTCGGTGGCCCAGTGAATGCCAACGCGACGGATTCCATCAGGGTCGCCCTGAGCGCGGTTGACGGAGCGCACGAGCGGCGCGGGGAAGCGCGTGCCGAGGGCGAGTTCGGCCATGCGGCCCATGCCGGGGCCGGAGGTGACGGGCATGATGCCGGCGATGATGGGAACGTTGATGCCCGAGAGTCCGCAGCGGTCGCGGAAGTCATAGAAGTCGCGGTTGTCGAAGAAGAGCTGCGTGCAGATCCAATCGGCACCAGCATCGACCTTGGCCTTGAGGTAGTCCATCTCCTTCACACGGTTGGGCGTCGCGGCGTGGCCCTCTGGGTAGCCAGCGACACAGATGCCAAAGCCACGGGGGTCGGGGTGGCTGCCTTCTTCATTGAACTTCGTAATGAAGCGCACCAGGCCCGTGGCATGGCGGAAGGCATCGTGTGAGCGGTCGTGGGATTCCATTCCCTTTGGGAGGTCGCCGCCGAGTGCGACGATGTTGGAAATCCCTGCCGCGGCGTAGCGCTCGAGAATCGCGCGGATCTCTGACTCCGAGTGTCCGACGCAGGTGAGGTGGGGGATGGGGAGGAGGGACGATTGATTGCGGATGCGGAGGACGAGGTCGTGCGTGAGCTCGCGGGTGGAGCCGCCTGCGCCGTAGGTGATCGAGACGAACGTGGGCTTGAGAGATTCCAGGTCGGCGATGGCGGAGTAGAGCTGCTCCGCGGTCTCGGGGGTTCGCGGCGGGAAGAACTCGAACGAGAAGGTCGTTCGCTGGCGGTCGAAGAGGTCCTGTGCGTGCATGGTGGGCTGCGAAAGGTATCGGGAGAAAGGTGCCAAAGGAGTTGCGGAAACAGTGTAGCCGTTTATCCGGATGAACGGATGGATGCGAAAGGCGGAGAAAGTAAGGGCTCGGGTGCCGATCCCAATACACTGGCGGCATGGACACCTCCGAGTTTCCACGAGTCTGCCCCTGCTGCGGGCTGGCGCAGCACATCCCACCCATCGCGCGTGGACAGCGTGCGTGCTGTGTGCAGTGCCGCACGGTTGTAGCGCGGGGTCACGACCCCAAGGCGCGGAGTCGCGTCATTGCACTGGCGACGGCGGCGCTGATCATGTATCCCGCGGCGATGATGATGCCGGTGCTGCAGCTCGAGCGGCTCGGTCACCGGAGCGAGGCGACAATCTGGTCGGGCGCGCTGGAACTGCTCAAGGAGGGCTCGGTGGGGGTGGGAATCATCGTTCTGGTTTGCTCGATCATCATTCCCGCGATCAAGCTGATCGGCATCCTGCTGCTGTGCACTCGGCTGGAGTGGTTTGAGCAGCATCACCGGGCCGCGGCCTATCACGCGATCGAGTGGCTGGGGAGATGGGGAATGGTGGATGTGCTGCTGGTGGCGGTGCTGGTGGCAGCGGTGAAGCTCGGTACGTGGGTGAATGTGCAGCCCGGGCCCGGCGCGGCGGCGTTCGGGGCGGTGGTGGTGCTGAGCATGCTTGCATCGGCGGTTTTCGATCCGTCACAGATCTGGGAGGAAGTAGCGTGAGCGAACTGCCGACGGCGAAAGTGGAGGCGACTGGGGTTGCGGGCGCGCGGGCGAAGGCGGGAGGCATCTCCGCGCTGTGGTTTGTGCCGGTGCTGGCTGTGGCCTTGGTGGGTGTGCTGTTCTTTCAGGCATACTCGCAGCGTGGGCCGTGGATTGAAATCACCTTTGCCAATGGGGATGGCCTGCGTGCGGGCGACCCGGTCAGCTATCGGGGCGTGCAGGTGGGCAAGGTGCGAGAGGTTGCACTTGCGCCCGATCTTGCTTCGGTGACTGCGCGGGTGGAGCTGAACAAGGACGCCGCGGGGCTCGCGGTTGCGGGGACGAGGTTCTGGGTGGTTCGGCCGGAGTTGAGCCTGACGCGAGTCTCGGGGCTGGAGACGCTGCTGGGGCCGCGGTACATCGAAGCGGAACCGGGGCCGGGCGCGGCCGGTGGCGCGGCGGCGGCGAGAAAGTTTGAGGGGCTGAGAACGCCGCCGCGGGGCGTGTCCCCAGGTTCCCCCGGCACGGGGGCGGGGCTGGATCTGGTGCTGAGCGCTGCGCGGCTCGGCTCGGTGACGGCGGGCTCGCCGGTGGTGTATCGGGAGCTACGGGTCGGGACGGTGGTGGGAGTCGAGCTTGCCGCGGATGCGAAGGCGGTCGAGATCTCGGTACGGATCGAGCCTGTGTATGCGCATCTGGTTCGCGACAACACGCGGTTCTGGAACGTCTCGGGGATCGGGCTGGATCTGGGGATCGGCGGGTTGAAGCTGCGCGCGGGCTCGCTGGAGAGCGTTCTGGCGGGCGGGATCGCATTTGCAACGCCGCTCAAGCCGGGTGTGCAGGTGGATGCCGGGGCGCGGTTTGAGCTTGCCGATGTGCCGGAGGACGCATGGCTCAAGTGGGCGCCGGAGATGCGGACGGGGCCGTGAGGGAGGGGAGAAGCGGGGGGAGAGTCGTAATCGACAAAAAGTCGATGATGGGCTTGACATCCGCTGTAGAATAGACAAAATGTCTATGTGCGAGTCATCAGCCTCAAGCTTCTGAAAGAGTTCTGGGACCGACATCCAGATGCTCAGGCGGCTCTGCGGGCGTGGTATGCCACGGCACTGTCTGCTCAGTGGGCCAGCCTCCAGGATGTTCGCAGGACGCTTCGGAGCGCTGACGGAGTACGGACTGGAAACGATGAGATATTGACGGTGTTCAACATCTGTGGGAACAAGTACCGGCTGATTGTCAGAATCAGGTATGAGTACTGGCTCGTGAATGTCCGTGCCGTGCTCACGCACCCGGAGTATGACCGTGGGAACTGGAGGGAATGAACATGGCGACAATCAGAAATGACCTGTCGAAGCTTCCGGGGCGGTTTGAAGAACTCGTTCGCGAGATGCCGCCTCAGGCGATCGTGGATGATTCCAGCCACGACAATGCGGTTGAGATGATTGATCGCCTGATGGCTCGCGGAAAGCTGACGAAGGGACAGGAACTCTACCTTGAGACCCTTGTTCAACTGGTGCAGGTGTACGAGTGCACGCACCACGCAATCGATACCCGGCGTTTCAAAGGGGTAGGACTTCTGAATCATCTGGCGGTCGAGAATGGATTGACCGCCGCGGCGATTGCGAAGATTCTGGGAGTGCACGCGAGCATGGGCTCGAAGCTTCTTAAGGGCGAGCGATCCCTGACCATCGCGCACGCGAGAGCGCTGGGCGCGAAGTTCAAGGTGCGGTTTGAGGCATTTCTGGCGGAGTGATCGTGAACAGCGCAGCTGACAACCCGGGGCTTCGATGACTCTGCTACGGCGTCGATGTCAGGTCGCCAGCGCCATGGCCACTTCCTCGACCGTCGTCAGGCCGGCGAGGGCTTTGGCATATCCATCCTGCCGGAGGCGGAAGAGATCGTGGCTGGCTTCGGCGGTGGTGGCGATGCGGTGGGCGTTGACGCGCTGCATGACCAGTTCCCGGATCTCATCCGATGCACGGAGCACTTCGTAAATGCCGATTCGGCCGCGATAGCCGGTGCCGCGGCAGTTGCGACAGCTTGTGCCCCGGCCCTTGACGAGCGTCTGCCCCTGCGCGATCGGAAGGTCCTTGGGGAGTTCGGCGAGGTCCGGGGCGTAGGACTCAGCGCATTCGGAACACACACGCCGGACCAGTCGCTGCGCGAGGATGCACTCCACGCTCGACGCGACGAGGAAGGGCTCGACGCCCATGTCGAGGAGGCGCGTGGTTGCGCCCGCGGCATCATTGGTGTGGAGCGTGGAGAACACGAGGTGGCCCGTGAGCGATGCCTGGACGGCGGTGTCGGCGGTTTCCTTGTCGCGGATTTCGCCGATCATCACGACGTCTGGGTCGTGGCGGAGCACCGCGCGAAGGCCGTCGGCGAAGCTGAGGCCGACCTTGGTATTTACCTGAATCTGGTTCACGCCGGGGACGTGGTACTCAACCGGATCTTCGACCGTGATCGCCTTGATCTCGTCGGAGACGATGGAGTTGAGCGAGGCGTAGAGGGTGGTGCTCTTGCCCGAGCCTGTCGGGCCGGTGACCAGAAGGATGCCGTGGGGACGCTGGATCATCTTCTCCCAGATGTCCAGAACGTGGCGGGGCATGCCAAGATCAGGCAGGCTGATGAGCGCGGCGGACTTGCTGAGCACACGCAGCACCACGCCCTCGCCAAAGAGCATGGGGATGACCGAGACTCGGAGGTCAAACTCCTTGCCCTTGACCTTGATGGTGATTCGGCCGTCCTGCGGCTTGCGCTTCTCGGCGATGTTCAGGCTCGCCATGATCTTGAGGCGGGAGATGATCGCGGCGGCGAAGCGATTGATGCTGGGAGGAACGTTGGCCCGCTGGAGCACACCGTCGATGCGATAGCGGACGATCAGTTCGTGCTCGTAGGGCTCGATGTGGACGTCGGTGGCGCGCTCGGTGACGGCCTCTGCGAGGACATCGTTCACGAGCTTGATGACGGAGGCTTCCTGGGCCTGCTCGACTTCCGCCGCGGCCGGGTCCATGCCGGCGACCTTGGCATCAAGACCCGCGGACATCTCATCGAGGGTGTCGGAGCCGACGCCGTAGTGCTCGCGGGTGAACTTGCGGAGCTCTTCATCGTCAGCGAGGACGACTTCGATGGAGCATCCGGTGAGGATGCGCAGCTCATCGAGGCCGGAGAGCTCAAAAGGATCGCTGGTGGCGACGGTGAGGACCCCGTTCTCGCGAGCGATGGGGACGCAGTTCTGGCGATAGACGAGTTTGGCGGGGAGCGATTGAAGGACCTCGGCGGAAACGTCGACCGTCGAGAGATCGATCACAGGCATGTGAAACTGATTGCCGACGACCGAGAGGACGTTGTCGGCATCGACCAGACCCATCTTCACGAGAATGCGGTCGAGGCGATCGCCGGAGGCCCGCTGCTGCGCGAGGGCCTCTTCGAGTTGCTCGCGGCTGATGAGGCCGCGTTCGAGCAGGAGTGTGCCGATGCCCATAGTGGGAATGCTATCGAACGGTGGGGCGGGTCCGGAAGCAAAAAGGCCTCTCGAACTTGGCGAATGCCTGGCAGCGAACGGATCACGGGGTCTGTTGGTCGTACAGACGGCTCACAGGCGCGTTGCGGGGAGACTTGGATGCGAGGGCTGGAATAGTCATCCGGGGTAGGTGGAACTGGTCTTATCGGTCTCCCACACCGTTACTGAGCGGAGCACCGCGCCCGCGGCTGCGATGGCGGGCGCGAGCAGATCGAAGCAGACTTTGGAGATGTTCTCGACCGATGGGTTGAGGCCGCCGGGTCCAGATCCAAACTCCTGAGTGTCTTCGTTGAGGTGCTTGTGGTCGTAGCGGGCGATGATGACCTCGGCCGTGAGGCGTTCAAGATCAAGGAGATTGAATGGACTCGTGCCGGTGGTGGGGACGGAGACCTCAACGCACGGCTCGATGCGATAGTTGTGACCGTGGCCGCGAGGGTTGTTGCACTTGCCGAAGAGTTCCCGATTCTCAGCGTCGGAGAGCGTGGCGACGTGCAGGCGATGTGCCGCGGCAAACTCAAACTGCTGGCGCAAGAGGGCAACGGCGACGGGGCGAGCAGTGGCGGGTGTTGGGGACATTTCAATCGAATAGTACGGACTGAGTTGCCACCGGACTGAGGTGACGCTTCCGCCGAGCTCCGCATTGAGGGAGGGGAGCGAATCGCGGAGTGTGGCGGCGGGGTCGGCGCTCGGGGTGTGCGCTGCGGTGGTGATAACCGGGATCATGGTTGCGCGCACGGCACGATCAATTTCTTTGATGTTGAGGAAATAGCCGGTAGAGGGATCGATCTCGCCGCGGCAGTGGATATCGAGTTCGTAGTGGCGACCGATACCGAGCATCGAGGGGAACGCCGCGAACGTGTTGTCGGAGGGGTGTGCCGACTCGCGCAAAGCATCCGGCTGGTTCACGCTGAAGCGGACGGAACGTGTGAGGCACACCATGACAGGAGGGTAGAGTGACCGGTTGAAGCGGGGGGGATCGCGGGCGGTACCATTGATGGCGACGGGGCGGGCAGGAGTATTGAAGATGGCATGCTGCGGCGGTTGCTGTGGGACGAACAAGGGTTCGTCTTCTGGAATGGGGTGGGCGCTCATTGGAGTTGCCGCGGGCGCAGCGATGCTGATCGCGGCGGTTGGCGCTGGCCAGGCCGACGATTCTAAGAAGCCACCTGCTGCGACGGCACCGGGAAAGGAGCCAGGGAAGATGGCCCCTCCGACGGAGAAGCCTGCGGTGGAAAATGACAAGGACAAGCAGCCCGCGGCGAAGAGCCCGCTGGATGTCAAGGTTCAGACGATCGACGGCAAGGAAAGCGATCTCGCTCAGTACAAGGGCAAGGTCGTCGTCATCGTGAACGTGGCGAGCAGGTGCGGCTTCACGGAGCAGTATGCCGGTTTGCAGGCGCTGTACGAGAAGCACAAGGATGCGGGGCTGGTGGTGCTGGGCTTCCCCGCCAATGACTTCAACGGGCAGGAGCCTGGGACGAATCTCGAGATTGCCGAGTTCTGCGCCAGCAAGTTCAACGTCACCTTCCCGATGTTTGAGAAGGTGTCGGTGAAGGGTGAGGGGATGCATCCGTTGTACAAGGTGTTGACCTCGCAGCCGGCACCGCTCGGCGGCGAGCCAAAGTGGAACTTCACCAAGTTTGTGATCGATCGCGAGGGCAAGCTGGTCGCGAGATTTGATGCAGACAAGAAGTATGTCCGGAGCAAGGAGCTGGAGCCGGAACTGGTCAAGAAGGTGGAAGAGCTGGTTGCGGGAAAGGCAACTGGCGATCCCGCCGCACGAGAGCCGAAGAAGGACACCGAGAAGAAGTGACTTCGGGGCGGCTTGAGTGCAGATGGCGAACTACCGGTACATTGCACTGACTTCGGGTGGGGAGCGGGTGGTCGGCGTGCTTGCGGGCGCGAGCGAGCAGGCGGTGCTCGCCGAGCTTGAGACGCGCCGATTGACGCCGGTGCAGGTGGCCGAGCACGAGGAACGCGCATCGCTATTTGGCAAGCGTGTCGGGACGCGGCAGCTTGCGACGGCGTACACGCAGCTTGCTGATCTGCTCCGCGCCGGGGTCTCGCTGATGCGGGGCTTGCGGCTGCTGGGGGCGAGCAAGTCGAGCCCGCGGCTGGCGGCGGTATTTTCAGAAGTAGGGGATGCGGTGGCGGAGGGCACCGAGCTGGCGGAAGCGATGGCCGCGCGGCCGGATGTTTTCCCGCGCATCCACGTGGCCATGGTTCGAGCGGGAGAGAAGGGCGGGTTCCTGGATCAGGTTCTGGCCCGGCTGGGGACGTTCTTGCAGGCACAGGCGGATCTTCGGGCGCGGGTGATCGGCTCGCTCATCTACCCGGCGGTGCTGGTGTTTGTCGGCGTCGCCGTACTGGGCATTGTGTTCGGCGTGTTTGTGCCGAAGTTCAGGCCGATGTTCTCGAAGATGGATGAAGAGGGCAACCTTCCTGGCCTCACGCACGCGGTGCTTGGATTGGGCGACTTGGTCTCGGCATGGGGACCGGTGATCGCGGCCGTGCTGGTTGTGGGGCTGATCGCGTTCTGGCGGCTGGTCCGCAAGCCGGAGACCGCGCGGAAAATCGACGCGATCACGCTGAAGGTCCCGATCATCGGGCCGCTCGTAGGCGCACTGGCGATCGCCCGGTTCTGCCGGATCCTGGGCACGATGTTGGGGAACTCGATTCCCATGCTCGCGGCCATGCAGATCGCCCGGGAGGCGGCGGGCAACGCCGTGCTGGAGGATGCCATCGTGAAGGCGACGGAGGCCGTGCGTCAGGGGCAGCCCTTGGCGCCGCCGCTGGCCGAGAGCGGGCTCTTTGCGCCGGACATCGTGGAGATGATCACCGTGGGGGAGCAGGCCAACAACTTGGATGAGGTTCTGCTGACGGTCGCTCAGACGCTGGAGTCCCGCATCGAGCGGATGCTGCAGGTTGCGCTCAAGCTGGTCGAGCCGCTGCTGCTGCTTTTGATGGCGGTCGTGGTGGGATTTGTCGCCGCGGGCCTGGTTCTGCCGATCTCCCAGATGGGCTCATCGGTGCGATAGCGTCGCCGGGTGTGAGGAAAGGAATTCAGCTTTTGATCGGGTTGCACGTCGCGGCGGGGTGCGGAGCCGGTAGACTTGCAGGTTCAGAAGGGGCGGGGGGAGGGCGTTCCGAAGGGATTCGGCAGGCTCGGAGAATGGTCGGCCGGGGACAGGGAAGTTCGACAAGGAGGCGGCTGGTATGTCGATACAGTCTCAAACAAGCATCAGGATTGCTACGAGCCGCGCGTTCACGCTGCTTGAAGTCATGATCGTGATCGTGATCATCCTGGCGATCGCCGGTCTGGTGACCGTGAACCTGATGGGCACACGCGCCAAGGCGACCGTCGGCAAGGTCGAGATTCAGATGAAGTCGCTGCGAGATGCGTTGAACCAGTTTAATCTCGATTTCAACCGCTATCCGACTGATGATGAGGGGATCACCGCGCTTTGGGACAAGACGAAGCTGGCCGAAGAATCGGAGCAGGCCAAGTGGCGGCCATACGTCGAAACTCCGATTCCCGAAGATGACTGGGGCACGGCGTGGGTGTATCGCCAAGTAGGCGAGAACGCGCCCGAAGGAAAGTTTGATCTGCTCTCGAGCGGCCCTGACAAGGAAGAGGGCACCGAAGACGACATCAACGTTTGGCCGAAGTCGGCGCTTGAGGGCGTGGAAGGTGCGGGCGGCTCATCGGCGCCTCCTCCGCCGCCTCCCGGCTCGTGAGATCGCGACCGGAGTTTGACATGCGGTTACGCGGATTCACGCTCATCGAACTGATGATTGCGCTGGCAATCATGGCGATGCTCGCGGGGATTGTGTTGCCGATCGGCATATCGCGGCTCAATGCGAGTTCGTTCAGCCAGACACAGCGGCAACTGGAGTCGGCGGTGGGTATTGCGCGGGCTGATGCGCAGCGCCGGGGACGATTGCTGAAACTTGTGGCGATCGACTCGGGTGGCTCGGTGGCGATCTGGTCGATCGAGCGGGCGTCCACGGAAACAGGTGCAGAGGCCGGTCGCCGGGAGTTCGTGATGGAACTGCCCGCGGGGGCATCGATCATCCCTGCGCCCGCTGCAAACGCTGAAGATGCCGATGCCGACGCAGAAGAGGATGAGTGGGAATCTGCGCGCAGTGATGATGTGCGGCGCCGGGCGGAGGGAGCAGGGGAAGATTCAGCGGAGCGGGCGCTGTGTGTTCTCATGCCTGATGGCACCGTCTCGCCGGGTGAGACGCTGGTGCTGAGGGGGCGGGGCGGGGCGATGGCGAGGATGGACTTCAACCCGTGGACGGGCATGATCACATTCGTACCTGTGCGGCCGGTGGAGTCCGCCTCCGATGACGTGCCGGCGGCGCCGGAGGATCGGCCGTGACGCCGCGAAGGAATCAGTTACGAAGTCGCGGCGGGCTGCTGATGGAGATCATGCTCGCGATGACCATCTTCATCGGCGCAGCGCTGGCGATTCTCAGCGCGATGGCGAGCGCGGCCGAGTCGCTCGAGGCGTCGAGGCTCCGGCAACGTGCGATGGATCTGGCCCGCAGCGCAATCGCAAAGATCGAGGCGGGGATTGAGACCGCGGAGACGCTGAACGGTCCGGTGCCGCAGTGGCGCGACGAAGACGCTTCGTCCCAGGTGTTTGAGGATGAGCTTCCTCCTCCCAGCGGGTGGGAGCTATCGATCGTGACAACACCGTTTGGAGCGGGTGGGCTCACGATGGTTGAAGCCACTGCAACAAGGAGGCTGGACCCTTCTGGACGAACGCTGGCCGAGGCAACATTGAAGCAGCTTGTCCGGATGAACCCCGCCGCGGCAGACCGGGTGGGCGAGGTGGATGAGGTGACCCGGGAAGGGAAGCGGGGGGCGGTGGAGGCGGAGCGGCGGGAGCGCCGTCGCGCAACGCCCGTTCGGCGCGGGGAGGGAGAGAGATGAGACGAGCTCTCCGTCGCCGCGGGTTCACGATGATCGAGGTGATGATCTCCCTTGCGCTGATCGCCTTGCTGGCGGGCGCGCTGATGAGCTTTTTGTGGTCGCTCTCGGCTCGGCAGGGTGCGATTGGATCGGCATCGGCGGATGCACAGGCCGCGGACACGCTGCTGGATCGGATCGAAGGGGATCTGCTGGGGGGAATTGCCGGTGATGCGCAAATGGGCGCGGGGATCGACGGGAGCGGGACGCGGCTGCGGGTGTTGACGCGCGGGGTGGATGTCGGCGACGGGGGCGAGAGCGACCTGCAGGAAGCGATATACAACTACGCCGGCGGGGTGCTGTCGATGTCGCGGCGACCATTCGGGCCCGGGACAGAGGGCGTTGCGACGGAAATGCATCCGCTTTCGTCGCGGCTGTCGCGGGTGCGATTCAGGTACTTTGACGGCCGGAACTGGACTTCGAGCTTTGACAGCGCATCGCTCGCGCGTTTGCCCGCCGCGATCGAAGTGGAGGTCTGGCGCGAGAATCGCGGGCCTGCGACACCGGCAGGGGGGGAAGATGCGAGCGGTGCCGAGTGGCCGGAGCCAGATAGATCGCGGGTAATCGTCATCCCGGATGGCCCGGATGCGGCGTGGGGGGGAGGAGGAGCATGAACTCTGCGCGGGCCGCCAGACACAACGGGTTCACGCTGTACGTTGTACTGATCGTCGTAACGATCGGCGCGCTCACGGCCGGGAGTGTGGTGTACTCGGCGCAGGCGCAGCGGGCTGCGGCGGATGCAGCCGCGAGGCGTGTGCAGTCGCGGGCGATCGCATGGAGCGGCGTGCAGGCCGCAATGGAAGCGTTTCGCGTGCAGCGCGACGAGTTGATCCGGGGGATCGAGCCCGACTTGCCCGAGGATTGGTCGCTGTTTGCGGAACCGTCAGGCAGGCGCGCGGTCGCACGGCTGGTGGCGGGGATTGATGGGCGGCTGCTTGAGAGCGAATCCGGCAAGCTGGATATCAACACGGCGACGGAGGCGATGCTGGCGCTGGCGCCCGGGCTGGATGCGGAGATCGCCAAGCGGATCGTCGCGACGCGAGGGAGCCGGAAGTTCCTGAGCGTCCATGATCTTTCGGCAGTCGAGGGGCTGCGGGGGGCGATCAACGGGACAACAGGGAGCGAGGATGAGCCAGCATCGTCGGATGCGTTTGTTCCGCCGGAGGCGCTGTCGCCGTCGCGACCGCTTACGGAACTGCTCACGGTGTTTTCGTTTGAGCCGAACGTGCAGGCGGGGATGGGGCGAAACGCGGAATCGAACACGGGCGTGCGGCGGATCTCGCTCTCTGGCAAGTGGTCGGAGCGGCTGGGGCGGGCGATCACGGATCGGTTTGATGAGGGCGCGTCGAACCTGGTAAAGAGCCTGATGGAGCAGGGCACGAAGTTCGAGAAGGAATCGGACATCGTCAAGGTGCTGCGGCGGTTTAATGTCGAGGCAAAGGATTGGGGTGAAGTGCTTGATGCGTTCTGCGGGGATGCCGGTCCGTATCGGCTGGGGCGAATGGATGTGCTCAATGCGCCGGGGGAGATGCTGGCGTGCATTCCCGGGATCGATGCGAGCGCGGCGGAACAGATCGTGCTGCGCCGCTCAAAGCTTGCGCCCGAGCAGCGACTGTCTCTGGTCTGGCTGGTGACGGAAAACATTCTGACGCCGGATCAGTTCGAGCAGGCGGCCGATCATCTGGGCACACGGTCGATGCAGTGGCGGATCGTCATCGAGGCAGGGTTTGTTGACGGCGATTCGGATGAAGGGGAGGAGAATCCGCCGCTGGTGGATCGCGTCGTGGTGGAGGCGGTGCTGGATGTCTCATCGGAACGGCCGCGAGTGGCGTACCTGCGGGAGATCACCATGGTGGAGGCGGCGCGACAGCTTGGACCGCTTCGGCGTGTGGCAACTGTAAAGGAGGAGGAACCCGAGGCAGTGAGTGCAGCCTCACCCCCCGGTCGGGCGGTATCCTCAAGTCCGGCGACCGGCCGGGGATCTGGCAGCCGGCCCGCAGCCAGATCGCAGAGCCCCGAGACCGGCGCCGAGCCGAGTGATGCCAACGCGGATGGATCCGCCGCGGCGGTAGAAGAGAAAGATCCGCGTCTGGGGCGATGGACGCCCGGGCCGCAGTGAGGGTTTCGATGGAGCGGAACCAGGTTGCATTGAACATTGAGAACGACCGGCTTGTCGCTGTCACGGCGACACTGCAGGGCGATCGCGTGGTCATCCGGAAGTGGTTGACGGTTGCGCGGCCGGCGGATGTTGATCTGACGAATACGGCGGCGGTTGGAAAGTGGCTGGCAACGGAGTTGAGGGGCGCGGGGATGTGGCCGGCGGCCAGGCGCGGGACGGTCGTCTTTGGTGTTCCTCGCGGCGAGGTGGTGCTGAAGCGCATCGGCTTTCCGCCTGGCACCGACGACGATGATCTTCCGTCGATGGTGCGGCTGCAGGTTGTGCGGCAGTTGACGGTTTCGCCGGATAATGCCGCGATCGACTTTGTGCGACTGAGGCCGGGGTCGGGGTCGACGCTGCCTGCGGGGAGCGTTGTGCTGGCGGCTGCGCTGCAGGGCGACAGGTTGATGTGGCGGAGGGCGGTGTGCAAGGCGGCGGGGATCCGGCTGAGCCGGGTGGGGTTGTTGTCGGCGGGCGCGGCCGCGCTGCTGGCGGAGGCATCGCAGCGGCGCACGGGGAGTACGCTGGGGATCGCGCTTGGGCGCGAGTCGACGGAGTTTGTGATCGTCGAGGATGGGCAGCTTGTGTTTGCGCGTGCCACAGACCTGATGCGACCGGCGGTGGCCGATGAGCGTGAGGCGTTTGCGCAGCGGGTTGCTGTCGAGGCGAAGCGAACCTGGATGTCGTACCGGGTCTCGCCGGATTCGCCGCCGATCGAGGCGGTGACGGTGCTGGGCTTTGATGAGCTGTCGCAGCTTGTGGCGGCGCGGTGTGGGGAAACGCTGGAACTGCCCAGCGCGGCGACGGGGTATCCGGCGTTTGTAGAGGCGCCGGCGGAGATGCCCGAATCGGATCGCTCGGCAGTGGCGCCGCTGGTGGGGCTGCTGGCAGAGCCGGTGATAGGCCGCGACACGCTGGACTTTGCCAATGCGAGGAAGGTCCCTGATTTGGCCGGGGCGCGCCGGCGGCTGGTGCTGCTTGGAGTTCTGGGGGCCATCGTGGTGGGCGGCGGGGTGTACACCTTTGCGAGGCTGGATCTCCATGCGCGCGAGCAGCGACTGGTGGAGTTGAAAGGCGAGTGGGCGAAGCAGTCCGAGCAATATGCGGAACTGGTTCGGGCGCGGGCGCGGGTGGAGCACTTGCAGCGGTTCCGCGAAACCGGGGTGGATTGGCTGGCGCACATCAGCATGCTGTCATCACAGATGCCCGATGCACGCGAAGCGATGCTCGACAGCATTTCGGCGCGGTCGGATACGGCGGTTGTGTACAGCGGGACCAAGGAGAATCCTGCGTACTCGCCCGCGGCATGGTCGGAGCGGTTTGACGGAACGATGACGCTTGCAGGGGCGATGAAGCGGAGAGATGTGGCCGATGCGCTGCGTGCGAGGCTTGTCGAGGATCGCCGCTACAGCGTGCTGACACGAGGGTCGGATGTCCATGACCGGTTTGACTGGACACTGACGACCGATGAGCGGCGACCGGAAGAGCCGAAGGCGCCGACAGCCGTGGAAGTGAAGGCAGGCAAACCGGCGACGCCCGCGCCAGCCGCGGAGAAGAAGCCGGCGGCCAAGCGGAACGGGGGCAAGCCATGAGCCGCCACCTTCGCACGATATGGATTGTCGGGGGGCTTGCGGTTGTCCTCGCGGGCGGATGGTGGGCTTGGTCTTGGTATGCGAAGGAGCGCAAGACGCTGGATAGCGAGCTTGCGAGATATGAGAGCGGGCTGGAGATGCGTGAGGTGGAGTTGCTTGATCTTGGGAAGGTCAAGAAGTCGTTCGAAGAACTGGCGGCGATCTCGCTGGGCTCGACGGAGGAAGAGGCGAACGCGGCGATTCGGCGTGCTCTCAACGAGATGGCATCGTTTGTGGGCTTGCGGAAGGCCGCGGTTTCGACGTCCTCAGCGCGAGCGGTGCCCAACCCGGCCGCGAAGGCGCGGCTGCGCGAGTATGGAGCGCGGGCGGAGCGGGAGAGGCCGGACTTTTTCTCGATCAGCGCGACGTTGACTGGGGAGGGCTCGCTCGATCAGGCGGTGCGGATGGTCGCGCTGCTCGAAGAGCAGCAATGGGTGTGCCGCGTGGATGGGCTGGGCATGCGGGCATTTGGCAAGGAGCGGGAAGGGATCGATCTTTCAGTGACGGTGACGGGGATGTTCCTTCCTGGCAGAAAAGTAGTGCTGGGTGCGGAAACCGCCGGGCGAATCTGGCTGCCGATCGATGAGGCCGCGATTGATCCGTGGCGGGCGATTGTCTCCAAGAACATATTCCGGGAGCCTCCGCCGCCACCCCCACCACCCGCCGCGCCGCAGGCTCAGCCGGCGGCAGTTGTCCAAGCTCCGCCCTCGCCTCCGGCCCCACCGCAACCCTCGCTGGGTGACTGGCGAGTGTCGGCAGTGGTTCAGGGAAGGGGTGGCCCCGAGCTTTGGCTCATCAACGAAAAGACCCAGGAAACCAAGATGTTGGGGGTGGGGGCCCAGGTGCTGGATGCAGTGTTTATCACCGGTTCAGGTGAGTCTGCGCGCATAAAAATCGGACAGGAAACATTTGAGGTTCAGCTGGGGTCAACCCTTGCGGACCGCAAGCCGGTGTCATAACCGGTAGACTGGCGTGCTGCGTCCGAGGGCCGGAGGCCCCGTAGTGGCGCCCGTGGAGACATGTCGCGGCGGATCGGTCTTTGTGGCCTGGTCAACGCGGCTGGTCGTTTGTTCAAGGAGGGACTCTCCCATGACATCGCTCCGTCATCGCCGCCTGCTCGTTCCCGCGCTGTTGCTTCTGGCGGCAGGGCAGCCGATTTCCGTCTACGCGCAGGATGGCGCAGCGCCCGCCGGCGACACACCCGTGGCGGTTGTCGCCCCGGTGGCTCAAGCCACGCCCGCCGCACAGCCCGAGGCGGTTGCCGCTCCTCCAGTTGCCATCCCCGTCGCTCCGGCGCCCGCTTCTCCGGTGGCAGAATCGACTGCCGCTGCAGCGATCTCATTCAACTTCATCGAGACGCCATTCGAGCAGGTGCTGGACTTCATGGCCAGGCAGACCGGGCTGCCGGTCATTCGCGAGGCGGAAGCCCCGAAGACCGGGTTGACGTTCATTGGGGCTTCCGCGTACTCGGTTGAAGAAGCCTTGGATGTGCTCAACCGGCTGCTGTTCATGCATGGCGTGCAGCTTCGGCGGGAGGATCGGTACCTGCTGCTGACCAAGGTCGAGGACATGCGGGCGTTTGGCCAGGTGGTCGGCAAGATCCCCGAGGACATCGGCCAGGCAGAAGTAATTACGACGGTGGTGCCCCTGAACAACGCGATCGCCGCGCCGCTCGCGGAGCAGCTCAAGGGGATGGTGAGCAAGTTTGGCGGGATCACCGCGCTGCCTCAGCAGAATGCGATCATTCTGGTGGACACGGCGGCGCAGTGCCGTCGGCTGCGAGGAGTGATCGAGCAGCTGGATGCCGATCGGCCGCGGGACTCGGAGTTCAAGCTCTTCACGCTTGTGCACGCGAAGGCGGAGGCGGTTCACGCCGCGCTCAAGGGCCTGATTGCCGAGCGCAAGCAGATCACGTTTGTCGACAATCAGGGTCGCAAGACGACAGTTCAAGATGATCAGATCGAAGGGCTGAGCATTCAGCCCGATGCCCGGACCAACAGCATCGTCGCGGTGGGGCCCAAGTCGCGCCTGAATGTGGTGGGCGAACTGGTGGCGCTGCTCGACCAGCCTGAGGGAGGCGGGGATGGTCGGGAGATGCTCACGTTTGTGTTGGCAGGGGTGGGGGCTGAAGAGGCCGCGGGGAATGTGAGCAGGCTGTTCCAGCAGCAACGAGGCGAGGGTGGAGGCGTGGGTGGGCCGCCGACGGTGCTGCCGCTGGCCGCGCAGGGCAAGCTGACTGTCATCGGCACGGCTGAGCAGCTCATGCTCGTGGCCGCATTGATCGCGGAGGTTGACCCGGGCGCTGCTCCGACAACGGTTGCGAATGGGTCGACCCCTGCGGCACAGCCCGAGGCCCGTACGACGGTCATGCGAACCAAGCATCTCACCGCGCAGACAGCGCAGAACCTGATCACGCGGCTGCTGTCGCCGCGGCAGACGGCGGTTCTGCGATTTGCGCAGGCTGTTGATGAGAAGAGCCTGGTGGTCTCGGGGCCCGCGGCGGATGTGGCGGCGTTTGAGAAGCTGATTCAGGTGCTGGATGTCCCGGCTGAGCGCGTGCAGGAAGTACGGCAGGTTCGCATCGCGGCGGGAGATCCGTCGCAAGTGCTGGCCAAAGCCGATTCGCTGTACGGGCAGTCCAGCCGCGCAGAACTGGACCCGGTCGCCGCGTCGCTCGACGGCGAAGGGCGGATGGCAACGCTCGTCGGCAGTGCGACGGCGATCGCGTCGTACACGGATTTGCTTCGCTCGGTTGAGTCGAGCGTGGTGATCGAGCGGGAATCCAAGTCGATCGTGCTGACAAAGGCACGGCCCAGCCAGGTGATCGGTCGGCTGTCGCAGCTTGCGCGGACACTGCTGGAGCCGACGGATGGCTCGACATACGTTGAGCCGCGATTTGATGCGATTGACGAGACAAGGACGCTGCTGGTGCGTGCGCGGCCGCAGGACATCGCCCCGATCGAGAAGCTGGTTGCCTCGATTGATGGGGCAACGCTGCGGGATGCGACGTTCCGGGTGCTGATGGTGCCGACGGATGCGATCGAGCAGGTGTCGGGGCGTGCCGCGGAAATCTATCGCGAGCAGACCGAACTGCTCCCCGGAGCGACTCCGGTCGAAGTGACCAATGACAACGAGCGGGGCGCGTTGCTGGTGTCGGGCGATGCCGACGGCGTTGCCCGGTACTCACGCATTGTCGATGAGCTGTCGCGGCTGTCGGCCAAGCCGATCGTGAAGGTCCTTGAGCTGAAGTTCGTTGAGGCGGGGCCGACCGCGGTTGCGCTGAATCAGGCGCTTGCGCCGATGGGCGGTGTGGGGCCGTCGGGGGGCCGGGTTGCGATCTCTTCTGCGGAAGGTTCCAACGCGCTGGTGATCAGCGGGAACGGCGCGGATGTCAAGCTGGTTGAGGACATCGCCCGGTCGCTGGACCTTGAAGGGAACAAGCCCGGCGCGACAAATGTCGTGACGGTGCCGCTGAAGCACGCGCGGGCGGAGATCGTTGCGCCCATCGTGCAGCAGCTTCTGCAGCGCGATCAGCCGAACCTGTTTTCGCAGTTCCGGCCGGGGCAACGGATTCCGCCTGCGATGCTGGAAGAGGCTCGCACGCAGATTCCGGTAAAGGTGGTCGCGGATAGACGGTTGAATGTGGTGGTCGTCAGCGGCCCGCGGGAATCAGTCGAGATCGCACGGCAGGTCGTTTCGGATCTGGATGTCGATGTGACGCAGTCGGCGGCGGGCACGCCGCGGGTGGTCCGGCTGATCACGCTTGAAAACGCCGATGCGAACGAGACGGCCCAGAGCGTGCAGGCGATCTTCCAGGATGATGCGGGCACGGCCGCGGTCGAGCAGCCGCCGGTGGTGCGTGTCGACCGGGCGAGCAACTCGCTGGTTGTCCGCGGCACCGACCGGCAACTGGCCGCGATCGAAGAGCTGGTGGAGGGGCTTGACAAGGCGACGAGCGCGGCGAGCCGCGACATGCGACTGATCAGCGTTGACAGGTCGAAGGCCGATGCCGCAATGCTTGCCGAGGCGCTTCGCAGGCTGCTTGAACAGCGGGCGGCGACCAAGGTTGAGGTGATCAGCGTCGAGCAGTTGCTCTCACCCGCGCCCGCTGGAGACAAGAAGCAGGGGAGCGATGCGCGGCCCGTGAATGACGGTGTGTTGCCGCGGAGCGATGGTTCGCCCGGTCACGTGCTCGCAGCGTGGATTGCCGCAGCGGCGATCGGAGCGAATGAGCAGCAAGCGACGCCGGATGAAGGGGTGACAATCGCGGTTGATCCGCTGACCAACTCGCTGATCATCTCGGGCTCGACGCGGGCGGTGGATCGCGCTGTTGCGCTTGCCGCGGAGTTGCAGCGGCAGATGCCCGCCGAGCCGATGCGGCTCCGCATCGTGACGTTGCCGGAGGGCGTTGATGCGAACGTGATTGCATCGCTGGTCAATCAGACCGCCGGTCAGATCGGTCAGGCTTCTGCGCAGAACCCCGGCGGCTTCACGTCGCGGGTCTCCGTACAGCCTGACCCGCAGGGCGGAGCGGTGATTGTGTCGGCCAATGACACGGACTTTGGCACGCTTGGCGAGCTGATCGTCGCCGTCAGCAAGCCGATGCCGGGATCGACACTCACGATCAAGGTCTATCCGCTCACCAACACGACGGCGGGCCGCGTGCAGCGTGCGGTGTCGGATCTGTTTCAGCCCGCGCCGCGAGGCAGGCAGGCGCAGCGAGTGCTGCAACTGGCGTTTGATGGCGGACCATCGTCGGATGGTCGCTCGCTGCGCGTCGATCCCGCGACGGTGCGTGTGACGGCTGATCCGGGCGGGCGATCGCTGATCGTGGCGGCCCCATCGGATGCGATGCCGCTCATTGATCGCTTTGTCTCGCTGCTGGATCAGGCCCCGATGCAGGACCAGCTTGCGCTGCGTAGGTTTGCGTTGACCAATGCGCGAACCGAGCAGATCACGCCGATGATGCAGCAGGCGTTTGAAGCGGCGAGGCAGGCCTCGCCCGATTCGCCGCGGGCCTCGCTGCTCGCCGATGTCAGGACCAATGCCCTGCTTGTCACAGGGACCGAGTCTCAGCACAAGGAAGCGGCACGGCTGCTGGAGCAGCTTGATCTGCCCGCGGAGACCGATGGAACCGAGGTTGCGATCCTGCCGTTGCGGGACACGCGGCCGAGCACCGCGCAGCGGCTGATCGAGGCGGCGATTGTCGGCAATGACCCCGCAAAGCGCGACAAGCTTCGCATTACCGCCGCGGATGAGTCGAACTTGCTGGTGGTGCGTGCTCCCAAGGAGATGCTTGAGGAGGCTCGCCGGATCATCGCGCAGGTGGATTCTGCGGAAGTTACGGGGTTGCCGGTTCGGACGATCAAGCTGGAGCGAGCGGAGGCGGAAACCGTCGCGCAGGCGCTGCAGCGGTTCTATGACGATCGGGCTCGGGCCAGCAGCAAGCCCAACCAGCAGCCTCGGCAGCGGCAGGTCGCGGTGATCGGCGATGGCCGGAGCGGCTCGCTGGTTGTCGCCGCGAGCGATGAAGATTTCGCACAGATCCAGTCGCTCACGGCGACGTTTGATACGCCGTCGGCGCGGCAGGATTTGCAGTTCCGCGTGATCCCGCTGGTGAATGCCCGCATCGGAGAGGTTCGCGCGACAGTTGAAGGTGTGGTCGAGGAAGTGAAGTTTCCGCCGGGGTACTGGAGCGGCCGCGGCCCCCGCCGCGCGCAGGAGGACACGCTGGCGGTGCAGTTCAACGATCGCTCCAACAGCGTCGTGCTGTTCGGGCAGGGTGATGCATTCGACACCATCGAGCGTGTGATCAAGGCTCTGGATATCCCGCAGGTCGATGGCGCGAAATCAGTTGTGAAGGCGGTGAAGCTCAAAAATGCCAACGCCCAGAGCGTGGGCAGCGCGATCCAGTCGGCGATGTCCACGCCGGGGTGGTCGTGGTGGCGGGGCAACGACCCCGATGGCGTGCGGGTCGAGATTGATCGGCAGAACGGCGTGCTGCTAATGGTCGGGCGTGAGGACCGTGTCGAGCAAGCTGCAAAGTATGCCGCGGACCTTGATGGCGCGGCCGACGTGGCAGACCGCGCGGTGGAATCAATTTCGCTGACGTATGCGGGTGCCGATCGCATTGCCCAGAGCCTGACGCGGTTCTTCCAGGGGCGGGATCGCGGGCTGGGGATCGAGAAGCCAAGCGCCTCGATCATCGGGTCCCCGGATGGAAATGTGCTGATCGTGGCGGCCGCGGCGGAGGACATCGCACTGGTCAAGGGGTTCATCTCGCAGATGGACCAGCCCGAAGAGAATGAAGGCCGGTCGCGTGAGTTGTATCGGCTGCGGAATGCGGATGCGGGCGAGCTTGCGAGCATCGTGCGGGAGCAGTTTCCGCGGACGCTGGCCTCGCGTGAAGGCCTCGTGATCGTGACGCCGCAGTCGGGGACGAACTCCGTCATCGTTTCGGCGCCGAAGGAACTCTTTGAAAAGGTGGATGCGCTGGTGCAGTCGCTGGATGCGCCGCCGCTTGCCGCCAACTCGCGAATCGTTACGGTGACGCTGGCGCAGGCCCGTGCGGAGGAGCTTGCGCAGTCGCTGACGGCCGCGCTGCCGACGGGCGTGAAGGTGAAGGTCACCGCGGTGCGGCGGACAAACTCGCTTCTGCTGACAGGCTCTGATGAGGCGGTGGCGCTGGCGATGGAACAGATCGCGAAGCTTGATGAGACGCCCCCCAAAGCGCAGACCGAGTTCCGGCGGATTGTTCTTGAGCATCAGGATGGGTATGACATCGCCTCGACACTCCGCACCGTGCTGGCGCGTCGGCGAGGCTCGCCGAATGAGCCCGAGGCCGCCGTTAGCACGCTTTCCCAGGGCACCACGCTGCTGGTCTCGGCGACGCCGGATCAACTCGAGGAGATCCTGAAGCTTGTGAAGGAACTCGACGTCGCGCATGGCGGGAACCGGGTGACCGAGTTCATTCCGCTGAAGTTTGCCGACCCGGAAGCGACAGCGCGGGCGCTTGAGGTGTTCTATGGGCGATTCGCGGCCGAGGCGACAACTCCCGGCGCGCGTGCGGTGAGCGTCATTGCCAACCCCGCGAGCAAGAGCCTGGTGATCGCGGCGGGCGCGACGGAATGGCCGGGAATTCGCGGGCTGCTGGAGAAGCTCGACTCCGAGGAGTATGACACTTCGCGGAGGCTGGAGATCGTTGCGCTCAAGCACGCGGATGCGGCGAGCCTGTCGCGAGCGCTGTCGGAGGCGTTCACCGCGCCGATCCGTGCCGAGATCGAGCGCGAGCGTGCGCGGCGTCAACCCCAGCAGCAACGACGCGGTGATGATCAGTTCCCGGATTATCCGACCGTGGTGCTGTCGAACAAGGAGGTGGTGAGCGTCACCGCCGAGCCGCTGACCAACTCGCTGGTGATCGCTGGGCCGCGCGATCAGACGGATCGGATCAAGGCCGTTGCGCAGCAGCTTGATGTTCCTGCCTACTCACAGATGCCCGAGCCGCGGATCATTCCGCTGGTGCGTGGCCCGGCCAGCAATATCGCGGCCACGCTTCGGCAGTTGTATGTCGATCAGGCCGGGATGCTTCCCGGTGGCGGGGGCGGCGGATCGCGCGTGATCTCAGGGCGGTCGGTACTGATCGTCGGCGATGACAAGAGCAATGTGCTGGTCGTCCGGGCGGATGAGGCGCAGTTTGCGCAGATCAAGGCGATGGCGGATTCGCTGCAGCAGGAGGGTGACCGTTCGCAGATGAGTGTGCGGGTGGTGCGGATCCGCAACTTCCCTGTCGCGCGTGTTCTGCAGACTGTGCGCACGACGTTTGGTCCAGTTGCGCTGCAGGGTGGCGAGACGCTGACGGTCGAAGTTGACCGCACCGGCAACAACCTGGTGGTGGCGAGCAGCGAGCGGATGTTTGAGCAGATCAAGGCTTTGGTGTCGGAGCTTGATGTGCTCGCTGCGCCCGCGGATGGGGAGCCGGGTGCGGAGGGTGCGGGTGCGCCGCTCAACCAGGGCGTGGTGATCATCGACCTCGAGCACCACACTCCGCAGCAGATGCAGCAGGTGCTTGAGCAGATGGGCCTGACGCGGGCGCAGCCGGCAGATCGGCCGGGCGTTGTGGCTGAGCCGGTGACGATCGTTCCGCTTACGAGCCGCCGCGCGATCGCGGTGATCGCGGGGCCGCAGGACGGCGCATCCGTGCGTGTGCTGGTGAAGTCGCTGGACACACAGCCGGGGATGGCCGAGCAGCACGTGGCGATCATTCGGCTGAAGGTGGCACCGGCGGGGAATGTGGCGGCGGCAGTCGAGGCGATGCTCAAGCCCAAGACCCAGGACTCGCAGGTGGATCTCGCGGCGTCGCTGGCGGAGCAGGTGCGCAGACTGACAGTACACCGCAGCGAGGCCGACAAGGCGAACCTGGCGGTTGATCTGTCAAAGCCCATTTCGATCCTGCCGGAACCTCAGACCAACTCAATCGTGCTGGCTTCAACCGAAGCCAATGTCGTTGCGCTGGCGCAGGTTATTGAACTGCTGGACAAGCTGCCACTTGGCGAAGCGGTGACCGTTCGGTTCTTCCCGCTGCAGAATGCATCGGCGGCGCGGCTCGCCGCGGTGATTCGCGGCATCTTTGATCAGGGCGATCGACTTCGCACTAATCCCGGCACGACGATTCGATCTCAACCAACGAGCGAGACGGGCAAGGCGCTCACCGGGCAGGTCGCGATCAGTGTTGATGAACGCACCAACGCGATGATCGTCGCGGGTCGCGAGGAGGCGGTCGCGCTTGTGGAGGTAATGGTCAAGCAGCTCGACAGCGAGAAGACGACGAGCTGGATCGAGCCGCGGGTGATCAAGCTCGAGCACGCGGACCCGACGCGTTTGGCGACGACAATCCGGCAGGTACTGCTGGAGAATGCTCCGCAGACACCCGACACCGAGGCGCTGCAGCGGCAGATTGCCCGTTACCGCATCCTCGCCGATGGGGGCGACCCCGCGGACATCCAAGGAATGATTCAGGCCGATCGCTTCGCGCCGCTGTCGACGCTTCTGGTCGTGCCGGAAGACAATCTGCGTGCGATCATCGTTGTGGGCAGCCGTTCCAATGCCGAGGCCGTCGGTGAGCTAGTCAAGCTGCTGGATGTGCCGTCGGCCGCTGCGGAGAACTCCGTTCGCATCTTCTCGCTGAAGGTGGCCGCGGCGGACCGGGTCGCGACGATTCTGCGGGACGTCTTCCGCGGGCAGGTGCAGGCCGGGACGCTGCTGCCGCAGGATGAACTGGTCATTACGTCGGATCTTCGCACCAACGCGATTGTGGTGTCGACGAGCGCACGGTCGTTCGCGATTGTCGACAAGCTGGTGGCGCAGCTCGATTCCGATGCGAGCGGCCCGACCGTCGGGCTCACGGTCATTTCGGTTCCCACGGGCGATGTGACGCAGCTTGCGCCGAAGGTTGAGCGGCTGATGCGTGACCGCATCGAGGCGCAGCGCCGGGGAGGGGGTATCGCGAACCCCAGCGATACGCTGAGCATCCAGGCGGATGTGGCGAGCAGGTCGATCGTCGTCGCGGCGAGCGCGGAGAATGTGGAGATCATCCGCGGCCTGGTTGAAGAACTGACCAGGGGCGGCGAGGCGGTCAGCGGGCTGCAGACGGTCGACATCATCCCGGTGCGATCGGCGCGGGCGGAGGATGTGTCGCAGGCTGTACAGTCGCTGTATGTTGAGAAGCAGAATCAGGATCGAGGAAACGATTCGGTTCGGGTTTCGCCGGACCTCCGGGCCAATGCGCTGATCGTTCGGGGAACGCCGGCGGATATTGAGGCGGTGCGGAAGCTGGTCGAGCGGCTCGACAGCAGTTCGGTGGCGGCGGTGACGGAGATCAAGCGGATTGAACTGCTCAAGGCCGATGCGGGCGAGGTTGTGCGGCTCCTGCAGAATGTGCTCGCGGGGCGGCCCATCGCCGGGAGCGGGGTAGTGGGCGCCCGGAAGGCGCAGGTCCTCAGCTTTCTTCGGAGCCAGACAGCGGCGGAGCTGGCGGCCGGTGGCATAGCGGTACCTACAGAGGCCGAGATTTCCGGCGCGATCCAGGAGCAGGTCACGCTCACGGCGGAGCTGCGGACAAACTCGATCGTGGCGGTTGCGCCGGCGCGCCTGATGGTGCTGATCGAGTCGCTGGTCGCGGATCTGGATTCCACGGTTGCAGGGGCAAGGAAGATCGAGATCTTCCGGCTCGTGAATGCCGATGCGACCGCGATGGCGGAAGTGCTACGGGAGCTGTTCAATCTGCGGCAGAACGGATCGACGCTGGTGCTGGTGCCGGGAAGGGCAGAAGATCTTGGGGCAGGGGCGGTTCCGATTGCCGGCGGTGAGGGTGCGCTGTTCCCCTCGCTGGATGAACGGCAGCAACTGGCCATCACGATCGACGCTCGCACCAACACACTCCTGGTCTCTGGAACGCCCGAGTATCTTGAGCGTGTGGGCCAGGTGGTGCACGATCTTGACAGCATCGAGGCCAACGAGCGCGAGCAGCTCGTGTTTGAGCTTCGCAATGCGAAGGCCGCGGAAGTGGCCATCACGCTGCGGCAGTATTTCCAGGAGCAATCGTCGCAGTCGCGGCAGATTCTGGGCGCGGATCGATCGGGGTCTTTGCTGCGGATGCTCGAGCGTGAAGTGACGGTGCAGGGAGACACGCCGAGCAACCGGCTGGTTGTGGGTGTTTCGCCGCAGTATCGAGAGACGGTCGAGAAGCTGGTCCGCGAGCTCGATTCAACTCCGCCGCAGGTGATGATCCAGGTGTTGCTTGCGGAAGTGACGATCGATTCCGAAGAGACCTGGGGTATGGACATCTCGGTGGGGCCGTTCGGCGGCGATATGTACGGGGTGCGATCGCTCGGCGCTGGCGCGAGCGTCATCACGGCGCTTGGTGTACCAAACCTGTCGGTATCGAGTTCGGACTTTGAGCTGCTGATCCGGGCCCTGGAGTCGCAGGGCCGGCTGGAAGTGCTCAGCCGTCCGCAGATCTTGGTGAACAACAACGAGCTTGCGAGGATTCAGGTCGGTGAGAACGTGGCGATCGTGGAATCGGTCGAACGTCGCGACAACGGCAACACGCTGGCGAACGTGACGCGCGAGGATGTGGGCATCATCCTGAATGTCACGCCCACCATCAGTTCCGACGGGTTTGTCCGGATGGATATCACCCCGACGATCTCCAATCTTTCGGCGCGTACGACTCAGGTGACCGAGGATTTCCAGGCACCGATCATTACCAAGCGGGAGATCGAGACCAACGTGCGCGTGCGCGACGGCGAGACGGTGGTCATCGGCGGTCTGCTGCAGACGACCGATGAGGAACGCCGGACCAAGGTGCCCCTGCTTGGGGACATTCCGTTCTTCGGCGAGGCGTTCAAGTCGAAGCGGCGGACCCATTCGCGCACGGAGTTGCTGGTTCTGCTCACGCCGCGAGTGATTTATGGCGGAGAGGACGAGGGCGCGAATCTGCGGGTGTTGACCGAGCGTGAGGTCGGTCGTCTCGCCAAGCCGGATCGCATCCTCAACTATCTTAATCCCCCAGAGGAACAGCCCGAGCCGGAGCCGATGCCCTCGCCGCGACGGTATAACAAGGACAAGCCATGATCATTCCCCGCTTCTGTGCCGCCGGCATTTGTGTAGTCGCTGGTCTGGCGATGTTGGGAGCTGTTGGGTGCGTCACGGAAGGGACGCCGCCGCGGCCGGCGCCAAGGCCGATCGGAGCGCAGCCGAGCGGCATTGTGCCAAGTGTTGTCGACCTCGCGGCGACGCGGTATGCGAGGGACAGCGACAAGAATGGGTTTGCCGATGAGGTCGCGACGACGGCCTTCCTGTTCGCCCCGCCGCATAACACGCCCCTCACCATCGCCGGGACGTTCCGCTTTACGATGGTGAAGCTGAATGGAACGCCGTATGCGACATGGGACTTTGATGCGGCGAAGTCCGCCGCGGCGGTGGAGAAGCTGCTGCCGGGGCCCGGGTACAGGTTCCAGTTGTCGCTGCTGGAACATGGCACCGACGAGTTCCCCAGCGAAGACATGCAGCTCCGCTGCATGTTCACTCCGACCGGGGGTGACCCCGTTCAGAGCCGCAGCCCGATCCGCGTCACGGTGGGCCGCCTGCGGTAGGAATTATGCCCGTGTGGCCGGAGATTGTTAAGACGCAAAGTATTTCTGGTACTGGAGTTATGCGTCCGAAGGCGATTCCGAGAGTCACCACGATTGGCCTGATCTTAACACTTCGGACAACCTGTTGGCTCGGGGCCTAGCGATACTTCTACAGACGTAAAGCAACAGCATTTACCGAGCAACTTTCCGGAGATGAACCAGATGAAGCGATTCTTTGCATCGTGCGTCGCGGTCGGGCTTTTGTCGGCGGGTGCCGCGGCCCAGCAGGTCCAAGTCGATTCGGCCCTGCCGACTTACACCACTTCACAGGGCGTGTCGGGCAGCGTCAAGAGCATCGGCTCTGACACCCTGAACAACCTCATGACCTACTGGGCAGAGGACTTCAAGAAGGCCTATCCGAACGTCAAAATCGAGATCGAGGGCAAGGGCTCCTCGACCGCGCCCCCGGCGCTGATCGAGGGACAGGCCCAGTTCGGCCCGATGAGCCGTCCGATGAAGGGTGCGGAGATCGACTCCTTTGAGAAGAAGTATGGCTACAAGCCGACCGAGCTCCGCACGGCGGTCGATGCGCTGGCGGTGTATGTCCACAAGGACTGCCCCATCACCGAGCTGTCGCTCGATCAGGTCCGCAAGATTTTTTCGGTCGACGGTCCCGAGATGACCTGGGGAGATGTCGGTGTGAAGGATCCGGCGTGGGCGACCAAGCCGATCAGCCTGTACGGCCGCAACTCGGCATCCGGCACCTACGGCTACTTCAAGGAGCACGCTCTGGCGAAGAAGGACTACAAGCCCTCCGTCAAGGAGCAGCCCGGCTCTTCCGCGGTCGTGCAGGCCTGCGCAACCGACAAGTTCGCCATGGGCTACTCGGGTCTCGGCTACAAGACCGCCGACGTCAAGGCTGTGAAGATCTCCGCAAAGGACGGCGAGAAGTCGTACGAGGCCAGCGCAGCGAACTCCTATGACGGGGTTTATCCGCTCGCCCGTTTCCTCTACGTCTACATCAACCACAAGCCCGGCACCACCATGGATCCCCTCCGCGCCGAGTTTGTCAAGATGATCTTCAGCCGTCAGGGCCAGGAGACGGTTGTCAAGGACGGCTACTTCCCCGTGACGGCGGATATCGCCCGCGAGGACCTCAAGAAGGTCGGCCTTCCCGTCAAGTTCTGAATCGACCGGTGAGTTTCATTACACTTCCAGAGCGGCCCTCGGAGACGCGGGCCGCTCTCTTTCTTCGGTGAACCTGCGGGTGGACTGCGGAGTAAACGTGGTCGAGAACGTCGAACAGCCCGGCCCGCGGCCTTTGCCTCCATCAGATCTTGCGCGGGCTGCGCGGAAACGCGGCACCCTCCGCCGCGTCCGCCTCGCGGACCGTGCCGCAGCGCTCACCATCACGATTGGCGGGTTGAGCGTGATCGTCGCGGTGCTGGGGATGCTGGTGTTCCTCGCTTCCGAGGTCGTGCCGCTCTTTTATCGCGGCGATGCAACACAGCGACTCAGTGGCCAGGCGGAGATCAGCGGGAACGTGCTCTTCGGCATGACCGATGAGTACCTCGGATTGGCCACGGTTGTGCTCGATGGCGGCGATGCCGCGACCATTGAGCTCTCTACCGGCAAGGTTCTCAACCGGGTACCACTTGTGCCTGAAGGTGCGGAACTGTCGGCATGGTCGTTTTCTCGCGGAGATGGGGCCTTTGCATTTGGGTACGCCGACGGGCGGGTGCAGACTGGGACTCTGGGTTACGCAGCAAGCTTTTTGACGGCCGATGAGCGGTCCGACGCGGTCAACGCACTGGCAGCGGGGGGCAGGCTCGCGCAGGGTCGTGGCTACGTCGAGCGCGTGCAACTGGATCAGTTCCGGCTCGTGGAACCGAACATCGTGGTGGGCGATCCGGTTTCCATCGAGAGCGGGACAGGTCCGATCGTCGCGATGGATTATCGCCTTTCGAGCGCATCTCAGTGGCTGGTCGCGACGCGGGAAGATGGCACCGCGGTCTTCAACCTCGTGCGGGTGACGACCCCGCTTGGCGGCGGGAAGCCGCGGATGCGATTCAGTTCCTATCCCTTCACGCTGGCGTTGCCGGATGGCCGGAGTGCCCCCGATTGGACGTTTCTCACAGGAGACGGTTCCAACGTCTTGATGCTGTGGAAGGATGGGCTGGTCCAGCGATATGCCGTGCTTCGTGATGACGAGGGTGAGTACACCGCGGCCGCGGCGGATTCGACGTCGATGACCAGTCGGGGGGGCGGCGGACCGGTCAAGGTTGTTTCGGCATCGATGATCCTCGGATCCAAGACCCTTGTCGCGGGGCTTGATGATGGCCGAACGATCGGGCTGTTTGTTGCCAGGGATGAGGCGGCCTATACGCCTGATCGCCGCAAGATGGTGATTGCCCATGAGCACGACCTCGCGCTCGCGGGGTCGGGGCCGGTGGTGGAGCTTGGCATCGGCCAGCGCGACCGGTCCTACGCCGCGGCGGATGAGAAGGGCCACCTGTTCGTCCGCAACATGACGAGCGGCAAAGTGATCGTCGACCTGGATGAAGCATCGTCTTCCCCGACGACGTTTCTCGACATCGCGCCCAAGAACGATGGGCTGATGGCGATGTTCGCGGACGGCTCGTACACCGTGTGGGACATGGACCCCAAGCACTCCGAGGCGAGCTGGGGTGCTCTGTTCGGGCGTGTTTGGTATGAGGGGGCTGCGGAGCCTGAGTATGTGTATCAGTCGTCATCAGGAGATGACGCCGCGGAACCCAAGCTCAGTATCACGCCGCTGATCTTCGGCACGCTGAAGGCGACGCTGTACGCGATGCTGTTTGCGGTGCCACTGGCGGTGCTCGCGGCGATCTACACCAGCGAGATGCTCCACCCCACCGTGCGCAACCGCGTGAAGCCGGTGATCGAGGCGATGGCATCTCTGCCCTCGGTCGTGCTGGGGTTCATCGCGGCGATGGTGATCGCGCCGTTGGCTCGCGACTGGATCGACACGATTCTTGCATCGTTTGTGGTCGTGCCGTTCACGGTGCTCATCGCCGCGCACGCGTGGCAGATGCTGCCGGTTCGATTGACGAGCCGTCTGCGGAGCTTTCAGCACATGGCGCTGGTTGCCGCGGCGGTCGGGGTTGGGTTTCTGGTTGCGGTGCCGATCGGCGGGGCGGCGGAACGGCTGCTCTTCCGTCCCAGTGACGGTGATGTGCTGGTGCTTGCGGGTTCGTATGAGCCCGTGCCCGATGAGTTGAAGCCGGCTTGGGTCGCGAATCGCGCGAACCTGGATGACCAACTGTCTCGGCGACTTCGAGAACAGGGGCTGTACTTCCGCGATGGGCGGGTGGTGCGTCCCGCGGGCTCGCTGAGCGACCCCGCTGTTCAGGCGGTGGTGAAGGCGAACAAGCTGGATCGTGCAGACTTCCGGCTGTGGCTCGATGGAGTCATTGGCAGTCCGTTCCCCGGCTGGATGATCCTGATGATCCCGCCAGCGGCGTGCATCGCGTTCTACTCCAAGTCACGGTTTATCGAGCCGCTGGTGCACCGGGTGCAGACGCTTCGGTTTGGCTTTCCGGCGGCGGCGGCGGAGATGGCGATGCTGATCGTGATCGGCCTGGGCAGCCTTGGCGTTGCGGCGGGGATGGCGGCAATACTGAGCGCGCTTGGAGCCGACGCACGCGACTTGTTCTTCGGGCCGTTCAATCAGCGCAACACGCTCGTGGTGGGCATCATCATGGGCTTTGCGGTCATCCCGATCATCTACACAATCAGCGAGGATGCGCTGAGCAGCGTCTCCCCCGCGCTGCGTTCGGCCTCGCTCGGCGCAGGCGCAACACGCTGGCAGACAGCCATCCGTGTCGTGATGCCCGTCGCGGCCTCCGGCATCTTCTCCGCGATCATGATCGGCCTGGGCCGCGCAGCCGGCGAAACCATGATCGTTCTGATGGCCACGGGCAACACACCCAGCATGGACTGGAGCATGTTCTCCGGCTTCCGCACGCTCTCTGCCAACATCGCGACCGAACTGCCCGAAGCCCCGGTGGGGGGCACGCACTACCGCGTGCTGTTCCTGTGCGGCCTTGTGCTGTTTGCCATGACGGCGGTTGTGAACACCGCCGCGGAACTTATCCGTCAGCGTTTCCGCAAGCGTGCCGCAGGGCTCTGAACCGTCCCGAAACAGGAGTTGATCGAGCCGATGTCCGCGATCCCTGCCAACCCTTCCACTCCCGCTGCTTCTGCGCGGCCACGTCGCGTCACCCCGCTCTCTGCGCGCGGCGAGCCGGTGGTGTGGATCACCGGTATGGCGATGGTGGTGTGCACGCTGATGATCATTTCGCTTCTGACGCTGACATTCGTGATGGGCTCCATCACATTCTGGCCGCGACCGATCGAGCATGTCACGCTGAATACCGGCGAAACACTGCTGGGCATCCCGGTTCGGGAAGAGGCATACAACGCGGGCGCGGAAGATGCGGCGGCGATGGCCGTGCTTCGCGAGCAGGGCAAGCTTGACGAGTCCATGTTCGACAGCGAGGATCGCCCCATCCGTCGGCTGTATCGCGTAGGTAATCGCGAGATCTATGGCGAACCGTTCAAGTGGATCCCGCTCTTCAGCATCGCGGAGCGGAGAAGTGAACCGCGAGCGGTGCTGCTGGAGCGACTCGACTGGGGCGTGTGGGTCGGCATTCCCGAGGCGGTTGTGCTTCAAGAGGAAGTGCTGCTCCCCGCGGGCGTGCCCATCGCGGCGGAAGGAACGACCGAAGCCGGACTGCGCTTCGAGCAGAAGCCGCTGGGGGAAAGCGCCGAGGGCGGGCAGTGGGTTGCGCGCCGGACGTACCTTGCAGAGGGCGATGCGGCATGGCGAAAGTTTGCGGAAGTGCACACACAGGCTCGCGCGACGGCATCGCGTGTTACATCAATGCGGAAGCATGATGTCGGGGATGTGAACTATCGCCTCGAGGCCGCGCGGCTGGAGTTCCGCAACGCCGAGCTTGAACTAGCCCGCGCCCAGTCGGGCCGCTATGAGTCGATCGGTTACGCTGGGTGGCTGGCATTCGCGGTGCTGGGGGTCGCAGGGGTTGGAGGTGGGCTCGGTTCATCAGTCCTTCGGCAACGATCCGTGCGTAAGGGCCGGCGCGACAGGATGAGCTTGCGGATGGTGGGCGCTGTGGCGTGGTGTGTGGGCATTGCGGCGTTGCTGGGCGCGTGGCTGGAGCGTCCCTGGGCAGCACCGAGCATGACACCCGAGCGCCTCGTGGAGGTGCGGATCGAGTATGAGCGTCGCTCGGCGGAGTTGAACACGGAGTACGAATCGATTCTTGCCCGCATCCGCGCCATCGATGCTGAGGATGCGGCGATGCGGCTGGTGGTTCGCGAAGCGACATCCAACCGCTTTGCGCCGATCCGTCAGACGCAGGCCGAGGAGCCGCTGCGCGTGTCCCAGGTGGTGCTGGGCTTTGAGGCCAACTCGCTGAGCTTCTGGGGAAAAGTCGGGATCTACGTCGAACGTTGGCGCGAGTTTCTCTTGGATGAGCCTCGCGATACCAACACCGCGGGAGGGATCTTCCCGGTCATCTTCGGCACGGTCGCGCTGACAATCCTGCTGAGCATCGTCGTGGTGCCGCTCGGGGTGATCGCCGCGCTCTACATGCGCGAATATGCCAGGCAGGGACTGGTGATCTCAATCGTCCGGATCGCGGTGAACAACCTCGCCGGGGTGCCGAGCATTGTGTACGGGGTGTTCGGGCTCGGGTTCTTCTGCTATTTCGTAGGCGAGTTTGTCGATACCGGTCCCAAGGCGGCGAATGTCGTGAACCGGGGCGCGTGGTGGATCGGTGTGCTCGCACTCGTCGTTGCAGGGGTAAGCGCGGCATGGCTGGGGCTGTTTGCGCGGCCGGTTCCGGGGGTGCTTGCTTCGAGCCGGCAGCGGACGATGGGGTGGGCGGCGGCGCTGCTGTGGATTGGCGCGGCCGGGGGCGCGGTGTGGCTGGTGCTGTCGACGCCGTACTTCACCGGTCTGTATGAGGCCAGTCTTCCTAACTCAGTGTTTCGTTCGCGCGGCCTGCTGTGGTCCGCGCTCACGCTCGCGCTTTTGACGCTGCCGGTGGTGATCGTTGCGACAGAGGAGGCGATCGCGGCGGTCCCCCGGACGATGCGGGAGGGGTCGTATGGCTGCGGGGCGAGCAAGTGGCAGACGATCCGGCGGATTGTTCTGCCGCGGGCGATGCCCGGGATCATGACGGGCATGATCCTGGCGATGGCGCGCGGCGCGGGAGAGGTTGCGCCGCTGATGCTCGTGGGCGTGGTGAAGCTTGCACCCGAGCTTCCTGTCGATGGGCACTTTCCGTTCGTGCATCTGGAACGGAGCTTTATGCACCTTGGGTTCCACATCTATGACGTCGGATTTCAGAGCCCGGATTCGGAGGCGGCAAGGCCGCTGGTGTGGACGACGACTTTGGTTCTGGTGATCGTGGTGCTCATGCTGAATCTGAGCGCGATCCGTCTGCGGTCTCGGTTG
>JBBRUT010000020.1:0-36576 GCA_038247555.1 Phycisphaerales bacterium | reverse complement strand
CCAGCACGAGCGTGCTCTCAATCGAGTTCGCCCCTTCGTACAACTGGACACTCGACCTCTCGACGATGGCGGCGGCGGGCCTTACCGGCAATCTCTTTGGCATGCCGACTCCGCTGCCCCTGTACGGCACGAATCCAGCCATGCTCATCATGGCCGGAAACTACACCGGCATCGCCCCCGCGAGTCTGATCTCCCGCAACTTCACCTTCACCGACCTTGGCGGCTTCTCGCCGGCGTACAACTTCACCGTCAGCCTCGATCTCCTGGCCGACCGCACCATCAGGACCACGGTGAATGTCCTCGGCGTCGGCTCCTTCATGCCCGGCGGCATCATTCCCCAGAATCCCATCATGGTGCCCGTGACCAGCGTGAATGTCAGCGGCACTGCCACCATCGCCGCGGTCCCCGCGCCGGGTGCGGTCGCCCTGGCCGGCATGGGCGTGCTTTTCGCCTTCCGTCGCAATCGACGGCCCGTTGTAGCCTGAGTGCTCTCGCGTGGAACATCAATCCGCCGCCGCCGGGGCAACTCTGCACCCCGGTCGGCGGTTTTTCGTTGGATCGCGTGCGCTACTTGCTCAGTCTCTGATGAAGGTCCGCCAGCAATCGGCCTTGGAGTTCGCGGGCCTCGCGTGCGAGCGACCGAAGATCCTCCCAGTTCTCATCGAGAAAGGCAGCTTGAGCGGCCGGTTCGAACCGGATGTGAATCCAGTCCGCGTGCAAATCGGCCAGTCGCCCGTTGTTCGCCAATGCCGCCTTGGTCAGCGCCCTTCCAATGTCGTTGTCGGGAGCGTACGCGATCACCAGATCAAGCATCTCGCCGGTCGTTCGCAGGTCGGACTCGAACGCCTTGCTCGATAGACCGGACAACTCGTCAAGCGTGGCGAGCCACGAAGCATCCTCGGCGAACCGCTCCGAGAAGTGATCACACCGTCGCCGCGATCGTCCCATTCCGCGCCGGCACGGTCACCGACCCCAGATTGAAAGCCGCGTGCACCGCGCGAAGGCCTGCCTTCCCATCTGCCTCATCGACCAGGCACGAGATCTTGATCTCGCTGGTGGTGATGTTCGCGATCCGGATCCCCACCTCTGCAAGCGCCTGAAACATCCGCGCTGCGACGCCGGGCTGGCTCTGCATGCCCACGCCCACCGCAGACACCTTTGCCAGGCCGAGGTCTTCGTGCACGCTTCCCTGTCCCACCGCCTGCACAACGCCCTCAACCAGCCCGCGAACCTCCGCGAGGTCCGTCTTGTCGACAGTGAACACGATCCCGCACGTTGATCCGTTCCCGCCGCCCGCAAGCCCGTTGGCATCCGCCTGGATGATGTCATCCACGCTGATCCCCGCCGAGGCGATCTTCTCGAAGATGTCCCGCTGGATCCCCGCCCGGTTCGGCAGGCCCGCGATCGTTATGCGGCCGATGTCCGTCTTCAAGGCAACCGTCGTCACAGCCTGCTGCGTTTCCATGGATTCCCTCGCATCACAAATCAGCGTTCCCGGTCCGTGCCGCATCGCGTGCAGAACACGGATCGCAACACCCGCCTTCCGCCCAAGTTCCACCGCCCGCAGGTGCATCACCTTCGCGCCCTGCGATGCCGCTTCCATCATCTCTTCATAAGAGATGCGTACCAGCAGTCGCGCATCCTCGACCACGCGCGGGTCCGCGGTATACACCCCGTCGACATCCGTATAGATCTCGCATTCCGCATTCCCCAGAGCCGCCGCCAGGGCCACCGCGGTCGTGTCGGATCCGCCCCGCCCCAGCGTCGTCACATCCTCTACCAACCCCGTCTCATCCCGATACACCCCCTGAAAGCCCGCAACCACGGGCACACGCATCCGTTCAAACTCGTGAACGACCCGCCGCGGATCGATTCCCGAGATCCGTGCGCGCGAATACGTTCCTTCCGTCCGAATCCCGCACTGCCCGCCCGTCAAACTGATCGACGGGATCCCCATTCCCTGCAGCGCGATCGCCATCAGCGCGATGCTCACCTGCTCGCCCGTGGCCAGCAGTTGATCCATCTCCCGCCGATCCGGCTTCTGCGACAGCTGCGCCGCCAGATCAATCAGATGATCCGTCGTGTCGCCCATCGCCGACACCACCACCGCCACCCGTTTGCCCGCCCGAACCGCCTCCGCCACGCGCGAGGCGCAGTGCTTTATTCGGGTCGCATCCGCAACACTTGATCCGCCAAACTTCTGAACGACCGTGGTCACGTACCACTCCTTACCGGGGGTTCCGATCGTAGCCGCATTCCGTCAGATTTCGTGTCCGTTCAACCCGCCGCGAGCACCCCCGCCGGGTCAACCGCCCCCCAAGCCACCCCCCACCGACCGCACGACCCGCACACCCCGCACTGCGCATCTCCCCCACGCTCGCACCACCAGCACGCCCCCTGCCCCCTCCCAAACGCCGCTGCGCCCCGCACCGGCCTCGGCACAGGCGCATCCAGATCCAACGCAAGATCCAGAAGCTCCACATCAGGCAACTCCACCAGCGGAGCCTCGATTCGGATTTCCCCCACTCCGCCTTGGCGCGGCAGGTCAATCGCCGCCAAATGGCTCACCATGTTCGCCCGGTCATGCACATCGACCGCCCGGTCCCCCGCCTCTGCCCCAAGGTGCACCGGCCAGACCACCTTCCCCAGACCGCGGTCGATCGCGATTGCGCAAGCCGACAGCAGCAGCGCGTTCCCCGCCATGCCGTCTCCGCCCGTGCTCAGAACCGAGGGCTTCCGAATATCCAGGTCAAACCCCGCCAGCTCTGCCTGCCGCTCAACCGCTGCCGATGCCTGGCGCGACAAGCCGGGCGCAAGCCAGATGGTCGCTCCGGCAGGGCCGTTCCCCCGAACGACAGCTTCCAACTCCTCGCGCACCCGAACCTGGGGCCGCCCCGCGCGGTCATGGCCGGCGCGCGCGATCTCTCGCCAGACAGCCACGAGGGAAGCCAGCCCGCCATCCGACACGATTAGCGGATCCAAAACCTTCTGTCGCATGTGCCAATCATCGACCACCTGCCAATCAGGGCTGCAACCCTCGGAATGCCTCTCTCCCGACCCTTGGCCCTTCTGGATTAATCGGTTTCGCCACCTTGCCTCCAACATCCAAGCGAATGCTCACCGTTCCGAGATCAGCCCGTGGGCGACTACCCGCCCACGCTGTGCGAAGGCTTGTTGCTGGTCGTCGCCAGATACTCCAGCGCTTCGGTGACCTGCGAAACCTCGTCAGACCGTTGGAGGCACCACGGGGCGTTCGGGTTCCCAAATGGAACTCCTCAAACTTCCCGGGAACCTTGGGCCACCAGCCCGCCTCCAATCTCTTAGCCGCACCGCAGTTCGCGTTGGCGGCTGAAAAAGGAGCCTCGCTCATGGCCAACCCGATTCGATTGGCACGCTGGTCCCCGTACGTGGTGGGTACGGGCATCGGGATCCTCAGTTGGGCCACGTTCTACTTCATGAACAAGGCCCTCGGCACCAGCACTTCCTTTGTCGGTGCAGCCGGTGCAGCAATCTGCACGATCGCCCCCGAGCACGTCGCCGGTAACGCCTATTACACCCAGACCTACGGCGCAAAGGGCGGCGGCTTCAAGCCCGTGTTCGACTGGCAGATGGCTTTGGTCCTGATGATGGTGCTCGGCTCGTTCATCGCCGCGTGGTTCGGCCAGACGTTCAAAGTCGAACGCGTGCCCACCGTCTGGTCACAGCGCTTCGGCCCCAGCGTCCTGAAGCGATACGCCGCCGCGTTCATCGGCGGCTTCATCCTCCTGTTCGGCGCCAGAATGGCCGGCGGCTGCACCAGCGGCCACGGCATCTCCGGCGGCCTGCAGATGGCCGTCTCAAGTTGGATGTTCTTCGTCGCCATGTTCGCTTCAGGCATCGCCACCGCCGCGGTCCTCTTCGGATTCGGCAGCAAGAAAGAGGTATCGCATGTTCAGTAACTTCTTCGCAGATCCCAAGACGCTCATGCTCGGCGCGATCACCGGCCTGATCTTCGGCTTCCTGCTGCAGAAGGGCGGCGTGACGCGATACAACGTGATCGTCAATCAGTTCCGCTTCAAGGATCACACCGTCCTCAAGACCATGCTCACCGCCATCGTCGTCGGCGCGATCGGTGTCTACGCGATGCTCCAGTTCGGCATGATCAGCGGCCTTCACATCAAAGGTGCCGAGGTCGGCATGAACGTCCTCGGCGGCCTCATCTTCGGCGTGGGCATGGTCATCCTGGGCTATTGCCCCGGCACCGCTCTGGCCGCAGTCGGCCAAGGCTCGCGAGACGCCATCGTCGGCATTGCCGGTGCGCTCGTGGGCGCGGCCGTCTATGCCGAGGCCTATCCCCTCCTCGCCCGCACGATCGAGCCCCTCGGCAAGCTCGGCAAGATCACCTTCGTCGATGTCACCCACCTCTCCCCTTGGTGGCTCATAGCCGGTCTCGCGATCGGCGCCTCCGGTCTTTTCTACTGGCTCGAACGCCGCGAGCACGCCGCACGCCCCGCCTGACTCACCAGTCCCTCACACCCCTTCCCTACCTCAAGGAACTCTCCCATGTGTGGCTGCAAGAATGTCGGGCCCATCGACCGAGCAATCCGACTCATCATCGGCGTCAGTTTGACTATCCTCGCTTTCGTCTTGCTGGGCGCAGGCAGCGGCGCAATCGGCGGCATCATCGCGATCGCCGCAGGTGCGGTGCTCCTGCTCACCGCCGCGATCGGCTTCTGCCCCGCCTACCTCCCCTTCAAGATGTCCACCTGTAAGGTCAGGGCCTGACTGACTCCCGCTGGATCGCGTGAAGAATCGCCTTACGCATCGATGCCGGCATCTGCCCATCCGCCATGCTCGCGCACGCGCTCTGCGCCAGGTCAAGCTCAGCAAACACCGACCGGCACCGTTCGCACATCACATCCTGACCGATCGGGAACCCCCTCCGGTGGTCCATCGCGTCGAGCTTGGCCCTCAGCAAGTCGAGGCACACCTGCTTGTCATACGCTGGCTCCGGCGCATCCCGCTTTGGAACCCGCTTCACCATCGCGCTGCGAAGCAGCAGGCGCGCTCGGTGCACCCGCGTCTTCACGGTCTCCGGCTTGATGTTCAGCGCTGTGGCCACATCATCGATCGACAGCTCCAGGATCTCTTTCAGGATCAGCGGCACGCGGAAGTTCTCCGGCAGCGACATGATCGCCCGGTGCACAGCCTCCTCCGCCTCTTTCCGGATCGATGCCTTCACCGGCGACGACTCTCCATCTCCCTGCGGTGCTGGAATCGCCGCAACAGTTGTCTCCCGCCAAGGCATCAGCTGCGACATCGCGGGCATCCGCCTGTCGATCCCCCCCTTCCGCCGCATCCGCACTTTGCAAGACCTCGCCGCGATCGAATACAGCCAGGTGCCCGGCTCCGATTCACCCCGAAACGTGTGCCACTTCCTGTATGCCTGCAGGAAGACTTCCTGAACCATGTCCTCCGCATCGCTCCGGTTCCCGCACAGCCTCATCCCCAGCGTGTACAGCCGCGGCCCATGCTCATTCACCAGCTGGGGAATCGCGGCCTCCGCCGAACTCGGGTACCTCTTTTTCAACTTTGCGCTGTCTGCATGGAGCATACTCACGGATCGAGTGTAACGACACTTCGGGCCGCGCGATCAGCCACGATCAATCGCTGAATGAACTCCGGATCCGGCCGCAGCACTTCTCCCCCGCCCGATTGCGCGAAGAACTCAATCTCGACATTCGCGCACACGCCCAGCAGTCCGCCACTCTCCAGAATCGTCGGCCCCCCCGAATCCCCGGCGATCAGCGGCGAATCAATCCGAAACGACAGCGCGAGCCCAGCCGCGGCCTCATCCCAGCCCGTGGGGCCTCCCACAATTCTGCCCGCCGCCAGCCGGCTTGCACCTACCCCCACTCCAGCCGAAAGCACTTCCGTTCCCCCCGTTGCATTCGCCAGCAGGCACCACGCCACCGGGTTCGTGTCAAGCTCCGGCCCGTGGATCAGCGCCACATCCGTCCCCCCGCCGCCCGCCAGCCCCGACCATACCGTCCTCCCCAGTCGTTCCACGAAGTTCCCATCCCGATCCATCGCGACGATGACATACGGCTCATCCGACACGCAATGCGCCGCCGTCAGAAAATACCCATCGTCGCTCACAGCCACGGCGGACCCAAGCGACGCCCGGGCGAGTTCCCCTGCTCGCATCGGCTTCAATGTCAGCTTCCGCTGCCCCTCCTTCTTCAGCCCGACATAGTCGGCCCGCCCCACCACCACCGAAGTCCTCTGAACCAGCCAGGCCGACGCCTCTTCCCCTTCGATTTCTCGGGGAATCCACCTCGCAAGCGACCCCTCCCGTAGCGGGGCATGCTTCTGAAACGCTCTCGCCCGCACATACGACTCGCACGAGCTGCCAAGCCCTGCCACCCCGCCCAGCAGGCAGACAACGAGCACATGATGGAGGCGGTGTGTCAACATGAGCAATCAGCCCTGCGTGTGGCAATAGGACTTCCAGCAGCATATCAAACCGGATGCTCACAAAGATGCTGCTGGTCTTCTTCGGCTCCGGCCTTGGCGGGCTCTGCCGCTGGGGAGTCTACCTCGGCTGCACCAAATTCTTCGGCACCGGCTTCCCGGTCGGTACGGTACTCGTCAATATCCTTGGGTGCCTCGCAGTCGGCATCCTCATCATTCCCCTCGCCGGCAATGGGGCCGAGCGAGAGCACTGGCGGCTCGGCCTCCTGATCGGCTTCCTCGGCGGCTTCACCACCTTCTCGACCTTCGGCCGCGAAACAGTGGAACTCTCCCAGGATGGAAACCAGACCGCGGCCATCGGCAACGTCCTGCTCAGTGTTGGCCTCGGCCTGTTCGCCGTCTGGGTCGGCACACGCATCGGCACCAGGCTGATGCCCGGCTGAACCTTTGCACAAACTTGCGCTCAAGCGTCCGATCTCGCTCCTCGCGAGGGTTAATCTGAGACGATGACCATTCTCGATTCCTTCGCGGCGCGATCGCTGTCCATTTTCCCCGCCGGCTCTAACGGGGAGTTCAACCTTCCCAAAGACCTCGTGCGGATCATCGTGTCTGGGAGCGGGTGCATCCTGCGCGATGCGGAAGGCCGCGACCTTCTCGACTTCTCGATGGGCTGGGGCTCGGTCCTGCCCGGCCATGCGCACCCCGCGATCGTCGAAGCTGTATCCAATCGTGTGATGCTCGGAACAAACTTCGCCTATCCGAACATCGAGTCCCTCCAGCTCGCCGAAGAACTCTCGCGGCTCTCCCCGTGCTGCCAGCGTGTCCGGTTCTGTGCTTCCGGCACAGAGGCCACCATGTACTGCCTGCGGCTGGCCCGCGCATACACGCAGCGCGACACGATCCTGAAGTTCGAGGGTGCATATCACGGTTCGAACGATGAAGGCATCACCAGCCTCTTCCCATCGGGTCAAACCAGCTTCCCGGGCGCGGAGCCTTCAAGCGCAGGCATAGGCCGCGGCCGCGTGATCGTCGCACCATACAACGACGCGGACACCGCATCGCGACTGATCGGCATGCACAGCCACGAGCTCGCGGCCGTCATTCTCGAGCCTCTGCAGCGTTGCTTGCAGCCACTCCCAGGGTTTCTGGAGAGCATCCGAAACGCCTGCACGACACACCGCATCCCCTTGATCTTCGATGAGGTCGTCACCGGCTTCCGCATCGCCTACGGCGGCGCGCAGGAGTTCTACGGCGTGATCCCGGACCTCGTGGCGTATGGAAAGGCGATGGGCGGCGGCTTGCCCATCGGCGCATTCGGTGGCCGCGCGGAGATCATGGACCTCGTCCGCGAAGATCGCGCCGCTGAGTCTCAGTATGTCTGGACGGCGTCAACCCTCGGCGGCAACCCGGTCTCCTGCGCCGCGGCCAATGCGGCGCTCGCATTGTTCCGCGAGCCCGATACCTACCACAAGCTCCGGCAACTCGGCCAGCGCTTCCGCGATGGACTCCGACGGTCCCTCCATGACACCGGCCACGCCGGACAGGTTCTGGGAGATGGCCCTTTGGGACAGATCGCCTTCTCACCGACTCCCGTGACCGACTACCGCTCCGGCCTGCTTGCCGATCGCGCGAAATCCCGAGCCATGATGCTGGGTCTCTTTGCCCGCGATGTGTTTCTCAACCCGATGGGGACCAAGCTCTACCTTTCACTCGCGCATGATGACGCCGCGTGTGACGAGTTCCTCAACCGGCTTACCGCCGTGTTGCGCGAGCTATAACCCCCTACCCCCCAGCCACGACCCGCCACGCAGTTCCGCTCACTGCCCAAGCGCCCGCAGCACCACCGTTGCATACGCACCCCGCGGCAGGTCAAACCGCACCTGCACCTTCCGCGCCTTGCTCCTGGAGAGTTCATCCGGCACGGCCACCCCGATCGAGAACCCGCTCGCCTCCACAAACAGCGAACGCATCACCTCGCCAAAGAACGGCCTCCGTAGCCCCGGAATCTTCAGCTCCGCAAGCGACAGCTTCTCCGCCGCAAGCACCGCCTCAAGGTCCTCTTGCCACAACTCCTGCACCGCTGTGTCCGGCGCAAGCAGCGGTAACTGCAAACCGCGCAGCGCATCGTTCACCGCGCCATGCGCGGGGAACAGCATCTCCCCGAACTCGTCATCAGCCTTCATCATCGCCGATGCCGATGTCACCCGCTGCAGGTGCCGCCGCGCCACATCGTTCCACAGGTGCGACTGATACGCTTCCACATACAACTGCTGCAAAAAGTATGGCAGCGCGACAAACGCCTCGCGAAACCCGCGCTCGTCGATCGCTTCCGTCCGCCGCGAGGCCATGAACGCCAGCCGCTCGATCGCCTTCTTCTCCGGGCATCGTGGCAGTTCGTTCGCCAGCCGCGTCCAATCTTTCCCCCATCCGTTGGCCAGCATCCGCGTAAACGTCCGCGTCACGCCGGTGTCTTTGCGGCTCGGAGTGGCGATCGACAGCTTCAGCGCCTTCTCAAACCGTCCCCCGATCAGCTCCCGGGCGATCCATCCCTCTCCATGCCGCGCGGAACCAAACCGCTGAGCGCCAAAGTAGTTCACCGCCGACAGCGAATCCGCGCCCGACGCCAGCAGCGATGCCCGCGACCGCATCGCCGCATCCTGCTCCTGCCGGACATCGCGAACCACGATCGCAAACCGGTTTCCCACAAGCCCCGACGCATCAATCGCCTTCGCCGACCATCCCCGAAGCACGGCCGACCACTTCGGCCCCTTCACCTGCTTCGGAAGCAGCGCCCCATCCGCGATCGTCGCCGCCGCCACCGTCACCATCTGCACAGTCTGCGCGTGCTTGTCCTTCAGTCCCCCATATGCAACCGCGTTGTTCCGCACCTTGATCTCGCCCGCCAGAAGCTGCGCCGCGTGCGGCGTCGTCATCTGCGTCTTCTCAAGCCGGTACACCGCGTGCAGCACGCCCGCGCCAGGCGCAGAGCGAAGCCCACCGACAAAGTCCTGGGTGGGCAGCTCTTCAACGATGAAATCTTCAGGGGTCCGCCGAAGCGTCATGGGGCCGATCGTAGACGACGCATCCGCCCGAACTTAGCGCCCGCTCCGATTCGACGCCCGAGATGACCGCCCCTTGGGCTTCTCGGCCGGCGCGCCACGCAGCGCATCGGCAATCTTTTCAGTCCCGGATGCCGCTACCCCATCCGCCATCACCACCCACGCGATCGGCTCCCCTCCCTCATGCCGACCAACCCACACCGCCGCCGCGGCCTCCGGGTGCTCCGCCAGCCATGCCCGGATCGGTGCCTCCGACTCCGTCGTCTGAAACGGTGCAACCCCGATCCTGTTCCGCAGTTCCGCCACCCGATCGTTATCCATCGGGTCCGAGTTCTCGCCGAGCGTGCCCACGACGCTCAGACCAAGGTCGCTCAGCCGCGCAATCGCGCCGTCGATCGCGCCACGGTGCGGCTCCTGGAAGCTGATCGAGTCACGAAGCACGACCACCTCGAACTCCCCGCCTCCAAACTCCACCGGCATTGTCCCGCTCGCCGCCGAGCCGCCCTTGCCAGGCTCCGCCGACCGCGTAACCGCAAGCCGCACCGTTGACCCAGCCAGCGTTTCCGACACCGCGGGGGAGGCGGCAACATTCTGCGCGCTCCGATGCTCGCTGAGCTTGAACATGCTCACCGTGAAGAATCCGCACACACCCAGGAAGACCAGCACCGCTGCCCCAACGCCAACGTTCAGCCCGACATTGGGCTTCCCGCGCATTCCCGCCATCCGGCGATGCGCCCGATCCTGCGCCTCCTTCGCCCGATGCCGCGCACGCACAAGCTGCTCCGCCGCGCTCGATCCAGGGTTCCGCGGCCGCAGCGGAGCGGGGGGTGCAGGCGGCACAGCCGGGACGAAGCCCCGAGCAGCCTCACCCTTTACCGCCGAGCCTTGGCTCGAGATCTGATATTTCCCCGACCACCAGTTCGTCACCTTGATGTTCGGCTTTCCGTGCCCGCTTCTCATCGCTCCCCCAATCGCCGCCGCCGCGGCCTCGCCCGCCGCCATCGGCCCCGCTCCCCGGCCCACGCCCGCCTGCCCGAGCGCGGAATCCACATACTCCCCGACCTGCCCGAGCATCGCTGCGACCGGCCCCGGCTTCTTCCCAAAGGTCGGCGCACCGCCCGGCGTGCCCGCCCCGACCGACGCCGCCGCGGCCGCCACTGTCGCTCCGGCACCCACCGCTCCGCCCATCCCTTCCCACCCGTGCTGATCCGCCGCGCCATGATGCGCCGCCTCGCTGCCCTTCATGCTCGGGAGCGCAAACGGCTTTACCGCAAACGGGTCATCCGCGCGGCACACAGTCTCGATGTCTTCAAGCATTAACGCCGCCGACTCATACCGCTTGTCATATTCCGTCATCGCGCGACGCACAACCCACCGCAGTGCCTCCGGGCAAGGCTTGCTGATCTGCGACAGCCCGCCGTGCGCCGGGAAGCTGTTCTCGATCATCGAATACAGCACCGCGCCCGCGGCATAAATATCAAACTTCGCCCCATCCACCTCGTGCACCTTCACGCCACGCAAAGCCATCCGAACCATCTCCGGATCGCGGAAATACTCTGTCCCGTGCGTCGTCAGCGTCATGCTCGAACGCAGCGGCGTCACAAGGCCAAAGTCAACCAGGTGCGCCTGCCCGTTCGCAACGATGATGTTGTCGGGCTTCACATCCTTATGCCACAGCCCGCCCTCGTGATAGTGCGTCAGCGTCCGCAGCAGGTCGGTTGCATACCCGCACACCTTCCGCAGCTCCTCGCGCCCCAGACCCGCACCCGCGCCCGAGTGCAGCGTCTGCGTGGTGATGCCCAGCGACTCGCCCGGCACGTACCGCGTCACATAGAAGAACCGTTCCTCCGTCAGGTCATGCTCGAGGATCAGCCCCATCCGCTTCGCCGCGGGCAGAGCGCGATTCTCGCGAACGATCTGCGGCAGCGTGCTTCCGTCCGCCAGCGAGAAGCTCTTGATCACCACCCGCCCGACCGACGCCTGGCCCTGCTTGGCGAACGCCGCGATCTTCTCCGCGCTCGGCTCCGCGATGTACAGCCGCCCGCCGGAGCCGCCCCCCGGCAGCGAACCCACAATCGCGTACCCGTCAAACTGACCCTGCCGCTTGCTCGGCCGGTCCGCGCCCGGCGCGGCCGCAACCACCTCCGGAATTCGCTTCTCCAGCCCCTCTGTCAGAGGGGTCAGACAAAGCAGCCTCGCCGGGTGACCGATCACAATCCGATACAGCGACCGCCCGATCGACACAAACTCGTTCTGGATCGCACGCCCGTAATGCGATGACGCCGACCATCGGCCGATCACCACGTTCAGCACGGTGAGCGGGATAAGCACGATACTCGTGATCACCGCCCCCGCAATCCGCAGAACGTCACCGATCTCGCCTGTGACGAAGTTGAACACCTGCATGAACACCCAGGCGATGCCCTTGCACGCCGGGACGATCAGATACACGATCCCGAAGATCGCAAACGGGATCGCGATGACTCCGGCCAGGATGAGAAACGCGAGTCCAACAGGTTCCATGGTCTTCGTCCTTTTCCCCGTGCCAAGCTCTTCCGCCGCTTGCCCCTACCCCATCCTCAGGCGTTCGCCCTCGTGCGGTCGCTTTCCCGAAGCTCGACCTGCCGGCGATAGATATCCGCGATCGCCTCATCAAACAGCGTGTCGTCCGGCTTGGTGGGATTCGCCGCCAGTCCGTTTCGTGCCGCCTCCGCGCGCTCCTCCTCCGTGAACGAGTACGTCGAGATCACTTCCTCCAGCCGAACCCGCAGCGAATCGCGAACCTTCGCCAGCCGCCTGCTCACTGTCGGCTCGCTGATCCCAAGCGAACTCGCCACATCTTTCCCGGGCATCCCGTCCAGCACGCGCATCCGGTAGATCGAGAAGTCCGTGAACTCGCATCCCCGCTCCACGAGCCGGATCGCCGCCTCCACCTTCGCCCGGAACACCGCCGCCTCATACTCAGCATCAGCCCCCGCCTGACCGGACGCAATCATCCAAGTCTCATCAAGCTCCGCCGCCCGCTTGTTCCCGCCGCGCTTCTGCGCGTTGCGGCGATCCATCTCATCCCCCAGCACGTGCTTGGCAATCGCCAGCAGCCACGTCGAGAACCTCGCCCCACGCGCTGGGTCATACCTGTCGATCGAATCCGACAGTGCCGCAAGCGTCTCCTGCGACAGGTCCCGCACAGTCTCGGGCCCGATCCGCCCCTTCCCCCACTTCGTCAGCTGCGCACGAAGCACCGGGCCAAACGTCTCCCACAAATCAAACCACGCGGCCTGGTCGCGGGCCCGAAGCCTCGAAATGAACCCGGTTGTGAGCGAGTTGAGCATGACGCTTCCCTGATCCCGCCCGCCCCACACTCCGAATCCGCCACGAGCCTGACGCTTCCATGGACCATCAAGCCCCTCCACCCGGCGGGTTTCTCTGTCCGCCCGGATGTCCCCGAGGAACTTGCCGGTCGTTGATTGTTCCGCGTCCGCGTCCCCGCGTTTCGGGAAACGCCGGATTCCCGTGATCCTCACCCTCCCGCCCCCCAAACCGCTGCTTCCCGGACCTTCCACTCCCCCACTTCCCCAAAGGCGCGAAATTCGCCGGATCACCCTCCCAACAACGCTGGCTGACACATCCCATGTCGGACCTGGGGAGGGGAACGGGACCCAGGCCTGACGGAAACACGCATTGCCCGTCGCACGGGCCAAGCAGTTAGGAGGACCACACAATGGCCTGCATCGCAAGGAACCTCGTTCGTATCGCAGTCATCTCCGGCACAGTCGGTGCGCTCGGCGTCGGCGCGGCGACGCTCGTCGCAGGGCCGGACCGGGTTGGAGCCTTCTTTACCCAGACCCGCTCCAAGATCAACGCGACCATCGACTCCCAGATCACCGACCCCGTCGCCCTCCGCGCCCAGCTCCGCGATCTGCAGGCGCAGTACCCCGAGCGTATCGGCCAGGTCCGGTCGGATCTCAGCCAGCTCCGCGAGCAGCGCTCTCAGCTTGAGCGCGACCTCGCCGTCTCCGCTCGCGTCGTCGATCTCGCCGATCAGGACAGCGACAAGCTGACCTCCGCCCTCGACCATGCCCAGTCTGCGACGGTCACCAACGTCGCCCTCGGCGTCGAGCACGAGATCGTCATTGTCTTCCGCAACGAGCGTGTCAACCTCGAAGCCGCGACCACCAAGCTCAATCAGGTCAACGCGACCCGCAACGCCTACGCCTCCCGCGCCACCGACATTCAGCGCGACCTGGGCTACCTCTCCCAGCAGGAAGGCCAACTTGCCACCCTGCTTGGCAAGCTCGAGACCGAGCAGACCGCCTTCCAGACCCAGCTCTTCGATCTCGACCGCCAGATCGACGCGATCTCACGCAATGACCGCATGATCGACGTGATGTCCAGCCGTCAGCGCACGCTCGATGAGCAGTCCCGTTACCGCGCGGCAAGCCTCGACCAGATCAACTCCAAGCTCGCCGACATCCGCGCCAAGCAGGAAGCCCAGCTCTCCTCCCTGGCCAACGTTGCCGAGCACTTCTCCTACGAGGACACCGCCAAGACCCAGATCGACCGCGAGGGTGCAAGCATCACTTCGCGTAAGGTCCAGCGTGCAACCCCTCGCATCGCGCCAACCGTGATCGAGATCAACCCCTACTCCCTCCCCGCCCTGCCACCCGCCCCGAAGGACGGAACCGGCACCGACGCAAACGTCGCCTCCAGCGCGGGCAGCCGCTAACCCCCTTGGCCGGGCCGCCCCGGCTTCTTCCATTTCCGAAAGTTTCCCGGCCGCCGCGGTCCCTTCCCCTGGGCACGCGGCGGCTGTTTCAATGAAACTCACCGCTCCGCAAACCTCATCCCGATTGGATATTTGGTTGATATACGTATAGTATTGCCTTCATATGACGTTCCTGGATTCCCAACTCGCAGTCCATGCACTTCAAGCTCTAGGAGATGCGCTGCCGAATCGGGATTCCACGCCCAATCGCCTCGTGCTGATCGGTGGTGTCGCCGGTCTTCTTGGAGGCCTGCTCGACCCTTCCCGCACCACCGCCGACTGCGATGTTCTGTGGGAAGGAAGCTCAGACGACTGGCCAGCTCTTGAGCTCGCCGCGGCCAAAGTGGCCGCACAGTTGAAGCTCCCCGAGCATGGTGCCTTCCGCTTGGATGGCATTCCCGCTGCGAGCATTTCGCGGCATTCGGATCGGCCCATGTCTTTCGGATCTCCCTCATCGACCTCATCTGCTCCAAGGTCGTAAGCCCCTCGGGGACCCCAGGATGTTGAAGACCTGCTCACTCTGCATCCCACCTCAGTTGAACTTCGCTTCGCCCACGACCACATCGACCGTCTTGAGTCCGAACACCTTGATCGCGCGAGCTTCGATGATCAACGGGCAGTTCTCGCCGCGTTGGAGCGAGCCCCATGACGATCACTCTTCCACCCGACAATCTCGCCTTCGCGTGGGCCAGGTTGGGCGTGGCGTTCAACAGCCCTCCCGCGAAGCACACGCCGGATGTCGAACGGCTGCTTCTTGAAACGGCGGTCGAACTGGGCGAGAATGCTCGTCTCTTCCCGCTCATCGTCACATGGCTCTACCAATACGGCGAGTTCGTCGCTCGTCACCGTCTCCGGCGGCTGCTCATCGCTGAACTGCCAGCGGTGCATCAACCCGCGCTCGGCCTTTTGCTCGATTCCGCGATCCACCACGGAGCGGCAGCGGAACTTGCGATTGTCTGCGATGCGTGCTCTCCCGCCCTTGAGCCCGCGCCGCTCTTTCGCTCGCATCGGTCATCCCCTGAGCTTCGCGACCTTGCCGCACGAACCGCGTCCGATCTCTCTCGACGATGGGGTCTTCACGCGCCCGAAGTCCAGCTCAAGCCCGATGCCATCCGCCCAGTCGCGTGGCTGCTCGGCCAGAATCCTTCGCTCCGCTCCCGCATCATCCGCCGAGGCGACCTTCGTGCCAGCATCCTCGAAACCCTCCGCATCGATTTCAAGGGCTGGGTTCGGTCGGAATCAGAACTCGCCCGTCTCACCGGTGCCACCCGGCCTGCCGTCCGCCACGCGCTCCGATCTCTCATCCTGGAAGGCGAAGTCACAATCGGCACGCACCCCGAGAATCATCGCGACCATCCGGTTTCCTTGACTTCGGCCGCATGACCACGCCCGCGACCAACGCGAATCGACCGCGCAATCCTCGCTGGTCTCTTCCGCCCCGCAACAATCTCGCTCCCGCCGAGCAGAATCCCCCCCTTCCGAACGATTACACTGGCGAATTGATCGCGGGACCCATAATCTCCCGCGTCCTGAATGGCCGATCAACAGGACGGTCGAAAGTTCATGGGGGGAGGGGTTGCGCCGGGACGGGTCCGGCACGCCGCACAGGCTCTGACACGAGGCACACCGCACTTTGTTCTTGGATCGTCTGCTAGGTCTGGTCAGCGTTGACATGGGCATCGACCTGGGTACTTGCAATACCCTGGTCGCCGTGCGTGGCGAGGGCATCGTGCTCAACGAGCCCAGCGTCGTCGCTGTCTGGAAGGGCACCAACCGCGTCCTTAAGAACGGCGAAGCCGTCGGCTGGGTCGCCAAGGAAATGCTCGGCAAGACCCCCGGCACCATCACCGCCATCCGCCCGCTCAAGGACGGTGTGATCTCCGACTTTGAGATCACCGAGGCGATGCTCAGCTACTTCATCCGCAAGGTCAACGGTCGCAACCGCCTCGTCGGCCCGCGCGTCGTCATCTCCATCCCCTCCGGCATCACCGCCGTCGAGAAGCGAGCTGTCTTCGATTCCGCCGAGCGTGCAGGCGCACGCCGCACCTACCTCATCGAAGAACCCATCGCCGCCGCCATCGGCGCGGGCCTCCCCTTCGCCGAGCCCACCGCCTCTGCCATCGTCGATATCGGCGGCGGCACCACCGAAGTGGCCGTCATGTCCCTTGGTGATATCGCCGTCTGTGAATCTGTCCGCGTCGCGGGCGATGACATGGACGAGGCGATCATCAACCACATGAAGAAGACCTACAACCTGATGATCGGCGAGCAGACCGCCGAACGCATCAAGATCGATGTCGGATCCGCCGCCCCTGTCGGCGATGAGACCAGCCTCGATGTCCGCGGCCGCGACATGATCTCCGGCCTCCCCCGCAAGACCATCATCACCAGCGAAGAGATCCGCGAGGCTCTGCAGGAGCCCGTCAACGCCATCATCGAAGCTGTTATCCGCACCCTCGAGCGCTGCGAGCCAGAACTCGCCGCCGACCTTGTCGAGAACGGCATCACCCTCGCCGGCGGCGGCGCCCTCCTCCGAGGCATGGATCGCGTCCTCTCCAACGCCACCGGCCTGGAAGTCCGCATCGCCGATGATCCCCTCACCTGCGTCGCCCGCGGCACCGCCATCTACCTCGAACACATCGAGGAATGGAAATCTACGCTCGAGAACGACATGGAAGGCTGAGTCCTTCCAAATGGCCAGATTGCAAATCGCCACATGGCCCTCGCTCCCCCGTGTGCGCTCCAAGCTGCATTGTCTCACGGTTTCTGCTAGGCTTGAGCGGGCTCGTTCCGAATTTGGTCCTTTGGAAGTTTGCGATTTGGCCCTTTGACAATGTCCCGCCGCCTCCTCAACCCACGCACGGCCCTCACCTTCGCGATCCTCGCGCTGATCGTTCTGGCCTTTGCGCCCCCGCGTCTGGCCGGTTGGGTCGGTGCATTTTCAAGCCCCATCCGCACCGTCCTCGCCCCTCTCTCTCGCCCGTTTGAGTTAGTCCTCGGCCTCCGCCTCACCGACCGCGAACTCTCTCCCAACGAGAGCGAAACCCTCTCCCTCATGCGACAGGAGCGGGACGGCTACCTCCGCGAAACCAACCAGCTCCGTGCAGAGAACGATGTCCTCCGCCGCGTCATCGCCGAACTCCAGCAGGGCCTTGAACTCAACGTCAACATCCCCGTCCGCCAGTTTCAGGCCCCCGTCATCGGCTCCTCCATGGAGCTCTCCTCCCGCCTTCTCACCGTCCGCGCCGGAGTCCGCGAAGGCGTCGAACCCAAAGCCTCCGTCGCCGTCATTCGCGGCGTCCACCTCGTCGGCCGCGTCGTTGGAGAGCCTTCCGACCGTTTCTGCTCCGTCCTCCCATTCACCGACCGATCCGCCGGACCCATCCAGGGCGTCGTCATGTTCGGCCCCACCCAGTTCGGCCCCGCCTGCTTCCTCGAGCCCCGCGGCGATGGTTCCCTCGTCGGCAGGCTCCGCACCGAATCCGTCCTCCTCCCCACCGGCGCCGAATCCGCATCGCTCGATCCCGCTGGCGGCGATGCCATTGGCGGCGTCCGTGCAGGCATGATCGTCCGCCTCGCCGATGAGAGCTGGCCGCAGAGCGCGCAGATGCTCGAAATCGGGATCGTTGAATCCGTCCAGCTCCTCCCCGAGGACATGCGGATCCGCTCCGTGGTCGTAAGGCCCCAGTTCCGAATCGATCGCGTCAGCGATGTCACGCTCCGCGTCCCCGCCCCCCCCGCCCCCCCCCCGCCCGCGGCCGCGGCCGCCGGGGGTGTCCCATGAGGTGGTCCCTCGTCCTCATCGTCGCGGCCATCCTCCTCGGCCTCGAGCAAGCCGTCAAAGGCCCGCTCGCCGTCGGCAGCACCACCATCGCGCCATCCTTTGTCATTCCGCTTGTCGTCTTCATCGCTCTCTTCGCCCCGCCGCTCACGGCCATGTGGACGGCGCTCCTAGTTGGTCTGGTGGTCGATCTAGCCACCGTGTGGAGCAACGGTGTCACCGAGCTCGTCGTCGTCGGCCCCAGCGCGCTGGGCTACCTGATCGGCGCGTACTTCGTGCTCACTGTCCGCGCCCTCCTCTACCGCCGTAACCCCATCACCCTCATGGCCATGTCCGTTGTGGCCGCCGCGCTCGCCGGTGTCTTCTTCGTCGCGGTGCACTCCATCCGCATGATGTACACCGACGCGTATTCGTTCCCCGCACTTACGGAACTCGGCCACCGCCTCCTGGCCTCCGTCTATACCGGCGCGGCCGGCTTGGTCATGGCCTTCGCTCTGTTCCCCATGATGCCCCTGTTCGGCTTCCACGACCCTCGCGAACGCCGTTTCGGCGCACGCAAGTAACCGATACACTGCGCGTCATGCCCACCGATTTGCCCGTGATCCTCTTCGACGACGGCCGCGGCGACCTCGCCCCGCTCACCGACCTCCGTCCCGCCTTCGATGTTCGAGTCGGCGCACTCACGCTCTTCGAGCGAGTTGCGCTTCTGACTGGCAAGCCCCCCGCTGGTCTCGTGGTCCCACAGCATCTCGAAGCGATCTGCCGCGAGAAGTGGCCCGATGTGCCGGTGAATGCTGTGCCGCATGGATCTGGCGAGTGTCTTCTGCTGAATGGTCGCTGGTCCATTGCGAGTGCGATGGGCCTCTCGGAGTTGCAAGAACACGGTGGCACGCTAGTCGATGACTCGGGCGAGCGCCTCGGGCAGCGAGTCAACTCACAAGACGCGATCACTGCTGCACGGGGAAGTGAGTTGGTTGGTCAAGAACTCAGGTTCGAAGGACTCACCGAAGGCTCCCGCACGCTCCTCCGCCCCTGGGATGCCCGTAAACTCCGCGATGCCGCCCTCGCGATCGACCTCGAACTCCTGCTGCGCCTGCGTCCCACTTCCGCCGCACTCACCGCCGGTGTCACACTCATCGGCGACAAGGGACTCAATATCGCCGCATCCGCACGTGTGTACCCCTCCGTCATCTTCGACACCGAGTCCGGCCCCATCGTCATCTCCGACGACGCCGTCATCCGCCCCGGCGCGATCATCATCGGCCCGGCCTACATCGGCCCGCACTCCACCGTCCTCGACCGCGCGGTCATCCGCGGCAACACCGCCATTGGCCCGCACTGCAAAGTCGCCGGCGAGGTCAGCGGCACGGTCTTCCAGGGCTACGCCAACAAGGCCCACGACGGCTTCCTCGGTGACTCCTGGGTCGGCGAATGGGTCAACCTCGGCGCGGGCACCACCAACTCGAACCTCCTCAACACCTACTCCGAGATCATCTGCCGCGCGACGCCCGATGGCCCCAACGAGCGTACCGGCGAGACCTTCCTCGGTGCGATCATCGGCGACCACGTCAAAACCGCGATCTGCACCCGCCTGATGACCGGCGCGATCCTGCACACCGGCTCGATGTTCGCCACCACCGCCCCCGTCTCCGGCACCGTCCGCAGCTTCACATGGGCGACCGATGCTGGCTCCCGCAGCTACCGCTTCGACAAGTTCCTCGATGTTGCCCGCGCCGCCATGGCCCGCCGCAAGCTTGAGCCAACTCTCGCATACGTCGACAGGCTCAGACAACTCGCGAACGCTCAGAACTGAGGAGACCGCGAGTGCCCACCCTTTACATCATCGACGGCTACGCACAGTTCTTCCGCGCTTACCACGCCATCCGTACGCCCATGACCAGCCCGGTCACCAAGGAGCCGACGAACATGACGTTCGGCTTCATCGGGATGCTCCTCAAGCTCCTCCGCGGCCAGGGCCGAATCGGTGCCGACGGCGGCAAGCCCGACTACGTCGTCATCACCCTCGACGTCTCCGGCGATCGCGGCACATTCCGCAGCCAGCTCTACGCCGACTACAAAGCCACACGCTCCGCGCCCCCCGAGGACCTTTTTCCCCAGGTCGAGCGATGCCTCGCCATGCTCCGCCAGATCGGTATGCCCATCCTCGGCGCGGAAGGCTTCGAGGCCGATGACGTCATCGCAACCCTCATCACCCAGCTCCGCGCCAAGCACCCCGACCTCAAGATCCGCATCATCTCCAAGGACAAGGACCTCAAGCAGCTCCTCGCCGCCGCCCCATCCCCTGTCGAGATGTACGACGTCCACAACGATGAACTCATCACCGCCGAAACCCTGATGACCGAGACCGGCCTCACGCCACCGCAGGTGATCGACATGCTGTCCCTTATGGGCGACACCGTCGACAACGTCCCCGGTGTCGAAGGCGTCGGCCCCAAAACCGCCGCGAAGCTCGTCGCCGAACACGGCTCGCTCGATGCCGTCCTCGCCGCCGCCGCGACCATCAAAGGCAAACTCGGCGAACGCCTCCGCGCCACGCCGCGAGAAGCGCTCGATCTCTCCCGGCAGCTCGTCACTCTCCGCCACGATGTCCCCGTCGAGCTCCCACTCGAATCTGCACGCACCGACAAGCTCGACCTCCTCGCGATGGGCCCAGTCCTCAAGGAACTCGGCTTCAACCGCTATCAGGATGAACTCAAGGCCCTCGCCGGCGGAAGTGGCACGGGCATCTTGCCCGTGCACACCCCCCACTCCCTCACCCCGCGCCCCACCCATGGCGGTCTGTTTCCCGATCGCGCCCCAATCGAAATGCCCCTCGCTTCCGCCGCCGCCCACGCCGCGGCACGCACAGCAGCAAAGCCGGCTCCCATCTTCGGCGGCCTGTTTGATTCCACTTTCACGGGAAGCGGCGCAGCCCTCATCACCCCCCAGTCCGGCGAGTATCGCGCCATCACTACCCGCGCGCAGCTCGATGATCTCCTCAAAGAACTCCGCGCTGCGGAGTGCATCGCCATCGATACCGAAACGACTGGCCTCTCCCCACGTCGCGACAAACTCGTCGGCATCTGCCTCTCAACAAAGATCGGCACCGGAGTCTACATCCCCGTCCGCTCGCCTGATCCTTCCTCCCATCTCGATGAAGCCGCCGTCATCGCCGCGCTCAAGCCCATCCTCGAAGACCCCGCAAAGCCCAAGTGCGGCCACAACCTCAAGTTCGAGATGTTGGTTCTGCGGAAAGCAGGTATCCGTCTCGGCGGCGCGTCGATCCCCACCTCAGACTCCCAGCGCGCAACCACGCAGCGGTCCAATTTCTCTGCCGGCGCAACTTCCTCCCACTCCACCTACGCCACCCCCCGTTTCGCCTCCTCCACCGCCTTCGACTCCATGATCGCGTCCTACCTCATCGATGCCTCCCGCTCCTCTCACGGCCTTGATGCCCTCAGCATGGCGATGCTCGGCCGCACCAACATCTCCATCAAGGACCTCATCGGTTCCGGCGCAGACAGCCGCACCTTCGACCAAGTGCCCCTCGACCAGGCAACGCAGTACGCCGCCGAAGATGCCGATGTCGCCCTCCAGCTCCGCGCGATGATGCTCCCCCAGCTCGCCGCGATGAACCTCGATCCCCTCTTCGAAACCGTCGAGATGCCCCTGGTCGAAGTCCTCGCCGAGCTCGAGTGGAACGGTATCTGCGTCGACCGCGCCGAGCTCGAGCGCCAGCGCATGCGCCTCCAGAAGCGCATCGAAGAGCTCAAGCTCGAGATCGCCAAAGTCACGCGCGACACCATCGGTCGCACCTTCAACCCCGATTCCCCGAAGCAGCTTGCCGCGGTGCTCTTCAACAAGCCCGACGCCTCCGATGAATCCGGCGGCCCCGGCCTCGGCCTCAAGCCCATCAAAAAGATCAAGACCGGCTACTCGACCGACGCCGAAGTCCTCGACAAGCTCGCCACCGACCCCGAGATCTCAACCCCCATCCCCGCCCTTATCGTCGAGTACCGCGAACTCACCAAGCTCGTCTCGACCTACCTCGTGGCCCTCGCCGCAGAGATCAACCCCGATACCGGACGCATCCACGCCTCCTTCAACCAGACCGTCGCCGCGACCGGCCGCCTCTCCTCTTCCGATCCCAACCTCCAGAACATCCCGATCCGCACCGATATCGGCCGCGAGATCCGCCGCGCCTTTGTTGCCGCGCCGGACCACGTCCTCATCTCCGCCGACTATTCGCAGATCGAGCTGCGCCTGCTCGCCCACCTCTCCCGCGACCCCGCGCTCATCGAGGCCTTCGAGAAGGACCAGGACATCCATACCGCCGTCGCCGCGCAGATTCATAACGTCCCCCTCGTCAGCGTCACCAAGGCCCAGCGCAACGGCGCGAAGATGGTCAACTTCGGCATCGTCTACGGCATCACGAGTTTCGGCCTCGCCCGCCGCCTCGGCGTCTCCAACACCGAGGCCGGCAAGATCATCGACGACTACAAGCGCCGCTTCTCCGGCATCACGACCTTCCTGCAGGAATGCATCGACCAGGCCGTTCGCTTCGGCTACGTCCAGACCATGCTCGGCCGCCGGCGCCCCATCATCGATATCGAATCCACCAACCCCCAGCGCCGCGCCCTCGCCGAACGGGTCGCCATCAACTCCGTCGTCCAGGGATCCGCGGCGGACCTCATCAAGCTCGCAATGGTCGATCTCCAGGGCATGATCTCCACCGCCGCTCCCCCCATGCCACCCGGCCTCCACATGCTCCTCCAGATCCACGATGAACTCGTCTTCGAGTGTCCGCGCGATCAGGCCGATGCCGCCAAGTCGATCATCAAGCATCGCATGGAGCACGCCATGGAACTCAGCGTGCCCCTCAAGGTCGAAGCCAGCGTCAGCGACAACTGGTTTGATGGAAAGTAGCGCTTCAGCCAATCCTCCCCGGCACCAGCGGCCACCTCGTCCCGCACTCCGGGCACGCCCGCGGCCCCAACGCCACACCATTCCCCTCGATCATCCCGATCGACGGATGAAGACCCTCCAGCGCATACCCGCAATCCGGGCACTTCCGCAGCGAAAGGACCATGCTCTTCGCATCATCTTCGCTCAGCTTCCCCGCATCCGCCAGCTCCGCGGCACGGTCGAAAGCGAGAACCCGCGACTCGGGATCGTCGCCAAAGTCATCCCACGAACTTGCGCGATCCTGCAAGGGTTCGCCCATCAGAGGCTCCGATCAGATCGAGTCATTCACAGAGTGATCGCGACCCGTGTCATCCGCAGCCGCGGTTCATCCCGAACTCAACACACCTTGTTCCCTCCGCTTGTTCGCCTTCGGCGCCAGCCCCGCCGGCGGCGGAACCAGTGGCCATTTGCTCGTGCGTTCCGGGCAGATCTCCGGCCCCACGTCTACACCGCCAAGCGGCGCAGGATCAATCGCCGGCGGCACACCGTTCAACCCATATCCGCAGTCCGGACACGCACGCCGGGCCAGAGCCGCAGAGATGTCCACCGCGTTCAACGGCTCTGCTTCGGTTCGACCAATCCCGCCCCGACGAATCCACCAGGCCATACCCAACCACAACCCCGCGGCGATCGCAATCCCGATCAATGCAGGCACAGGCGGCTGCCCCGCGGCCAGGTCTCGTCCTGCCAGCAAGACCGAAAGTGTGATCATCACAATCGGGATGTGCTCGATGGGGTGCCGATGCCATGGGACCAGCCCGTTCTCATCCTTTCGTGATCCGGCCACGGTTGACCACGCGGCCATGTTCGCCCCATGCGCTGCCGCCAATGCGATCAGGCGCTCATCGCGGGCCTCCGCACCCAGCCCCCTCGCTTCCACATACCGATCAGTCCGCCGTTCGAACCGAACCGCCTCGAAATCGATCGGCGCGAACTCCACTTGCGTTGACAATCCGGGATAGTTCACCGGCAGCGCATCCCACGCGCAGTACCCCAGCATGCCCTTCGCGCGGGCCTCACGCTAGATACCTGCAGGTTCGCGCCATGCTGTGCCATGAGTTCGCCCCAGGATAGCAGAATCTCCCCGCATCAGAAAGCGTCTCGGAACCGGCCTGCTTTGCGATACACTCCCCCCGTGTCAAACCCCGCCGCCACAACCGATGCCTGGACGACCCGCCGACTCCTCAACTGGATGACCGAGGCGTTCACCAAAAAGGGCCTCGATTCCCCCCGCCTCTCCGCCGAGCTCATCCTCACCCACGTCATCGGGTGCGACCGCCTCAAGCTCTACATGGATGCCGACCGCCCCGCCACGCCCCTCGAGCGCGACACCCTTCGCGATCTCGTCGGCCGCGCGCTCAAGCAGGAACCAATCGACTACCTTGTAGGCGAAAAGTGGTTCTTCGGCATGGCCTTCCACGTCTCACCCGTAGTGCTCGTGCCGCGACCATCAACCGAGACCATCGTCGAGAACGTCCTGCTCCACGCGCGGGCTGAACCCGGCTTTGGCGGCAAGACCGGCGAAGGCCTCCGCTTCGCCGATGTCTGCACTGGCTCCGGCTGCATCGCGGTCGCGCTCCTCAAGAATCTCCCCAAGGCCACCGCCGTCGCATCCGACATCTCGCCCGATGCACTCGCCATCGCCAGAAAGAACGCCGAGCGACACGGCGTTGCTGGCCGCCTCGAACTCCTCCACGGTGATCTGCTCGCCCCGCTCATCGAAGCCGCCGGCGGCGTCGGACGCGACCTGCACTACCTCCTCGCAAATCCGCCCTATATCCCCGATCACGAATGGGACGCCGTGCCCCCCAACGTCAAGGACTTCGAGCCCCACTCCGCACTCCGCGGCGGCACAGACGGCCTCATGTTCGTCAAGCCCTTGGTTGAGCAGGCATCTCAGTACCTGCGCCCGGGCGGTCTGCTCATGGTCGAAGTCGCCGCATGCACCGCCGAACAGGTTGTGGCTCTGGCCGCGGCACAGGCAGAGCTCGAAAACGCGCGCGTGCTTACGGATCTTGATGGCCTGCCGCGGGTCGTGGTCGCCGGCCGCAGGAAGTAACTCACCGGCTGCTCTGTGCCACCCAAAACGACAAGCGCACCGCGAAGATGTCACGCACGAGTGGTCGGAAGCGGCCAGTTCGCAGGCCTTGGAAGACGCATCTCGCTGGATGCGAGGTTCCTCGTTCTGATTGGTGCGCGACCTTCTCGGTACGCCGGTGTTGAGCCCAACATGCCACGCGCTTGGGTCCACGCAACCGCCGCGCGTCAAAATAGGAAAGAGACAGGTGCCTTCAAAAGACCGGAAACCATGCACTCCACGCTACATCAGGCGAGATCGTCCGTTCAATGCGACAAAGGTGGCCTCACGTCGGTAAAGTTCCTTCATGAAGAACAACGAGCCATCCCCTTGTCCAATGCCGCAGCAATCGACCGGCTTGGCGCTGCTGCGCCTCGCCGCCGTCTTCGTCGCGATCACATTCTCCGCCGCGCAGACTCTCGCCCAGGGTTCCATCTGCGCCGAAGGTGGTGGCTCACTCGCAAACGACGACTGGGCAAAGCCCGCGTTCGCCTGGATGATGCGCCAGGCCGAGCCTCTCGCCAAGCAGGATGGCGAAGGCGGTGGCGTACGGGTCGTGATGCTCGGCAGCATGGATGAAGGCGTGCCCGCGCCCTCCGAAGAAGAGCTTGCCCAGCTCGAAGACGAAGGCGCGGCACGATTCACAGCCAACGGCGCGATCTCTGTTCGTCAGTTGTACATCAACTCCGGCACCGCCCGCGATGAAGCCACGCTTAAGACCGTGCGCGAAGCCCACATCATCTGGATCCGCGGCGGCTCCCAGTCTCAATATTGCAAGACCTGGAAGGGAACGCCCCTCGAAGCTGCCATACGTTCCGTCTTCGCCCGAGGTGGCGTCGTCGGTGGTACAAGCGCCGGGTGCGCAGTCCTCGGGGAAGTGATCTACGACGCCGCGGGCGGTTCGCTCGACCCGAACGAAGCTCTTCGCAACCCCTTCGCGAAGCAGATCTCTTTCACCCAGGGCTTTCTCGAGTTGACACCCGGCGTCATCTTCGACAGCCACTTGACCGAGCGCGCGCGCATCGCCCGCCTGCCGATCCTTCTCGCGAGGATCCGCAGCGACCTCGGCAGAGATGTCCTGGGAGTTGGCATTGATGTCCGTACCGCGCTGTGCATTGGGCCCGATGGCGCGGCGGAGGTCTTCGGCACGGGCGCGGCCTGCTTCATGTGGCTCACGCCACAATCCAGAGTCACCGTCGAGCGTGCCAAAGGAGACTGGCCGACCCCCCCACTCGTCACCGATGTCGCCGTCCGCCAGATCCTCACCGGCGAGAAGGTCAATATCCGAAGCATGGTCTCCCAGTTGCTCACGCCCGAACAGATCACGCAGACCAAAGCCGACTGGACCATTCCTGCCACCGAGTTCAAAAAGGACATCGATCGCACGGACGCACGCTTCATCCGCGGTGATGCAACCAAGCACGCCGAGCGCGGCCAGTACTTCATGAGCCCGGCTCTGCCCTCCGCCGCGCTTTTCCACGGCACATTCATGCTCTCGGACGGAACCAACGAAGTCCCCGGTGCTGTCGTCGCCACGCGCGTGTTCTCTCTGAAGGACCGCACACAGACCGCCGCCGGCGGCGTGCTCTGGGCCCTCGCAACAACCGACGCTCGGTGGGGTTCGTTCATGGACATGGGCGCAGCGCTCCGCATGCTCGATGACGGTCGCCTTCAGTCGTACTTCCCCAACGGCAAGCTCGGCGCCGCGATGTCCGCCCCCGTGTTCATCAAGTCCGCAACGTTCAAGCCGGGGCTCACCATGCCCGCCCCCCGCGAGCGACAGGCCTGCTCCTTCGTTGGCCTCACCATGCACATCCTCCCTGTCGGCTGGAGCTTCGATCCGCAAAGCGGCACTCTGACCGCTCCGGGTTCGCAGCCCAAGTAACGCCTCAGGATGCCTCACCCAGGGTCCAGTCGGAAGGCTCCCTCCTTCGCCGAGGTCGCGAGAATCTCCGCAAGAGTCTGAGACAACTGGGAACGCTCCCGATCCTTCCGCCAGACCATCACAAACTCGCGCACAGGCCTGTGCTGCGCAAGCCGCGCATACCGCCACCGCCGCGTCCCTTGATGCGCCGCGGCCATCTCCGGAACAATCGACACCCCCAGCCCCAGCGCAACAAGCTCAAAGATCGTGGCAAGCTGTGTCGTCCGGCACACCACCCGCGTCGCCGATGACCGCACAGAGCAGAACCCCTGGATCTGTCTCCCAAGGCAGTGCATCTCATCGAGCGTCACCACCGGCTCCGTGCGCAGCTCTCCCCACGCGATGTGGCCAGCCTTCGAGAATGAATGCGATACCGGGAGCGCAACCACAAGCTCCTCACTCCCAAGAGCCCGCACCTCCAATCGATCATCATCAACAGGCGTGCTCATGATCGCGCAGTCCAGTTGATTCTCCACGAGCAGTTCGACCAGGTTCTCTGTGTAGGACTCGCGGATCGATGGTTCGCATTCCGGGTGCTTGGCGCGCAGTGCTTTGATCGCCGACGGTAACAGGTACGGGGCCATCGTGGGGATCGCGCCGATCGCGATCGTCGCAGCTCCGCCTGCGCCCTCAACCGCTTCCCGCCTCAGGTTCGCCTGCGTGTCGCGCACTTCCGCGAGGATCCTCCTCGCACGCGGCAGTAGCGCCTTGCCGGCATCGGTCAGCGCAATCCCTCGCCCCAGCCGATCAAACAGCTTCGTCTCCAGCGATCGTTCCAGCCTCCCCACTTGCTGGCTGAGCGACGGCTGCGCAACGCCGCACCGCTCGGCCGCACGCGTCACACTCAGAGTCTCCGCCGCGGCCACAAAGTAACGAAGCTGGTGCAGTTCCATAGACAAAGCCTATGGCACGCGGTATAGATCAGTCTTTGACGTCTATGCGATCAGGCGGTATCGTGTCACTTCATGAAGCCGGGCTCATGGTCGAAGTCACCAGGCAATGAGCCCGGTCCCCGCGGCTCGTGATGCGAAAGGACGACAAGATGAACGACCACCGAAACGGCGAGAACTGCCCTATCCTCACCACTGCCAACGGCGCGCCAATCGGCGTGCAGCACGCCCTCACCGCCGGGCCCCGCGGCCCCATGCTCATGCAGGATGTCGCGCTCCTCGAGCAGATGCAGCACTTCAATCGCGAACGCATCCCCGAGCGCGTCGTGCACGCCAAAGGCAGCGGCGCATACGGCACATTCACCGTCACCAACGACCTCAGCAAGTACTCCCGCGCCTCGATCTTCAGCAAGGTCGGCAAGAAGACCGAGCTCTTTCTCCGCTTCTCCACCGTCGCGGGGGAGCGCGGCGCGGCCGATGCCGAGCGCGATGTCCGAGGCTTCGCCGTCAAGTTCTACACCGAAGAGGGCAACTGGGACCTCGTCGGCAACAACACCCCCGTCTTCTTCGTGCGTGACCCGTACAAGTTTCAGATGTTCATCCACACGCAGAAGCGCCACCCGCAGACCAACCTGCGAAACATGGACATGCAGTGGGATTTCTGGTCCCTCTGCCCCGAGAGCCTCCACCAGGTCACGATCCTCTTCTCCGATCGCGGCATCCCGCAAAGCTACCGCCACCTCCACGGCTTCGGCAGCCACACCTACTCCCTCATCAATGCGGCGCCGGGGGGGGGCGAGCGCGTCTGGTGCAAGTTCCACTTCAAGAACAAGCAGGGCATCAAGAACATGACCGATGATGATGCCGCGAAGCTCATCGGCAGCGACCGCGAAAGCCACCAGCGTGACCTCTTCGACGCGATCGCCAAGGGCGACTTCCCCAAGTGGCGCGTCTGCGTGCAGATCATGACGCAGGCCCAGGCCGACAGCTTCCGCTGGAACCCCTTCGACCTCACCAAAGTCTGGCCACATGGCGAGTTCCCGCTCATCGAAGTCGGCGAGATGGAGCTCAACCGCAACCCGGAGAACTACTTCGCCGAAGTCGAGCAGGCCGCGTTCAAGCCCAGCGCGCTCGTTCCCGGCATCGGGCCAAGCCCGGACAAGATGCTCCAGGCACGTCTGATGTCCTACTCCGACACGCATCTTCATCGCCTCGGCGTGAACCACCACCAGGTGCCGGTGAACAAGCCGCGATGCCCGGTGATGAACTACATCCGCGATGGTCAATCCACCCTCGGCGAGTACGGCGCGGCCGCAAACTACTGGCCCAACAGCATCCCTGCCGCCCCCAAGCCCGAGCCCGCCTTCGCCGACCCCGCGTGGACGCTCGGCGAGACGATCGTCGATCGCTTCGACTCGACGGTCGATCACGATGACTATACCCAGCCGGGCAACCTCTACCGCCTCTTCGATGACGGCCAGAAGGACCGCCTGACGCGCCGAATCGCCAGCGGACTCGGTCAAGCCCGCCAGGAAGTCCAGATGCGTCAGCTCTGCCACTTCTTCCGTGCAGACCCCGACTACGGCGCACGCGTGGCCACACACCTTGGGATTGATGTTGCCGCGATGATGCAGGGCGCGGGTCAGCACGGCACGAATGGAGAGGGCGGCGCAGTGGGTGCCACCCGAAACGCTCCAGCTCCTGTGCGGTGACAGCCGATAGCCCATCTCGCAACGACTCTCCTCCTCATCCAAGTTCGGTTCAGCGGCGGGCTCCCATGATCGGGGTCCGCCGCTTTGTTTGACTGAATCACACCGCCGCGCTTCGCGAAGCGCAGAGCATGTCAAGCCAGCTTGCTCTGAACAGTGACATCTCCAGCCTGCGCCTCCTTGCGGTCAAGGGCGTGCTGTTCGTCATCCTCGGCATTCTCTGCACTGGAATCGTCGCCGCAGCGGTGTTTGGCCTGCTTGAGTGGTGGCTCGGACTTGCCCCCCACTTCGTCGCTATCTGGGCGTTCTGCCGCGGCTACTACTTTGCGTTCTATGTGATCACGGCGTACGCCGACCCGAGCTTTCGACATGCGGGGCTGTGGAGCGAGGGGAGGAAAGCGTGGGGGATGGTGCGAAGCCGAAGGGTTGACTTCTGACTTCAGCGACAGATGCGATCACTTACCTCCGCTTGATCTCGATCTGCAGCCCTGTGCTCTCCGCGGAGATTTGAAACACCTCCTCTGCCGCGGCGTGCGTGCAGTAGCGCGTGAGCAGGGTGTCTGTACTCGTCGGTCTGGGGATCTGAAGAGATCAAACCGGGAATGATCTGCCCCTATGCGACCCCCACGACAGCTCAAGCACGAGGCGGTCTGCGGCTTGATCAAAGCGGATGCGACGCGATCGAACCGGCACACCGAAGAGAAAACGTTTTCCGTTCAAACTGTCGCGCCGCCCGTGAGAAGCAAAGCTCTGCCCTCGCGATGATCAGAAGCCCGAGGCTCAGAGCAGCGAAGCCGATGACGATCAGCTGCCAATCGTTCGGCCGTCGGGTGCCGAATGCGAGCATCGCAATCCACGCGACGGACATCGCCGAACCGAGAACGATGAACCCCGCGCCCAGGACTGCATATGGCCACAGGAATCGCTCGGCGAGAACCAGGTCTTCGCCGCGTTCGCGGAGAATCGGTGCTCCCTCAAGTTCGCGCCGCTTGAGCGCCTCAGAATAGCTTTGGACCGTCTTCAACCGGCACCAACTTCCCATTCACAAGCCGCAGCTTCGGCTTCTCCTTCGGTGCCTGCTTCGCCGCCGCGGCCGGAGCAGACGACGTCTTTGTCGCAGCCTTCACGGTCGCCCCCGGCTTGGCCTCGCGCGCAGCCGCCTTCACCGCGCCTCCAACTCCAGCTCTCCCACCCTTCGAGTCCGTTGCGCCCTTCGCGTTGGCTGCTTTCTTCCCGGCTCTGGGCGATTTGCCCTTCTGGTTGAGCCGCTTCACCTCCGCCGTGTCAATCAGCGACGGCTGATCATCATCGTCCGCGCCACGTAGCGACGCAACCTTCAGCATCGCAGCCTCCGCCTTGGACATCGCAAACGGATCTGCCACCTTGCCCCGCCCCTTCCCCTTCCCGGCCGACGCTCCCGCGGCCCCGCCGCCCGCATCTTCCTCGCTGTCAACGCCGGAAGAAAGCTCGGAGCCGGCAGCCGGAACGATGATCACGCCCTCTTCGTCGGCCTCTTCCTCCTCGCGAGCCTTCTTGATCTTCCCATCTTCATCAAGCTCCACATCCGCGATCGCCGTGCGCTTCCGAGCCTGCGCCAGCAGGGTGTCATAGAGCTTCTTGGCTTCAACGCCGTTGATGGCATTGATGGCCTGCGTGATCTCCCCGATGTACCGCTCAAAGACGTCCCGCCGCTCGCTCTCGCGACGCATCTTCAGCCGCTTGCGCAGATACGTCCCCAGCTTCCGCCCGCACTCCATCAGCGCGAGTTTCATCTCCTTGCGAATCTCGTCATAGTCGGCGATCGCTTCCTTCGACTCGCTCGTAAACGGAACCCACACGCTCGCCATGTGGATCATGATCACCAGCGGCCCCGCCGGCACGCCGCCCCGCGGCTGCTGCAGGTCGTAGTTTCGCCAGTTCGTCTCCGCCACCGCCTTGAAGCTCGAGCACGCCGACTGCTGATACAGCAGCGGTACGCGATTGGCAAACCGAATCACCCGCGATGAATCATCCGCCGCCAGATCCCCGCCAAACGCAATCGCTGCTTCGATCAGGAACGGGCGACCGCGGTAGACGGCGGCCTCTCGCGAACTCGCGGCGTAAAACTCCGCCCGCACACCCTTCAACATGCCCGCGAGCAACTGCCGCACGCCGATCGGCGCAAGGCAATCCGTCGGCGGCGGCGCAAGCTTCGCATCCTGAAACACCTTGTACAGTTTTTCGGCCTGCTCCGACTCGATCGACGATGCCCGCGTGCGGCTCGTGACACCGATCTTCTCGCAGAAGCTCCCCGCCGTGCCCGCCGATACGCGGCAAAACTGATCCTGCAGGAAGTTGTACAGCGTCTCGCCCCGGTGCGAGACCTCGTAGTCCTTGAGCATCTGCAGCAGCGTGCCAAGCTCCACCCCGCGCGGGTGCGGCTGGATCTCTTGGGTTTCCGGCGGAAGCTCGTTCACCGCGCGAGGGAAGACGACAACAGAACCCAGGTCCTGCGTGATCTCCACTTTCGCCTTCGAAGTCTCAATGACCGGACCCGTCGACGAAGGTTCTGCATCCTCGGAGCCATCCTCCCCATCCGCATTCACCGTCTTGATCGCCGCAGCAACCGGTTTGCCCTTTCCCCTCAGCAGCGGCGCCTCATCGGCATCATCTTCCGTGATGCGGGTCGGCCGCACAAGCGTGATCCGCGCGTGCGGGTTTGCGATCGCCGTCAGCTCCAGGAACTCATCCACGCTGCCGCGGCCGCGCTGATATTTGCCCTCCAGCTCGATCGTCACGCTCGTCCCGGTCGGATACTCCGCCGCGCTCAGATACTCGCCCCGCTCGGCCAGCTCGCGAATGTCCTTCGACAGTTCACGCAGGCGGCGCAACGGAAAGTCATCCGTCTCCTCATCAACCGTCACCTCAGCGCGGTTGGTCTTCGTGTTCATCGCCAGCTCAATGTGATGCGCCGGCTTGCTCGCCTTCGGACGCGTCTGGATCAGCATCGGCTTGCCGGTGGTGATCAACCCATACATGCCCGCGGCGGAAATGCCAATGCCCTGCTGCCCGCGCGACATCTTGAGCCGGTGAAACTTCGACCCAAATAGCAACCGCCCGAACACGTTCTCTACCTGCGCTCGCATGATGCCTGGACCGTTGTCAACCGTCGTGATGCGGTACCTCGAACTCTTCGCCGAGGCCGGACGATCTGGCTGCAGGTCCTCGATCACCACCGTGATATCGGGCAGGATCCCGCCTTCCTCGCACGCGTCGAGCGAGTTGTCCACCGCTTCCTTGACGGTCGTCAGCAGGGCCTTGCGAGGATTGTCAAACCCGAGCAGGTGCCGGTTCTTCGCAAAGAACTCCGACACAGCGATGTCTCGCTGCTTCGTCGCCATCGTCTCCGCGGTTGCGCGGCCACCCCCTGCGGGCTTGGTGCTGGCGGACGCATCCGAACGACGGGGTTTCGCGGCCATTTCTTCGACGGGTTCCAAAAGTGCGGCTTGGCTCACGCGGGCCCTCCTTGGCTTGCGTACGGGCAGACCGCGACAGGATAGGGGATTCCGGGCCAGCGTCAAAGAAACCGGCCAGAAGCCGGAATGCGGCGGCGGGGCATCATCGGGAACTTACGCCGACTCGGCAGTGCCTTCGGCGATCTCCGCCGCGATCAGGTCGGCGTAGCCGCAGGCGATCGGCTCGCCCAGCGCGGGCGCAAATGCCCGTCGTAGCCCGTCAATCGTCTCGTGACACTTCGCCAGGTTCCGCTCCGGGCAGATCAGCGCCTCAAACTCGATGAACCACCCCTGCCCCTCAACATGGTCGAGATGAATCCGCACGCCGTCCCGGCTGAGGTACAGCGAACGAGACTTCTTCACCACGCACCACACCGGCAGCGGCGTGCTGCCGAACCGTTCCTTGGCCATCGCCTCGGGATAGATCGTGAATGTGCTGAGCTTCGGCCGCGCCCGCGAGGCACGCTGATAAAATACCCACTCGGTCGGGTGCCCCTCGGTCTCCCGCTTTTTCAGGCGGGCATCCGGCACACGGTAGTACGTATCGACCTGTTGAAACGTCGCCACCCAGCCCGCGCCGATCGCGCCGCAGATCGTCCGCCCCAGGTCGGGGTCGCGCAGCTCGGCTTTGTATTCGACGTTCTGCATGTCGTCGTCGTCGCGGTTATCAGACCCACGGAGCCGTCTGAGACCCATGCCCGTGATGGCGAACGCTCCTGCTTCATGCATCGGTCTTCTCCAGGGCCTGCACAAGCCGAGCTTCGTCCCAAGTTTCAACTCCCAGTTCGTTCGCTTTGGCCAATTTGCTTCCCGCGTTCTCCCCGACGATCACAAAGTCGGTGTTCTTGGAAACACTCCCAGACACCTTCGCCCCAAAGCCCTCCAGCTTCACCTTCAGATCCTCCCGCTCAAACTTCTTCAGCGTTCCGGTGATGACGATCGTCCTCCCCGCAAAAGGATTCTCCGCCCCCCCTCCCGAGCCGCTCCCGCTCTTCTTCATCGCCGTCGCGCGGGCCTGCGCAGCCGCATACTCATGGCTGCTCAGATCCACCCCTGCCTTGCGAAGCTCCGCAAACGTATGCCTCGCCACCTTGCTGTGAAGGTAGTCGTGTACCACTGGCGCAGTCAGCTTCCCAAGCCCCGTCTCCGGCAGGTCCTTCGGGTCGCTGGGCAAGCCATACTTTTCGCGCTCCGCTTTGTTCCCCGCCGCATCTTTCGGCCGAAGCTGCCACTCCTCCGCCGCGAGCAGCGCATCGATATCCGCAAACTGACGCGCAAGGCCCTTGGCGGTGGAGTCGCCGACGTGCCGGATCCCCATCCCCGCCAGCACCCGCGCCATCCCGCGCGACTTCGCGGCCTCAATCCCCGCAAGCAGGTTGGCCACCTTCTTCTCGCCCATCCGCTCAAGCCCAATCAGCTTGTCACGATGCTCATGAAGGTGAAACACATCCGAGAACGACTTCAACGGGATAGTGCCGGCGGTAATGATCTGATCGACGGTCTTGTCGCCAAGTCCTTCGATATCCATCTGACGCCGCCCTGCAAACCAGATGATCCGCTCGCGGATCTGCGCAGGGCACTCCGGGTTCACGCACCGACGCGCCGTCTCCAGCTTCGGATCGTCATTCGCTTCCGGTGGCTCAAGCTCCACCGGCCCCTTGCACTCCGGGCAATGCGTCGGCGGCTCGATCTTCCTCGCGCCCCCCCCCTTCTCCCGCTTGCTGATCGCCACCCCCGCAACATACGGAATGATTTCCCCCGCCTTCTCGACATACACCGTGTCGCCAAGGCGGATATCCGTCCGCGGCGCAGTCGGGTTATCCGGATCGGTCGACGCATCCAGAATCCGCCCGAAGTTGTGCAGCGTTGCGTGCTGCACCACCGTCCCCGCCAGCAGCACCGGCTCCATCACCGCCCGCGGCGTGATTTTCCCCGTCTTTCCGACCTGATAGTCAACGTGCTTCAGCACCGTCGTCTTCCGCTCCGCCGGATACTTGTACGCGACAAACGCCCGCGGCACCTTCGACGTGAACCCAAGCTGCTCCTGCTGCGCAAACGAATCCACTCGCACGACCACCCCATCCGTCGCATACTGCTGCTTGTGCCGCACCTCATCGAACTTCCGAATCGCCGCGATCACCTGCTCTATGTCCGTCGCATGCACCAGCGGCAGATTGATCGGCACACCCATCGCTTTGAGCTTCTCCAGGAACTCACTGTGTGATGCGGCAAATGCTCCGCCCCCCCCCGCCCCCCCACCCTTGCCGCTGATCTCCCCCTTGCCGTGCGCCATGAACCCCAGCCGGCGTGCCGCGGTGATCTTCGGGTCAAGCTGCTTGAGCGTCCCCGCCGCGGCGTTGCGCGGGTTCAGAAACAGGTCATCGCCAGCCGCCTCCCGTTCCGCGTTCACACGCTCAAACTCTTTGAGCGGGAAGTACACCTCGCCGCGGATCTCCAGCACCTCCGGCACGCCCTCGCCTTCGAGCTTCAGCGGCAGCGAGCGAATCGTCCGCACATTCGCCGTGACATCATCACCCTTGGTCCCATCGCCGCGCGTGAGCGCTTGCACCAGCCGACCCTTCTCATAGCGGATCGACATCGCCAGACCATCGATCTTCGCATCCGCGATGATCGTTACTTTCCTGCCCGCACCCTCCTCCTCGCCGCCAAACAGGCTCGCCCCGCCCTTCTTCCCTTCCGTCAGTCCTTCCTGAACACGCTCAAACCAATCCAGCAGCCCCCGGTTGTCTTCATGCCCCAGGCTGTACGTGTTCTCGATGCTGAGCATCGGCGCGGCGTGCTTGACGGTCTTGAAGCCGTCGATCGGTTCGCCTCCCACGCGGTGCGTAGGGCTATCCGGGTCATCAAGCTCCGGGTGCTCGCGCTCAAGCTGTGCAAGCTCGACAAGCAACCGGTCAAACTCGACATCCGACATGATCGGCGCGGCATGCGTGTAGTACGCGACGTTGGCGCGTTCAAGCAGCGAGCGGAGTTCGGCGATACGGGCGGAAGGAGTGGGCTTGCTCACGGCGACATGATACCGAAACTTGTACCGCTGCTCAGGCCGTCAGTTCCCCAACCAGCGACAACTGCCGGCTCTCGGTAATGCGGCAGCGGGCGATCTTGCCGACCAGCGATTCGGCACGGACGGCCTGATCCGGCGGCAGGTCGATGTGGACGATCAGGTCGCCATCAGTTCTTGCCGAGAGCTGGACGCCGCGTCCCCCTAGGGCGGCATCGGCGATCGGAGCATCATCCTCAGACAGCGGGGGCATGGCGCAGGCGGAGGGAAGTTCGTGCAAGGTGTCGGGCGCGCCCAGCGGTCGGCCGCCGATGGTCAGACTGATGCCGCCCCCACCACCACTCACCACCGCGGCCCGAGCCGCCCGCTTCACTTCGCGGCGGGAAAGGCCCTCGATGAAGACATCCAGCGTGGTGCCGACGTACTCAGTGCCGACT
>JBBRUT010000019.1:0-38282 GCA_038247555.1 Phycisphaerales bacterium | reverse complement strand
GACGCCAGCAGACCGATTGTCCCACAGGCCACAAGCGTGGCCCGCACGACATTACAGGAACGAGTTCTCATGCATACACCTCTTCTTCTTCTTCTCGACAACACGGAAGACACACCGTGGGCCACAGCAACTTCCCGAATGGAAGCCGCACCGCTACGCGCGGAGCCTTTGAGTGTCTTCAATCTAAACGAGAACATGGGGAACTGCAACCAAAAAGCGATCCCGAGTGAAACGTTCACCCGGGCGCCGGCAAACTCACGACTCGGGAGTCGTCATCGGCGGCACCTGGGGGGGGGGATGATCGGCTTTAGGCAACAGACTCTGTGAAATCGCAGCTTTCATTGAACGCGCAGTTTTCACACGCCCCATCATGCGCTTGTTGGGCATGCCCTTTGGAATGACTCCTCCCGGGAACCGGGTGGGGTCTGCATCGGCCGGGGTGGGACTGGAGATATGGCCGATCGCCGCGGGCCCGGTTGTGGCGAAGCGGTTGTACTGCTTGGCGACCTGCACGCGTTTCTCGTCGAGGGCCTTGCTCTGCATCACGCCCGCGGGGAGGGGTCCTGGCGTGAAGTCGGGGTACTCGAGCTTGGGGATCTCTGCGTTAATGAAGAGCTCGATGGTCGTCAGCAGCGGCCCCTGTTCGGGTGTGACCAGCGACCAGGCCACGCCATCTTTGCCTGCTCGGGCCGTGCGGCCGATGCGGTGGACGTAGATCTCGGGGTCTTCAGGGAGGTCGTAGTTGATGACATGCGAGATGCCATCGACATCGAGCCCGCGGGATGCAAGGTCCGAGGCGATCAGCACCGAGAGCTCGCCGGAGCGAAGCTGGTCGATCACCTTGTTGCGCTTGGCCTGATACATGTCGCCGTGGATGGCGTGGGCAACCACACCCTTGCGGGCGAGGTAGATGACCAGCTCATCGACCGTGCGCTTCATGCGGCAGAAGACGAGGGTGAGGGCGGGGTCTTCGTGGGAGAGCAGGTGCGCCAGGAGCGCACGCTTGTCCCAAGGCTGCACGGCCAGGTAGAACTGCTTGACGAGAGTGACGGTGAGTGATCCCTCCGCCGCGACGATCTTCTCGGCATCGCGGGCGTGAGTTCGGGCAAGAGACTCGATCTCGGAGGAGATGGTGGCGGAAACAAAGATGGTCTGGCGCTCGACCGGGCACATCTTGAGGATTCGGCGGATGTCGTCGCGGAAGCCGATGTCGAGCATGCGGTCGACTTCGTCGAGGACGGCCATTTTGATGTTGCCGTAGTGGAGATAGCCGCGTTCGACCATGTCCATGATGCGGCCGGGGGTGGCGACGATGACTTCCGGGCCGCGGGAGAGGTATTTGGCCTGGGTGGCGATGTTCTGCCCGCCATAGACCGGGAGAATGGACAGATCCGAGTATCGGCCGAGTTCGGCAAGATCGGCGGCGACCTGCAGGGCGAGTTCGCGGGTCGGGACGAGGACAATCGCCTGGAAGGGCGTGCCTTTGGTGATTCGAGAGAGGAGCGGGAGGCCGAACGCGGCAGTCTTGCCGGTGCCGGTCTTGGCTTGGCCAAGGACATCGCGGCCGCTGAGGATGAGCGGGATGATGCGGGCCTGGATGTAGGTCGGGAAGAAGTATCCGGCCTCGGTAATGCCGCGAAGCACATCTTCGCGTAACCCCAGATCAGCAAACTGCTTGGATCGGTCGAAGATCTCATCCTTGCCATCCTTGGGAGGGGGCGGAGGAGCATCGGCTCGAACGCGGCTGAGACGGTTTCCGGCGGTCAGGCCTGCACCGGAGCCACCACCATCGTGATGCTGACTCTCGCGAGATGGGCCGCCATGGCCACCGCCACCCCCACCGCCGCCACCGCCACCGCCACCGCCACGGCCGGACTGGCCACCACCACCGCCACCCCCATTCGCATCGCCACCCCCTCGCCGCCGGCGGCGTCGCTTGCGCGGCTGGCCATCGCCCGGCGCGCCGGAACCTTCGGGACGGTGATCTGGAACGGACGGCTGGTCTGTGTCTGACATCATGCGTGTGCGGAAGATCGCGTTTTTAAGGATTGCCTTGCGGTGTAGGATTCATCCCGCCGCGGCACGTGTAACCGCTGTTGATCATAGGGAATCCGAAGGGTCGATACAAGGACGCGGAAATCGCCGTCTTCGAGGTCGGGACGAACCGCGGGAGCAGCCGTGTCCACCAGCCGACTTGAGATCGACCTTGGCGCGATCGAACGCAACCTGGCGAGGGTTCTCCGCCTTGTCGGGCCGGGACCCGATCGGACGCTGGGGGGCGCGGGGGTGTGCGCCGTTCTGAAGCAAGATGCATACGGAATGGGCGCAGCGCGGATTGCGAAGCGGCTCGCCGTTGCGGGCGCGAAGATGTTCGCGGTGTACAACCTTGATGAGGCTCGCTCGCTGTTTGAGTCGGTCACCGATGCGCCGATTTTGGTGCTGATGCCCGTCGCGGGTGTGGATCGCAACGACCCGCTGTATCGGGCCGCGGCGGGCGGGCGGCTGCACCTGGTCATTCACGACATGGACCAGTTGATCGCGGTGAGCGAGCTTGCCGGGCGGGTAGGGGTGAGCATGCCGGTGCATGTGCAGCTCGATACCGGGCTGTCGCGCGGGGGCGAGCGTCCTGATGAGGCGGCGCGGATCGTTGAGCGGGTGCTCAGTTCCGGTCGCGTGCGGCTGGCTGGGCTTATGACGCACTTCTCCTCGCCGGGCGATGACCCCGCGCTGACCGCGGGTCAGTGGGGCATGTTCCGGGAGTTTGTCGACCGCGTGAGCCCGATGCTCAAGGCGGCGGCGGCGAGCGGGCACAACCCCGCGCTCATCGGGCATCGCGGCACACTTATCTCGGGCGGGATTGCGGAGCTGGAGGTGCACGCGGCGAACTCGTGCGGCGCGTTCCGATCGCGCGAGTATCACGGCACGATGGTGCGCATGGGTGAATCGTTGTACGGCATGGTGGGCGGGGCGGTGTGGAACAAGGCGGGGCACGGACTGGCGGACATGGAGTTTTCGGCGGAGGCCGCGATGATGGAGCCGGCGGTGCGCTGGACGAGCACAATTGCGCACATCGAGGAGATCCCGGCGGGTTGGCCCGTTGGGTATGGCTCGACGTGGCGAGCGCCAAAGCGCGCCGACGGGAAGATGACGAAGATCGCGATGATCCCGGTTGGCTATGCCGACGGGTATCCGCGTTCGCTGGGCGGCTCGCCCACTGGCGGGCCGGGGATGGTGGGCTTTACGGGGAAGCGCTGGGACCGCAAGACGATTCATGGCGTGCAGGCGGCGACGACGGAGAACGCATCCGGGGAGACGTTGTTTGCGCCGGTGGTGGGACGCGTGAGCATGGACCAGATCACGGTTGATGTGACGGACCTGCCGCCGAGCTTTGTGCAGCCGGGGCGCGCGGGGCTTGAGCTTGCGGGCGCGGAGGTGGAGCTGGTGGGTGTCAATGCATCCGCGCCGAACCATCTGCCTGCGCTTGCGAATGCGGGCGGCACGATCGCGCATGAGCTGCTGTGCCGGATGGGGCCGCGGCTGGATCGGGTGTACAAGTACACGGGTGTGTCGCCGGGCGCGGCGGGCCGCGAGCAGAGCGCGGGGCGTGCGGAGCCCGCGCCCGCGGCGGTGTGAGCGATCAGGCCAGCGTGCCCGCGCTGCTGTTGTAGCTCGGGCGGGGCGGGACGATGCGGGAGGCCGGCGTCGCGCGGACCTGCTGGCTGTGGGGCGAGAGGCGGTTGAGTTCATCAAACCAGTTGAGGATGACACGGAGCTCGCGCGCGGGCTTGGCATCATCACGGGCACGCAGCACAAAGACACTCTGGCCGTCGGCGGAGACGTCGTAGTTGGCGGTGGCGGGCGTTGCGGGGAGGAAGGCGCCCTGCGCGACGGTACGGGGCCGGCCGAGCTGGAAGCTGGGTTCGACGGCGACGCGGGAGCAGATCACCTGGCCCTGCGAACGATAGAAAAGCTCGCCGCCGGCGCGTGACCAGATGGGCGCGTGGCCACCATCGCCCGCACCACCCCCCCCACTTGTCACCTGCCATCGCTGGGGGTTTGGCGCGCCGGCCGCGGACATGGGCTGGACATAGACCTCGGGCCGGCCGCTTTGTTCGCTGACGAAGGCGAGGAAGCGGGCGTCGGGGGAAATGGTTCCTCCCCATGCGCCGAGGGCGATCTGCACGACCGGGCGAGCGGAGGCGGGTTCACCGACTTTGACGGACCAGATCTCGGTACCACCGGCTGGGCGGGCGCGGGTGAAGATGAGCAATGCCCCGTCGGGCGAGAAGCCGGTGGGCACGGGCGCGCCATCGGAACTGAGCAGCAGTTCGGGCGGGCTTGAGCCATCCGCAGGGATTCGATATAGCTCGGGCCTGCCGCCCATATTGGAGCGGAAGGCGATGTACTGGCCATCGGGGGACCAGACTGGACAGGAGTTGTCGGCGTGGAAGGTGAGCTGGGTCGCGGCGCCGGAATCGAGGTCGTGGACCCAGAGCTGGTCGGTGGGGCCCATGACCTGCAGCGCGACGCGGCGAGGCCCTGCGGGGGCGATGGCGGGGGCGACGAACGGGCCGCGATGGGTGATGGCGGGGACGGGTTCTGTGCCGGGGGCGGCGCTGCGCGCGGCCAGGAGCAGGGTGTGCTCCGCGCTTGCGACCTCACCGGGCGCATAGGCCATGGTGCCTTCGATGGAGAAGCCGCAATGTGCGGAGCCTCCAAGAGCGTTGCCGAGAATGCCGGTGATGACTTGGGCAGGCGTGCCAAGGACCTCGAGTCGCTCGGGGTCGAAGGGCGCGGCGAAGAGGGAGCCGCCGCGCGTGAAGAGCAGGTGACCGGAGGCGACGTATCGCGGGTTTGCGCCGGCATGGATGAGGGGCTTGCGCTGCAGGGTGCGCAGATCGATGGCGACGATGGGAGATTCATCGAGCGCGGAAGAAGCGCCGGCGCGGCCGCGTCCGCCGTAGGCGGCGCAGAGGAGGTGCTTGCCGCCGGGGAGAAGCTCGGGGCAGAGCAGCGCGATCTCGCCGCCGGAAAGATCGGGCTCGGCGACGGTCTCGATGTTGGCGATCGCACTCCCGCCCGATGAGCTTCCGCCGCCTGCATGGATGCGCAGCACCGGCTTCTGCCAGTCGGGGACGAAGTAGATGCACTCATCGGCGCCCCAGCAGACGCCTTGGGGCCGCGGCGCGGGCGCGAGGGGCACAGGCGCTCCGCCGGCCAACGCGACGCGCTTCAGGCGTCCATCCGCGAAGAAGGCGAGCCTCGTGCCGTCGGGGCTGAAGGTTGGTGACTCGGCACCGAGGGTGCCGGGGATGGGCTTGGCCTCGATGTCCTCGAAGCGGCGGACAAAGAGCTGTGTGTCGGGGGCAACGCCCGAGACGAACACCACCGCGGAGCCATCGGGCGCAACGGCCAGCGCGCTGCGGGAGAGGTTGGAGATCTCGCGGGTCGGGGCGAGGAGCATCGAGAGGCGCGCGACGGGGCGGGGCTTGAAGGTGCCTTCATCGGCGCTGCCGGAACGGTCGCCGGGGATGCGGAACCAACCAGAGAGGGGCTGGCTGAGCGCTTCTTCGATCTCGATGCGGGCATCGCCGGCATCGCGAAGGCGCTTGCGCGCATCCTTGGCGAGGCACTTGCGCAGGAGGTCGCGGATGCGTCCGGGCGTGACGGGTGGGAGGCGGGTGAAGTCGGGCTCGCGGTCGAGGACGGCGGCGAGGGCATCGGTGGCGGTTTCGCCGGGGAAAGCCTTTGCGCCCGAGAGAAGCTCAAAGAGCACGCAGCCCAGGGCCCAGATGTCGGTGCGGCGGTCGGTGGTGAGGCCGCGGGCCTGCTCGGGGGACATGTAGCCGGGTGTGCCGATGACCATTCCCTGCTGGGTGAGGCCGGGGGAACGGGTGGCGGTGGAGGCAGAAGAGATGTCGGACTGGACGTTGCTGGCCAGGCCGAAGTCGAGGACCTTGGCGATGCCTTCGGGCGTCACCTTGACGTTCTCGGGTTTGAGATCGCGGTGAACGATGCCGCGTTCGTGCGCGGCTTCGAGCCCTTCGGCGATCTGCATGGCGATGCGGAGCGCCTCATCGACGGGGAGGGGGCCGCGTTCGAGCAGGCGGCCGAGGGTGTTGCCGGGGACGAACTCGAGGACGAGGACGCGGCGGTGGTCGTGCTCTTCGAGGCCGTAGATGGCCGCGACGTTCTGGTGGTTGAGCGCGGCGAGTGTTCGGGCCTCGCGTTCGAAGCGCGCGAGGCGGGCAGGGTCGGCGGCGAAGGCATCGGGGAGGACTTTGATGGCGACGGGGCGGTCGAGGCGGGGATCACGGGCAAGGTAGACCAGGCCCATGCCGCCGCGGCCGACCTCGCGTTCAACGCGGTAAGGACCGATTTTTTCGGGGATGCCGACCTGGGAGGGAGTAGGCGGGGGGTTGGGAGGGGGTTCGCTCAAGGAGACGGATGGTACGTGGATTGCGCGCGGCTTGCGTAGATCGCCGCGGCGTAGATTCAACGGAAAAGGGCGAGGCCGTTAGGCGGCGGAGAGCTGCGCTGCGTACGCCGGACGAACAAAGGCTGGGATTGGTGAGGCCTCGTTCCCGACCATGCGGAGGCACCTGCAAGGTTTGGGAGCGTTGTGGTAAGACTATCTCGAGAGACGAGACCGGGTGCAGGCTCGGGAGGGCCGCATCCACAACACGAGGAGAGAGATCATGGTTGGCATGCGCACCGCGTTGGCTGTTGTGGCGATGGCTTCGACTCCTGCGCTGGCGGGGATTGCGACGTTCTACACCTCGCAGTCGGAGTTTCATCTGAACAACGATCTGAACGGGAAGATGCTCAAGGGCGTCGAGACTTTCGAGGAATCGACCGTTGAGCAGGGGGCGAAGGTTCCGTTCCCGAACTCGCTTCAGAACGGGGTGCCGCGGCCGACGTTTGAGTCCGGGATCAACGCGACGAACCTGATCATTCAGACCAACATCACGCCAGGGCCGTGCCCGCCGACGACAAACCCTTCCAACAACGAGAACGCGCTGTGGGTGAACGGCGCAGGGTTCTTGGGCTCGAACAGCATCAAGGTCGGGACCGATGAGTTCCTGTATCAGCTGTTCTCGAGCATCGATCTGATCTTCACAAGCAACGATAAAACCGCGATCGGGGTGGATCTCTCGACATACCCGGGCTTTGCACAGGGTCATGGCGGGTTTGTGGTGTGCGCGTATGACCAGTTCGACAACGTGCTGGGCTCGTTTGTCATGGCCGGACCGACGCCAACCGAACCGGCGAAGAACTTCGTCGGCGTGTTCTCGGCGGTGCCGATCGGTCGGGTGAATATCTGGGGTATCTTTGATGTGCCGCAGCCGTTCGCGGTTGACAACATCGAGATGTGGATGCCTGCGCCGGGCGCGGGTGTGCTGCTGGGGCTCGGCGGGTTGTTCGCGTGTCGCCGCAAGCGGTAACCGTTCGGCTCGGCCGGGAAGGGGGCGCGGTGCGCCTGGGATCACTCTTTCGGCGCATCGCGCGCGGTGCGGCCAAGCTCGATGAGCATGGCGTGCTTCATGAGGGCGGAGGCGGCGGTGCTTGCGGCGGCGAGCCGGAAGAGGCCGGGAGGATCAGTCGGCCAAGCGGTGCCATACGAGCGGTATGTCGAGCAGACGGGCATCGTCCGCACCTCGAACAATCAACATGCTTCGTCCGGCGACAATCGCCGGAGGCACCCTGCCAGGATCGAACCTCACTCTCAGCTTCCAGTCGGCACCGTCCGCAACAGGCGCGGCTGAGCAAGACCACGCACCCTGATCATTCTCCGAAAGATGCACCGTACTTGGTGTCGCGCAATTGTCGATTCGCCTGCGAAGCACAATCTCGAACTCGCGTGCCTGTTGGGCCGCGGCGACGATCGCGACTGGCTCCGCTCGCCACGCCGGAAGCACACGTAAAGAAATCTCGACATGACCCTTTGGCAGTTTGGAGCTGTTCGTCTGAAACATCAACCAACCTGTGTGCATCCCCGGCTCGGGCCATCGCGACTGCATCGCGATCATCTGCACCGTCGAGTTGTCAATCACAGTCGTCGGCCCGATGACCCGTACGCCCTCCAAAGTGCATTCCAGGTCCTCAACAAGTAGGTCGCCGGGCGACTTCCGGGCAATGTGAACCCGCCACTCTGCCTCTTCGCCGGCCACAACTGTCGCAACAACCTGCTGTGGGTTGACTTCATAACTGCGATCCGGCGTGAAAGCGATCCCGATCGGAATCGTCTGCACTCCATCTTTCGACGATACCGGCCCGACGGACCTCGCACTGACGACGATGTGATGCTGCTGCAACCCAAATCCGCCGGTCACGACGACAGACAGCTTGAGCTTTCCTTCTTTTCCGGGCGGCACCTCCTCCGCGTCAAACGAGTGATTCACGCAGGCACAACTTGAGGAAACAACGCGGAGCCGGACCGGATGCTCGCTGCGATTACGCAGGATTACAATTCGCTTCGCTTCTCCGCCGATCGGAAACAGCCCGCAATCCGCATTGTCGGATCCGATCACCTCAACCAGCGTTGGCTGAGCAGGGGCGGTCTGCGGTGAAATTGCATCGGACCCGATCGGCCATTTGCCGATTGCTGCGGCATCGCACGCGATGGCCACACTCATGCACAGGATGACGCGAGCGATCCACCCGGTCATGGCAACTCCTCATCTGGATCTTCAATTCGACGGCCATCCTGATCCACCCCCTTAAAGACATCTATCCACTTGGCACTATCGGGCCACTTCACACGGAACTTGCCCGGGCTGATCGGTTGATTAACGAGAACATCGCCCTCGACTCGGAATCGCTGGGGGCTCCCATCCATCGGGCGAAAGGGCACGCCGTCAGGCCCGAAGAACGTCCGCACAACACGGAGGTACCGCGCTCTTATCTCCGGGTCTTTCACATCCGGCCGTAGGGCTCCGCGTGCTGACGAGAACCCCGCCTCCTCGAATGCCTCGTTCAGCCGCTCGTGTACGCCCTCGCCCCACTCACAACAGTAGAACGTCTCACGGATGCCCCTCACCGGCACCCACACGCCACCGAATTCCTTCGCCTCGGTGACGCTCATAACTTCAATGGGAAAGTCGAGCATGCTCTCCCTCGTCTCGATACGAACCGGCAGAAACCCATACGAGGGCTTCGTGTCCACGACAAGCACTGCGATCATGCCGCCCGTGGACACTGTACCCCGCAATCGGATGCACCCCGGAAGCTCAGGGGGGCTCTGCTCAAGCTTCAGGTCTGGGGACTGGAGCAGCAACTCCCCCAACCGCTGCTTTGCATCAGTTGCAACCATTCTTCCGAGAAAAAGTGAGGGGTTCGGAAACCACAGGATGGTGCGATCCGATGGCTTGATCAGCCCGGATGTGTTCTGATGATTCAGCGTCTCCTGCACGCTTCCGTCGGGAGTGCGATACTCGATCCGAGCAAACTCCATGTCCTCGCTGTCAGGGTGCCCGCGCACCCACCACTTCGTTACATCTGCGTACCACGCTCCCGACTCGTCGAACCCGTGGCCGCTGCGATGCGTCATCACCCAGTTTTCTTCCGAAACTTCCTTGTTCGGAAAGAGTCTCTCAACCACGACTTCGTACTCAATAGTGCGGACCGACTGATCGTGCGCAAGCACCGCCGTCGCGACCGCTGCGGCCTCGGCAGTGTGGGACACAACCCCGATTGACGAATCCGGCTGCGGGAGGGGCTGGGTTGCGAGACTCTGAGAAAGCCCTGCGGCCACAGCAACCAGCAAGACCATCGGCCGGAATGTCCGTCTCGCCATGATCGTCTCCACTCGTACGCCGCTCATAAGCAATCCGTAAACCCGCAGCCGGGGTTCCCAGTCGTTCCCGGAGTCGTGCCGCAGTAACACCCGTTGTCCGTGGTAAGCGGCTGGCCGGATGGCGTGACCGGAGGAAATGCACCAGGTACGCAGTTGTAGTTCACGAAGTTGCCGCACGCCACCCACGTCCCCCCGACTGCGACCAAGCACTTGTCGTAAGTAGCCTTCTGGCAGCGGCGAGAAGGATTCCCCGACCCGAAGCAATACTTGCAGGTACCTGTGCATACTGCCCCGGTCGAACTGCAACCAGCAATGTTCTGCCCATTGACCGTCGGTTCATAGAGTGCACCGCCTGGACACGTTGTCAAGGCTACGCACTTAAAGTCATTGATCTGCCAAGGCGCAGCTGCACCCACCAACACCATGTCAGTGCCCGCAAACTCATCGCCGGGCTGGGGATCCTGTGGTGGATCCGCTGAAATCATCATACATGCGGCAATCACGAGCATCGTCACGTTGAGCATCGATAAGCTCCTTGCCCCCCTGAACTTTACAGACTACCCCCCCCCCGTCATCTGTCAACAGCGCGACCGAAGATTGGTGCTCATCATAAGAATGCTCTCTGTGCTCATCGAGGACCCTCTTGGGGTGCGTCATTGTCAAGTTCTATGAGCATGGCGTGCTTCATGAGGGCGGAGGCCGCGGTGGATGCCGCGGCGAGCCAGCCGGGCCAGCCGTCGAGGAAGGCACGCTTGAAGATGAGCTGCTTGAGGACTGCGGCGGGGGGCGAGATGAGAAGCCGCAGATAGCTGCCGCGAACGCCCGCGGCGTGGAGGCTCGCGGCCATGGTGCGGCTGTACGCGGCCTGCTTGATGAGGAAGTCGGCGAAGGTGGAGATGGAATCGTGGCGGAGCGCACCGGAGAGGCGATCGATTCGCGCGGCAGAGTCGATTGGCGCGAGGACATCGTGAGGGTCGTGCCCGCCCCAGACGCACATGCCGCGGCGGACAAGGCGGAGACGCCACTCAGGCTGCCAGGCGTGGTTGAGCGGGGTGTTGCGGTAGTAGACCTTGCGGTTGAGCTCATAGCCCACGACGGCGGAGTCGTTGCGCGTGAGGGCAGCGCGGATGGAGGAGATGAGGTCGGGCTCGGGGGACTCATCGGAATCGAGCGAGAGGATCCAGTCTGAGGTGCAGGAATCGAGGGCGAGCTGCTTGGTCTTGATGTGGCCGAGCCAGGGGGAACGGATGATGCGGGCGTTGTGCGATTCGAGCAGGGCGATGGTGCCATCGGTCGAGCCGGAGTCGATAGCGACGATTCCGCGCTGAGCCGCGCCACGCTCTCCATTGAACTCGCGCACGAGGTCTCGCACGGAGTCGAGAGTGCGCGCGATGGTCTGCTGGTTGTCTTTGCAGACGATGGCGACAGAGAGGGTGGGCATCGAGGTGTAGCGTAACCGGTGCCGCGGCGCAGCGGGAGGGGGGCCGGGCGCGTGGCTGGTACCAAGGCTACTTGTCGTCGGGCTTGGGGGACTGCTGGTTGCGATTGCCGCCGAGCAGGTCGCCGATGCCTTCGATGATTCGGCCGGGGGCCTTGATGAGGTTGCTGCCGGTTTCCTGGAGGAACATGGGGACATCGATCATCGCCCCGGGGTTGTTCATATCGCCCTTGATGGTGATGGGGACCATGGTGGTGCGGTCGAGGATATCGAGCCGGCCACCCAGGCCAAGGCGGACGGGGCCCATTGCTTCATCGGTGAGCGCGAAGAAAGGGACGTAGGCGACGAGGTTGACCTTCCTGCTGACGAGATCGACGGAGCCGCGGGTCTCGATGCTGAACTCGCCGAGGGGGAGGCGGAAGCGGTCGTAGGTGGCGACGCCGTTGACGATGCGTACGACGAAGGGCTCGACCTTGCGGCCGATCGCTCCGGAGTCTCGACCGCCGACGGCCTTGAGCAGCGAACCCAGGATGGAGTTGGTGGTGAAGCGCGCAACGCCGAGATCGACGCCGATCACACCGTTGAGTTTGGAAAGGTCCTTGTCAAGCGGGACGCTGAGGTCGGAGGCCTCGACCATGGCGGGTTCATCGGAGGTGGTCTTCTCCATGGTGGCGACGAGGGGAAGACTTCCGCCGAGGGCTTCCATGAGCTCGGGGCGGATCACGAGGAGGCGGACCTGGGTGGGTCCGTTCTGCACGAACTGTCCCCGACGCATCTCGCCTTTGATCCGCGCGGTGGCGCGGGGGCTTGTGAGGTTGGCTTCGAGCGTGCCGCGGGGACCGGTGCGTGCCTGTGAGACGTTGCGCAGGGTTGCGGAGGCGGAGACGGTGGGGCCGAGGACTTCGTTCATGAGCCCGCCCTGATTGGCGAGCTGATCGATGAGGATGGTGGGGAACATGGAGAGATCGGCGTCGGCATTGACGACGGCGTTCTCGGAGATGATGTTGCCCTGGGGATCGATGAAGGCGCGGAGCGTGAGGGTGATCTTGGAAGGCTTGGCGGCGGGGCCTTCGTTGCCGGAGATGCCGTCGATGGTAACAGCGGCGCTGAGCGCGCCGGGAGCGGCCTGACGGATGGCGGGCGCGGCGGGGTCCCAGCGGGTGCGGGCGGCGATTCCGTTCATCTCGATGGCGCGGGCGGGGGCGCGGACGCCGCGGGCATCGGCGGGGGAGGGGAGGTCCATCGCGAGCTGGGGTGTGGCGATCTGCGCATCGAGGTCGAAGACGGTGGGGAGGAAGAGGCCCGAGCCTTCAGGGCCGGTGGCGAGGGCGAGCTTGGTGAGGTTGACGGTGACAGCGGAGGTGCGTGTGACCCGGACGGAGTTGTCATCGGTGACGAGGATGCTGTTGAGGAATGCGGGGGCGGGGGTCCAGGTGATGTTGGAGGGGCCGGTGAGGGCGATGACATCGGCGCGGCGCGCGAGGGAGAGGGTGGCGCCGGAGATGGTGGGAGAGGTGATCTCGGCGGTGAGGTTGAGGTTGGTTGCGCTTCCGGTTTCGGGCGTGACGCGGAGGGCGATGTCGGCGGTGTTGCCCATAGCGCCGGTGACAAAGCCCTGGCGATTGAGCAGGGCATCGACGTTGGCGGTGTTGATGCCGGCGAGTGTGACGAGCGCTTCGGGGGAGGAAGCATCGAGCCCAGCCTGGGCGTCGATCGCGACGGCGGCGACGGGCGCGCCTTCGCCGGTACGGGCATCGGTGGTGAGCTTGAGGGATGCGCGGTTGGCGGGGAGGGCGCGAGCGGCATCGTCGGCGAGCGCGGCCATGGGGACACGGACCTGGGCCTCGAGCTTACCGAGCCGCGCGGAGGTGTAGGTTGGAGTGGGCGGGGCATCTTCGGTTGCGCCGGGCTCGGAGCCGATGGGGATGCCGCCGACAGTGATCTCGCCTTCGGCGGCGAGCGTTGCAAAGAAGTCCTTGGCGCGGGCGAAGTCGGGCTCGAGCGCGCCATCGGCGGACTTCTTCAGCGGAACGACGATGGCCTCGGGCATGCGCAGCCAGAGCTTGGTGCGGCTGTCGAGCGTGATGGGGCGCGCGGGGATGGCGGCGGTGACCGGCTCGGCGGCGGGGTCGGTTGCGCTCGGGGCCTGGGCTGCTGGCGCGGGCACAGAGGCGGCGGCGAGGATGGCATTGATGGATGCGGGCTCGGCGACGAGGAAGGTGGTGCCGCCGGTGATGGCGGCTTCGGTTGGCGAGAGTCGCAGGTAGAGATCGGTGCCCGCGCCCTGAGCCTGGGTGGCAAGCTGGATGCGGACGACCTGGCCGGTGCCGCCGCCCTGCGGCTGACCGAGGTTGATGGTGGCGTCGGCCCCAGTGCCAACTGCCGCGGCGATTGCGTGCGCGATTGCGGTGTCGAGTTCGGTGCGCTGGGCGGTCGAGGCGGGGGCGTACTTGGCGAGCGCGGGGAGCGCGGCCAGGAGCGCGGGGGGAACGGCGATCGCCTTGACTTGCCCGGCGAGCTTGAGGGCGAGCAGGCCATCGAGGCCGGTCGCGGCAGGGAGCGCGCCGGACTTGAGTCCATCGGCGGTGAGGTTGGCGGCGATGGACATCGGCGAGTTTGCGCCGGCGGTGGTTGCCTGGGCGTCGAGGGTGACAGCGGGTGCCTGGCCGCGGGCGAGCACAACGACCATCGCCGCGCGAGACACATTGATCGGTTCAGCAGTCACTGCGGGCAGGGTGTCGGTGGCGGGCGAGGGCGCGAGCGTGGCTCGGAGATCTTGGAGTTCGAGGTTGATGGTGCCATCGACCGCGGCGAGGGGCGCGGCGGAGCCGGTATCGGAGGTCAGGGCATCGAGCGACACGGCGAGATTGGTGACGGTGAGCGTGACGGATGACATGCCATCGACCATGACGGGCGGCGGTGCGGAACCATCGCCGGCGAGAACGCGGCGGGCGAGGGGTGCAGCAGAGTTGATGACAACGCGGATGCCCTCGCCGGTGGTGCGGAGGGTGCCGGATTCCAGCCGCGCGGCGACATCGGCGTTCATGTTGGTGGAGCGTAGAGAGACAGTTGCGTTGGTCGTGGGGATGGCGGCAAGGCCGGCCGCGGCGGTCGTGGATGACGGGGAGTCGCTGGGGAGGGCCTGGGTTCTGGCGGTCATCGCAATGTCGACCGTGGGGCCGGCATCCTGGGCGAGATCGACCGGGAGATTCATCGCGGCGATGAAGGGCTGGATGAGGGCGGTGGCGAACCGCTTGAGCGTGACATCCGCGACGATTGCGCCGACGGGCGCAGCGCCCGCTTGCAGGGCCTGGAGGCGACCTTGGGAATCGAGCAAGCCATCGGCGGAGGCGTTGACCGAGAGGTCGCCGGCGGATTGGCCGTCGAGCGTGGTGGTTGTGGCGCCGGAGATGGTGACGGGCTTGGCAAGGTCGGTGGCATCGATGACGATGCGGAGGGGCTGGGCGGCGAAGGGCTTGTTCTCTTTCGCGGCGGGCGCATCGGGCTTGCCGCTGGGCGCTGGCAGAGAAACCTGGCCCGCCATCGCGCCGACATCGAGGGTGATGCGCGCGCCGCTATTGCGGAAGTCGATGGTTGCGGGGTCGAGGGGCTGGCCGGAGATGGCAGAAGCGGGGACGGGGATTCGTAGGGAATCAAGCGTGAGGGCGAAAGATGGGCCGTCGTCGAGCGAGAGCGTTTGGCGGGCTTGGTCGATGGCGCTGGCGGCCTGTGGGAGCTTGGCGATGAACGCGGTGGAGGTGATGTTGAGCACGAGCGCGGGCTTGGCAGGATCGGTGCCGATGAGCACGCCGTCGGCGAGGTTGAGCGCGGCCTCGGCGGTCGCGCCGGCGGAGCGGAACTGCATCGCGATGGTCGCGGCTGTCAGGTTGCCGTCGATGCGGAGCGTGGTGTCGGAGGTGACGCCGAGACCCTCTTCGAGCGCGCCGCCAAAGCCGCCGAGAGCATCGATGATCGCGGAGGGGATGCCGGTTGCATCGAGGGCCACGGTGGCGCGTTCGAGATTCTCCGGCGAGAAGCCGGCGGGGCCGCCGGGGACCTTCTGCTTGGCGGAGACATCGAGCTTGATGACGGCCTTGGAGGCTGCAGCACCGTTGCCGGAGACAACATCGGCGGAGAGGTCGGCCTTGGCGGTAAGGCCACCTTGATCCATGTTGACGTCGATCGGGCCGGAGAGCTTCTGCACGCCGAGTTCGGGGCCGAGTTTGCCGTCGGCGCCCTCCTCGCGGATGGTGGCATCGAGCTGGGTGACATTGATTCGGGCTTTGATGTTGGGAACTCTGGTCGCGCCACTGCTGGAAGATGTGGAGGGCGTTGAGGCGGGACCGCGCGGGGCGAGCGCGGCATCGAGGTTGGTGGAGCCGTCGGGCTTGCGGATGAGATCGAGATCGCCGCGAAGTGTGATGGTGCCCAGGTCGAGTGCAGAAGAGGACCACCATCGTCCGGCAACGACCTGCCAGAGGGTGATCGGGGTATCGATCTCGATGGTGGCGATCTGGGTTCCCTGAGGATCGAACAGCTGGATGGGGCCGGCATCGGCGGGGGTGAACCAGCCGAGGGTGACATGGTCTACTTTGACCGTGCCCTGGATGTTGTCGGCCGCGGTGGATTCGATGATGCCGGGCGCGAGCCGCGAGGCGACCCATGGGCCGAGCGCGATTGCGGCGACGATGACCAAGGCGAGCAGGAGCAGGCTGCCGAGGATCCATCGCCGGGCGCGGCGAGGCTTGGATGGACTTGTTTGGTTCGTCATGCTGTGGAATTCCCCTCGGCCTCGGCGCTCAGGCCCCCCGGCGGAGCGTGGTCATAAACTGTACAGATGAAGAGCGCGGCAGGACACCCAGCTTGCGGTCTTTGTTCGTATCCGAATGCTGATTTAGAGCGTTGTGAGCCGCAATTCACGCGTTTGAGAACTGAATCCGGGCTTGGCATCGCTACCACGCGACGACTTGGGAGACGGCGTGCGGCGCAGCACGGCGGGGCGTCGGAGGGAGCGGCCCGTGACGCAGGGTGTAGAGCGGGACCTGCCAGGGGCAGTTGATGCGCAGGCCTTCGAAGACCCCATCGCCGATGCCTCGGGAGATGCAGCAGAGGGTTTGATCGAGACGGAGGATGCCGGAGGCGAGGTGGGCCGGGACATCGCTGGAAGTGTGGGGCGCGAGACGGGAGGAGATGCGGATCTGGCCTGCGTGCGTGTGTCCTGCGAAAACGAGTGGGATGCCGAGGCTCGCGGCGGGGATGACGGCGGTGGGATAGTGGGCCAGCGCGATGGTGAGCGCGGCGGGATCGGGCGGGGGTGCATCGAGCGTGGCGGCGATGAAGTCTTCGGGGTAATCGAGCCCGACGATGTGGAGTTTGGGGTGTGGCCGCGCCCACTTGGGGACGTGGCCGGGGCCGCCGAGCCAAGTGATGTGGGGAAGTGAGGCCGCGGCGTGCATCATCGCGGCGGTGTCGTGATTGCCGAACGTGGCGAACGCGCCAAGTGTGGGCGGGCACCACGCGCGGGAGAGACGGTCGAGGGCGTCGAGGGCCGCGGCTTCATGGCCGGGGTCATCGCAGTAGTCGCCGGTGAGGATGATGAGGTCAGCGGGAGTGGAGGCGAGTGCGCGGAGCAGGGTTTGGAAGCGGTTGCCAGCGTGGGCGATGCGACGTGTGTGCAGGTCTGAGAGGTGGAGGATGCGGAGACCGTCGAGGCCCTGACCATGGGCATAGGGACCCGCAGGAACCTGGGGATGCGGGACATCGAAAGCCTCGATGGGCACTGGGGAAACAGGGGTTCGGAAGGAAGGGGTTTGCACGGTGACGTGGTTGTGAGAGGGGTCAGGGGTTAGCATCTGCCAACGGCGGGGGACATTGCCGGTATGTATGGACGGGGCGAGGTGGGAGCAAGCACGGAGGTCCGCGATGAGCTCGATGGTAACCAAGCGTCGGTGGGTGGCAGGAATGGTCGTGGGAGCGGTGGCGCTGGTGAGCGTGGGGACCGCCGCGGTCACGGCGTCGATGGCGTTCCTGGGCGCGCCGCCGAAGGGCGCGACCGTTGCGGTGGTTGATCTTGAGAAGCTGATCAATGGGCTCGATGAGAAGAAGGCGAAGGGAGAAGAGTACAAGCGTGTGTATGAGATCAAGCAGGCGGAGCTCGATGCGCTGAAGAAGCAGATCGAGGAGCGCGGCACCGCGGTGCAGTCGCTGCCGCCGGGCACGCAGAGGAGCAAGGCGGCCGATGAAGTGCGGGAGATGATCTTCCGCGCTGAGGGAGAGGCGCGGATCTCCAGCCGGCGGCTTGATGGTCAGCAGGCGGACCTGTTCCGCGATCTGTATTTGAAGGTCGATGCGGCCGTGGAACAGCTCGCCAAGCAGAACGGCTACCACATGGTGCTGGTCAGCGATGAGGGCGTGGAGATTCCGGAGAACGCGGGATCGGAGAACGTACTTCGCGCGATTCAGCTGAAGCGGATGCTGTTTGTGGGCAAGGAACTCGACATCACCGATGAGGTGATCAAGTTCATGAACAACTCGTTTGCCGCGGCGGGCGGCAAGGCCCCGGCCAAGCCGGTGGCCACTGCGAAGTGATTCGACGCGTGAAGGATACATGGGAATGAAATGACGGCCGCCCTGGAACCGGGGCGGCCTTTTTTTCGGACGTTTCGAGCGTCGTGCGGGCGATATGGGGTTTGATGCAAAGGCGCAGGGCATGAGCGACATAAATGAACGAATGTCGCTTGAGAGCCCTGCCGCGGCGAGCGGTCGGGCGCCGGGCCAGAGCGATGTCGCGGCGCATGCCGCGGCGTCTGCGAGGGACCGGCTTTCGGCCCAGGAGTTTGCCCGCCTGTTCGAGGAACATTGGCGGCTGTTGTGGTGCGCATCGGCGGCGGTATTGGGCGATCGGTCAAACGCCCAGGATTGTGTGCAGCAGGCGGCGGTGATCGGGCTGGAGCGATTGGAGACGTTTGACCCGGGAACGAGTTTCGCGGCGTGGATGACGCAGATCGTGCGCCACGTGTCGATGAACGAGGCGAGGAAGCATCGGCGGCGACGGACGAGCAGCGTGGAGAACGAAACGTTGGATGCGCGTGCGGGCACATCGAGCGGAACGGGAAGCGGGCAGGCGGTGAGCAGCCGCGGCACGCTGCTGGCCGATCAGTCGAGCTTTGACGATGCGCTGGCTGGCGCGCTGGAGGGGCTGGAAGAGACGGCGAGGTCGTGCCTGCTGCTGCGGGTGCTGGCGGATCTGCCGTATCGCGAAATCGGGCTTGCTCTGGGCATTCCGGAGGGAACGGCGGCGAGCCATGTGCATCGGGCGCGGAAAGCTTTGCGGGAGCGAATGTCCGGGACGAGCGGTGCAAACGAAGGCGAAAGGGGAACGCATTGAGCGGCTCTGGTGATGAAACTGGCTCAGCGCGGATCGAGCTGTATCTGCGTGATGAGATGAGCGCAAAAGATCGCGCGGCGTTTGAGCGCGAAATGCTGCGGGGCGGCTCTCTGCGCGCTGAGGTTGAACTGGAGCGGCGGATCGGAGACCGCTTACGGGCGATGTATGCGCCGCCGGAAGCGCCGATGATCCCGGGCGGCGGGCAAGGACCAATGGTACGGCCATGGGTGCGGATCGCGCTGGGCATGGCGGCGATGCTGGCGATCGTCGCGGGGGTGTACTTCTCCGGGATGCTTGGGCCTGCGCCGGGCGGAACGAAAGCGGATGCGATTCTGGCGCGGCTGGAGCGCACCGGCTTTGAGCCTTCCTGGGCGTGCGAGAATGATGCGGAGTTCGTGCGGTATACCCGAGAGAAGTTCGGGCAGGCGTTTACGGTTGCCCCGGCGGCGGGGGTACAGGTGATCGGGTGGGACTACTGCTCGGGCGTGCTGGGGGAAGAGGCAGGGGTGATGCTGGTGAAACTCGGGGATGGGGAGCGGGTTATAGTGATCGTGGATCGGAAGTCGCATGATCGACCGGTGGAAGTTGAACCATCCGGCGGGCTGCGGGTGCACCGGCTGAAGGTTGGCAATGCGGTGCTGTATGAGGTTTCCAAGCGGGAGGCCGCGGCGGTGATTCCGCTGGTGAACAGGGTGGATTGAGCGTGGGGCGAAGCGAATCTCGCGGCCAAAGGAATGCTCGTCGAACCGTTCGGCATGGAGTGCTGGAAGAGCAGGAGGCACTCGGCAAAGACCCGGCACGGAGTGCCGGGGCATCAACTGCCGTTATACTGGCGGTATGAAGCTGATCGCCGACGAATCGCAGGTTGAAAAGTTGCTTGATGCGCTGGCCGCGGACATCCGCAAGGGGACGAACGACCCTGGGAAGCTGGCGTTCATCGGGATCCGTCGGCGTGGGGATGTGGTGGCGGCGAAGCTGGCGGAGCGGCTGGGCGTGACGGATGTGGGGTCGATTGACATCACGCTGTACCGCGATGACCTGTCGGAGACGGGCGCGGCGGCGCGGGTGGGGAAGACGTCGATCCCGTTTGATGTGGCTGGACGGGAGATCGTGCTCTGCGATGATGTGCTGATGACGGGGCGGAGCGTGATGGCGGCGCTTCGGGAGATCCTCGATTTCGGCCGGCCGAGCCGGTTGCGGCTGGCGGTGCTGGTGGAGCGACCGGAACGGGAGATTCCGATTCAGCCGGAGCACTCGGCGCTGAAGCTTGAGCCGGGTCCGGGGGAGAAGGTGGATGTGCGGTTGATGCCGCAGGATGAGATGAACCGCATCACGATTAATCCGAGGGAGTGAAGGGAGACCGATTTCGGATTTCGGATTGGGGACTTTGGATTCAAGTTGAGATCCGGGGGAATGTTTCGGACCTCGTATACCCTTGCCCCGATGACCACCATGAGCGTTGCGTCGCCGACTGCTGAGAGTGTTGATGGGCCATCAGTGCAGTGGAAGCACCGTTGCCTGCTTGGGCTTCAGGAGCTGAGCGCGGAGGAGCTTCGGACGCTGCTGAAGACGGCCGCGGGATTCGCGGAAGTGTCGGGCCGAAGCGTGAAGAAGGTTCCGGCGCTTCGGGGGAAGGTGGTCGCGAACCTGTTCTTTGAGGATTCGACCAGGACGCGGCTGAGCTTTACGCTCGCGGCGCAGCGGCTGAGCGCGGATGTGATCGATCTGACAAGCTCGGGCTCGAGCGTCAGCAAGGGTGAAAGCACGGTTGACACGGCGCGGAACGTCGAGGCGATGGGGGTCGATGCGCTGGTGGTGCGGCACAAGTCGTCGGGCGCGCCGGGGCTGGTGGCGGCGGGCGTGAAGTGCTCGGTGATCAATGCGGGGGACGGGAAGCACGAGCACCCGACGCAGGGATTGCTGGACATCTACACGCTGGCGGAAGCGAACGGACGGCTGGAAACCTTTGACCTGACGGGGCTGCGGGTGGCGATTGTGGGAGATGTGGTGAGCTCGCGGGTGGCGCGGTCGAACATCGCGGGGCTGACAAAGCTTGGCGCGAAGGTGGTGTGCATCGGGCCGGGGACGCTTGCGCCAAAGAGCATGGAGACGCTTGGGTGCACGGTTGACGATGACCTTGAGGCGGTGCTGCCGACTGTGGATGCGGTGAACATGCTGCGGATTCAGTTTGAGCGGCACTCGGAAGGCGCGGCGAAGGCGGGTGGCGGGGAAGCTGTGCGGGCATCGCCGGCGTTCCCGAGCACGCGGGAGTATTCGCGCGGGTATGCGTTGACGGCGGAGCGGGCGCGGCTGCTGAAGCCGGGAGCGATCATCATGCACCCCGGTCCCATGAATCGCGGGATCGAGATCGCGGATGAGGTAGCGGATGGGCCAAAGAGCGTTATTCTGCGGCAGGTGACCAACGGGCTGGCGGTGCGCATGGCGGCGTTGTATTTGTGCGTAAGCGGATCTGAAGCCCGGTGAACGGCATCGGTTCGGGCACCCCCTCGCATACCCTTGGGCATGACCGTTCCCCGCGTTGCAATTGTCGGCCGCCCCAATGTCGGCAAGTCTTCCCTCCTCAATATGCTGGCGCATAACAAGGTGTCGATCGTGGACCCGACGCCGGGCACCACGCGCGACCGCGTGAGCATTCTGGTGGAGCTGACGCATCCCGACCAGCCACAGCCCGATCATGGCGGGATCGTGCGGACGATCGAGTTGACCGACACCGGCGGATATGGGGTGTATGTCGCCGAGGGCCGGCGGTACGACGATGTCGGCTCGGACCTGACGCGCCTGACCAAGGACATTGAGCATCAGATTTCCGAGGCGGTTGCGGGCGCCGATCTCGTGCTGTTTGTGATCGATGCGCAGGCGGGCGTGACGCCGGCCGATGAGCAGATCGCCCGGTTGCTGCGGGAGCGTGTGCTGGGCCGGAAGAGCAACCCGCATCTCCGCGTGATCGTGGTGGGGAACAAGACCGACGGGCCGCGCTGGGAAGCGCATGCGCTCGAGGCCGCGGCGATGGGGTTCGGGCAACCGCTGGCGGTGTCGGCGAAGAACAACTACTTCCGTCGCGACTTCATCGATTCGCTCTATGAGGCAGTCGCGGAGCTTCCGGGTCAGGAAGACTGGAGCACGACGGATGCGGCGAATGCGAAGTCCGAGGCCGCGGGCGAGATGCACATCGCGATCATCGGCAAGCGGAACGCGGGCAAGAGCACGCTGGTGAATGCGCTGGCGGGTGAGCAGCGGGTGATCGTGTCGGAGATCGCAGGGACGACGCGGGACGCGGTGGATGTTCGATTTGAGATGGACGGGCACAAGTTTGTCGCGATCGACACGGCGGGGCTGCGGAAGAAGAAGAGCTTTGCCGACCGGATCGAATGGTTTGCGTTTGATCGTGCGCAGCGGAGCGTGGACCGGGCGGATGTGGTCCTGCTGCTCATCGATGCGACTGACCCGACGAGCCAGGTGGATCAGCACCTTGCGCAGATGATTCAGAAGTCGTATAAGCCGTGCATCATCGTGGTGAACAAGTGGGACATGGTGGAGGGGAAGCGGGCCACCGAGGGTCCGCATCGCGGGCACGACATCACGCCGGAGTTCTACGAGGAGTATCTGCGGAAGGAGCTCAAGGGCCTGCCGTTCGCGCCGATCTCGTTTGTCTCGGCAAACGAAGGGGAGAACGTCAAGGAAACGATCCGGCTGGCGTTTGAGCTGTTTGAGCAGTCCAACAAGCGGGTATCGACGGGGAGGCTGAACCGGGTGCTGCGGAACATCCTGTCAACGCGAGGCCCTTCGAGCAAGCTGGGCACGTTTGCCAAGGCGTTCTACATTGCGCAGGTCGCGGTTCGTCCGCCGACGATCGTGCTGGTTGTCAATACGCCGGGCCTGTTTACCGTGAACTATCAGAAGTTCCTGCTCAACCGCCTGCGGGAGGAGCTGGAGCTGGGCGAGGTGCCCATCAAGCTGTTGATCCGGGCTCGCAAGCGTGCGGATCTGGATGATCTCCTGTCGGGCCGGCATGCCGAGAGCAAGGGCCGCGCGGTGGGGCTGGGCGATCATGCGGATGACGACGCAGCGCTGCTGGGGCAGTTCGGTACAAGTCTGCAGGAGCCCGGCGAGGAGCCGGATATCGAAGTTCCGTTTGGGAACGAAGAGGGCGATGAGGCAGAGGATGCACGCTCGTTCTTTGAAGATGATGCCCCAGCGCCGTTGGCGGCCAAGCCGGCTCGCGCAGCGCGAACGGTGACAGGCGGGGATGACGAAGGCGACGCGGCGGCGGGCGGGCGGGCCAAGAGGCCGTCTTCGCCTCCGGCACGAGCGGGGAAGAGCAAGGCGGCGGCCCCAGCACCCGCACCCCGTCGGGGCAAGGCTCCGACGAATGTGACAAAGAAGCAGGGCGGCGTGCGAAGAAGCGGCCGCGGCAGACGGTAATCGGCCTTTCACTTTCGGGAGACGATCTATGAGCGGCTTGGCGAGGGCAACAGCGTTCGCGGCGGCGGGCCTTTTGTTTGTCTGCGGTGGGGCGGCGAGCGCTTCTGCGCAGCAGCCTGATCCTGCGTCCGGGCAGCCAGTAGCGTCGATGCCGATTCCGCAGGAGGTGCGTGCGGTGCTGGAGCGGGCGAAGGCCGCGTATCGCGGCGCGGGGTCGTATCGGGACCGCGCGGAGGTCACCTTTGACCTGCGCGGGAAGGACAGCCGGGGAGAGGCTGTTGAGCAGAGCACGACCAACGAGGTGGAGTTCATCTTCCAGCGACCGGGGCGGTTCGTGGTGCGGACGGATGATGTGCAGGTGGTCTCGGACGGCACGACGGTTTGGGGGATCATGGAGCAGATCGGTCAGTACACCGAGTCGGCCGCGCCGCAGGATATTGGGAGCGTGGCGAGCGACCCGGTGCTGAGCCTGCTGCATCAGCATCGGCCCGCGCTGGTGCTCCTAAGCCCGGCCACAGCCGCGACGGGCGAGCAGGGGATCGAGCGATTCTTTCGAGCGGGGACATCGTTTGAGAGCGCGAGCAAGGAGCAGCGCGGCGGGCGTCCGGGCGTGCGGGTTCGCGGCATTACGGACCCGGCGATGCCGGGGATGGGCGCATCGCCGTTCTCGGCATGGTTCAGCGACGAGACGGGTCTGCTCGAAGAGGTTCGGATCGATCTGACCAAGACATTTGGAAACATGCTGGTGGGCGCGCCGGGGGATGAGATGCCGGGGACGCCGCGGACTGTTGACAAGGCGGAGTTGCTGTACTCGTTCTCCGGGATTCGTCTCGACCAGCCGGTTGCGCCCTCGTCGTTCGAGTTCACTCCGTCTTCGGGAATGCGGAAGGTGAGCTCGTTTGAGATGGGTGCGCCGGGGGGCGCGGGGCAGATGGGGCTGATCGGTCAGGAAGCCCCCGGCTTTGCGGGGCAGACTTTAGGCGGGGATGAGATCTCACTGGAAGGACTGCGCGGAAAGGTAGTGGTGCTGGACTTCTGGGCGACGTGGTGCGCGCCGTGCGTGGCGGTGCTGCCGCAGGTGCAGCAGGTCGCGACACGGTTTGCAGGGCGGAACGTGGTGGTGATCGGCATCAACCAGGACCGGGCCGGGAACGAGGAGAAGGTGCGTGACTTCCTCGCCGCGCGGAGCCTGAACTTTCGGCAGATCCTGGACTTTGAGGGCGAGCTGGGCGGGGCGTACCGCGTGTCGGCGATTCCGTGCACGGTGATCATCGATCCCAAGGGAGTCATTCAGGACATCGATCTGGGCGGGCATCAGAACCTGGAGGAGTCGCTGTCTGAGCGGATCGAGACTGTCTTGCGCGGGGAGACTATTCACAGCGCTGAGACCCTCGCACGGTTTGCGCAAGGCGCGGATGACCGGCAGATTGTGGATGACGACACCGGCCCATCGGATGCCCCGGCAGCGACGGGGCCGGAGACGCTGAACGCGCAGCTGATCACCGAGGGCGAGCGGACGCAGGGCGTTTCCGCCGCGGCGGGGTCTCGGCTGATGGATGTGAATGGGGATGGGCGGGCGGAGCTGGTTGCGCCGGACTACTCGAGCGGCGGGCTGATCGTGCTGTCGCCCGATGGGTCGACGGTGGAGAAGGTCCGGCTGCGTGGCGCGCCGCGGGGGTTCATTGGGTATGCCGCGCCGGCAGCGATTGCCGGGCCGCGGGGCTGGCTGGTGGCGACGGCGGAGGGATATAGCGAAGCTCCGAGCGCTGTGGTTCGTTATCACGACGCGCAGGGGGATCTGGCGTGGTCGTTCACGGTGCCAACGCCGAGCGGGATTGCGGCACAGGTTCCGTTTGTTGACGCGGCGGATCTGGATGGCGACTCGCGCGCGGAGGTTGTGCTGCTGGCGATGATGTATCCACGCGGCGGGGCGAGCAACCCCGCGGCGAACAAGGCCTGGCTGTTCATTCTGGACAGCGCGGGGAACACGCTTGCGGCGCGGCAGGTGGGGAGCATTGCGACCGGAGCGTTTGTAACAACGCCGGGGACGAATGACCTGCGCACGATCGTGGTGATGGCGGACAACGCGGTGAAGCGGTTCACGTTTGACAACCGGAAGCGTTAACCGATCGCGGCGGCAGCGACGGGTGGCTCGACCTCAGGCTGGGGAGGCGGGGAAACGCGCGCGAGGTACACGATCGAGGCGGCGGCGGCGAGCAGGAAGGCGACCAGTTCCGCGGCGGTGACCATCAGCACGATGAGGCTGAAGGAATCGAAGTCGATATCGACGAGGACTTTGTTGATGAGGCCTGCGGTTCCGGCTTCGCGCAGACCCAGCTGTCCGGCGGGGGAGACGGAGCCGATGAGGTAATAGGTGCTGCCAGCGAGCAGGGACTCATCCCAGCGGATGGCGCGGCCGACGATGGCCGCGGCGATCATGAAGCGGGAGGCCTGCACGACGAGGTCCGCGAGCCTCCACACGACGATGCGGGACACCGCGCCGGGTGAACCGAGCATGCGAGTGCCCTCGTGGACGCGCTCGAGCATGGCGCTTTCGCGCAGTTGCCGTGGCATGGGGAGCATGTTCCAAACGGACTGGATGATGTCCCAGCCGCGCCCGGTTCCGGCGAACCTGGTGACGCCGACGACGGAGCTGCATAGCACGAGGATTCCGCCGACGCTGGCGAACCACCAGAGGCCATCGACGCGGCCTCGCCAGATTCCGGCCAGGAGCACGGGGCCGAGCACGCAGAGCATGACGATGCCCATGGTGCCCATCCATGCGCCGATGGTGAGCAATGGGATGCCATTGCGGCGATTGTGGGTCAGGATTCGGAAGATCAGCCCGAGCTTGAAGGGCATGTAGTTGCCCAGGGAGGCGACGAAGTTGACGGTGGCGACTTCCATGACCGGCAGGCGACGGACGGGGGAGACGGCCGCGTGGAAGGCCATTCCGTTTAGCATGGCGCTCAGGGCCGAGAGCGCGACCAGCGAGCCCGCCTGCCACCAGGGCGCGGCGGCGAGCTTCTTGAGCTGCTCGCTGTTCTCGGGGGAAAGCGCACGTGCGCCGCACCACCACAGCAGCGCGAGGCCGAGCGCGAAGCCGAGCAGGTTGAGCGTCACACCGATACGGGATCGCGCGGGGCGTGGGATCACGACAGAAGCAGTGGGCAGAAGCGCCGGATCGACCGTCGCCGGAGAAGCCGTTGCTGCCGGATGCGGGCGAGCTGGTTCGTTCATCGCTCTTCTCCCTCCCCATTCCCCGCAGCAACATCGATCAGATGCACGAGGAGTCGGCTTGGCCTGGGAACAGCTTTGCCAGGAGTACCCGCATCGCCTGTGTGACTCGCGCCGTCAACGGTCCAGAGTTTGACGATTGAACACCCCGAGTCGGGATGGCTCAACCAGGAATCGATGTTGGCCATGGTGACATCGGGGTCGAAGTTGCGGTCGCGCTGGCTGAGCCGGCTCAACTCATCGAAGTTCACCAGGACGAAGCCGATGCCTTGTGCTCGGAGGAACCTGGTCCATGCAGCGGCATCGGTCGGTGCGGAGCGGATCGCATTGCCGAGCGGGGAGGCATCCCAGGTGGTGTGATACACGACACCGGCATCGGCGGCTCCGGTCGCGCCGAGATAGTAGAGCGACGCGGCATCGCCGAGCAGATAGACGGCATCGGGCTCGCCCGGGGGAAGGTCGCGGGCCTGGTCGAGGAGGGCCGCGCGGGTGTCATCGCCGAGCAGGCCGGGTCGGATGCCGAGGTTGATGAACTCGAAGGGGCCAGCTGCGCCCTGGAGGATCGCCGCGCGCTGTTTCGGGCCCTGCTCCATATAAACCTCATCGGCGCGCAGCAATCCGGTGAACTGGGCGACTCCGCCAATGAGGAGTGCGTTGGGCGCGCCGCCGCGCTGGGCAGCGAACTGCAACGCCGCGACGAGCGAGAGCGCAAGCAGAAGGGCGGCGGTCGCCTTAGAGGTGATCCACGCTCGGATCGCGCGCGGTTGCCGGGGGGATGAACGGGGGGCCGAGAGAGGAGCCGGATCGATCGTGCCGAAGCCTGCGCCCAGGAGAAGAGACATCGGCGCGAGGAGGGGGACAAGGAACCGTGATTGCAGGTGGGTAAAGGCCATCCACGCGATCATGCCGAGGATGAGTGAGATGATCAGCAGAAAGGTAACCCGCCTTGCGGCCGGCGCACGCAGAGCGACCGCCGCGGCGGCGAGTGCGAGCCATGGGGTTGCACCCCATTGGGCATGCAACCAGCCGCGAGCCGTGAACAACATGGCAAAGCGATCGATGAGCGGGCCATCGAACGCGTGGGCTCTGAGATATCGAGCGACCTGCTCGGGGGTGTAGTGTCCGAGGCCGAAGATGCCGGTCGCAATGGGAAAGACGGGATTGCCGGAGGCGAGGGTGTTGCGGATGAGCCAGGGGGCGAGGGCGATGAGACCGCCGATGCTGCCGACGAGAATCATGCCGGGCCAGACTCGTCGGTGATGATTGCCCGCAAGGGAACCGAGCATGAGGAGCCCGGCCGCGGGCCCGACCAGCAGGAGGGCGGTGGGCTTGCAGGAGCTTGCGAGGCCGATCAGGAGGCCGATCGCCGCGGCGCGGAGACGGAGCGCCAGCACACCGGAAGCATCGGCGTGGGTCGCGGCATCATCGCGGCGTGAGGGTTGATCGACGCAGAGCAGCAGTGCGCCGGCAGTGAGGAGCAGGACGCCCATCTCGTTGTATGCCAGGGAGCCGCAGACGATGGTCCAGCCGGTGCTCAGTACGACAACAAAGGTCATGAGGCCCGCCCGCACGGCGTGACTATCGGTTGCGCCACATCGGCGAGCGACTGCCCACGCGCCGCGACCACACAGCAGCGCGGCCAGCACGGCCATGAGTGCATGGAGCAACTGGCAGGAATAGACCCACGCGCCATCGCCGCCACTCTCCCCAAGCATGCGACCGGCCACACCCTGCGCGGAGCTTCCGAGCATCATCTGTCCGAGGTGCAGGTAGGCTGCTTCGACATAGCCGGGGAGGTATGAATAGACATTGTGTGCCGAGGGCTGGAGCGCGCCCACACCGGGGGTGGCCCACTCCTTGGGCAGTTGCAAGTGATAGCTCAAGGCGTCGTAGGCGCCGTACTCCGATTCCCAAAGCCAGCCGGGAGGATTGGCCGAGGCGACGAGCAGTGCGCCAAGCGCTGGCGCGGCCAGGGCCGCGGACATGGGGATCGCGGGCCACTTCTCCGGGGCGAGGTCGCCGCGGGCCATCTGATCCAGCAGGATCACGACGCCGAGTGCAACAGGGGCCCACGCGACGATACGCGGGGCAAGACCATCGCCGCTGAGCAGACCGGCGCACCCGAGGAGATGCGAGAGCCAAAGGAGCAACCCGACTCCGAGAGCGGGTTGGAGCCAGAGGCGGGATTCGAGGCCGCGGATGAGGATCGCGGCGGGTAAGCGGCCTAGGCCGATTGCGCCAAGCAGGTAGGCGGCAGCGAAGAGGCCACCTTGAAGAATAATGGCGAATGCGGAGAGGATGCCCACGGCGGCGGTACCGCTGCGTGCACCTTGCCCGCCCACTCCAGTTGCGTCATGCCCGATCGCGCTGAGCACGCCGACGGCGATGAGCGTGGAGATGCCGAAAATGAGAGCGGGCACGAAGCCGCGCTTGGGCATGGCGGCGAGGGATGGATCGGCCGGGCGTGGCATGAGGGCTGAGTGTAGTGGAGAGTACGAAATGCCAGAGCGGCTGGTGGGGAAAGGGAGCGGCAATGAGGTTGGGTGCGGAGGGTGCAAGCCAGCCGGATCTTCGGGCCTTATTGTGTCGCCCATCACGAAAGACAGCGGCGGAAGCTACTGTGTAGGGTGAATCTGCCGCCCCTCAGCCCGATCCCGCCGAGTACTGATACGGATGAAATCCGCATCATCGAACCGCTATGCGCGGTGTTTCGTCGGAAGCTCAAGTCCGAGGGGCTGAAGTACACGCCGGAGCGGGCGTACATCCTTGATGCGATCATGCGGCGGGCGATGGATGCGGAGCTTGCCGCGGATTCGTCGGCACGACCGGCAGGCTCGCCGTTCGGGCTGGCCGGCAGCCGCACAGGGCAGGCGGCGGGCACCGAAGCAGGCTCGCACAAGGGTGGCGTGTTTGAGGCGGAGGAGCTTGTCGAGGCGATGCGGAAGCAGGGCTTCCGCGTCTCCCGGGCGACGGTGTACCGCACGATCAAGCTGCTGGCGGAGGCGGGGATCATCCAGCAGGTACTGTTTGATACGGATCAGGCGCACTACCAGCTTGCCTACGGGCGCGCAAGCTCGGGGCTGCTGGTGAATGTCGACACCAACGAGATCACACCCATCGATGTGCCGGAGCTGGCGGCGATCCGCGACCGCATCTGCCGCGAGCGTGGGCTCGTGGCGGAGGGGCACCGGCTGGTGATCTATGGGCGGCACGGATGAAGGGCTCATCCCCGCGGCGGCAAGATCAAGTTGCGAGCAGCACTCAGCCGGTTGACTGCATCGCCGCGGCAATGGCGTTGATGCTGGCATAGATCGCCTGCTGCAGGGCCGGCGGGGATGCGGAAGACTCCTCGGAGCGGGCGCGATTGAGCAGTTCGATCTGCGCGAAGTTCAGCAGGTCGGTCCAGGGGTTTCGAGCGGCGATCGCTCGGCCGATGACTGGTTCGCCTTCAAGCAGGTCTGACTCGCCGCTGATGCGGAGCACGGCCGACTTCGCAGCGACGAAGTCTTTCTCCAGCAGCGTGTGCATGCGCTCGCCAGCGGGGTGCTCCATGGCGTAGAAGCGGGCAATCTCGAGGCGTGAACGGGCCATCTCGCGCTGGGCGTTGGTAATGAGCGTTCGGAAGAACTCCCACTGGCCATATGCCTCGTGCAGTCGCGCGAGGTCGGCCTCGGAAAGCTCGCCGAGGGCGGTGCCGAGCCCGTACCACGACGGCGCGATGTAGCGCATCTGCGTCCAGGAGAAGACCCAGGGGATCGCGCGAAGGGAATCGAAGGTCATGTCGCCGCCGGTTCTCGCGACCGGACGTGAGGCGATGGGGAGGCCACCGATGTGCCCAACGGGACTAACAGTCGTAAACCAGGGCCAGAACTCGGGGTCGTCGATGAGCTGGCGGTAGGCCTGCATGGACCGCTGGGCCAGACGCTCGACGAGCGACGCCGCGGCCTGCGGCGCGCCGGCGGCCTGGGGCTCTCCGACGACCCCGCCGCGATATGCGGAGACGATCATCGCGCTGACGATCTGCTCGACGTGGCGGCGCGCGATGGCGGGGACGCCATAACGGAAAGAGATTACCTCTCCCTGCTCGGTGAAGCGGATTCGGCCGTTGTGCGCGGCGATGGGCATGGAGAGGATTGCGCGGTTGGCGCGTCCGCCGCCGCGGCCGACTGTTCCGCCGCGGCCGTGGAAGAGGCGGAACGCGACACCCTCAGCGCGGCAGATATCGCTGATGTGCTCCTGCGCCTCGCGCAGGGCGACATTGGCCATGAGGAAGCCGCCATCTTTGTTGGAATCGGAGTAGCCGAGCATGATCTCCTGGAATGGAGAGCCGTCTGTCGATTCAACCGCGCCGCGGGCCTTGATCTGCGACTGATAGACGGTCTCGGCAAAGAGCGCCTTGAGCAGAACGGGGCCGCGCTTGAGATCATCGATGGTTTCGAGCAGCGGAACGATGTCGAGACCGCTGGATGCGCCATTGGGGCCAAGGTGGAAGAGGCCGCTCTCTTTCATGAGCAACTGGACCTCGAGCAGATCGCTCACGCTGTGGGTCATCGAGACGACATAGGCGCGGACGGAGTCGGGCTCGCGCGACTGCGCCTGGGCGACGACCTCGAGCATCGCGAGGATCTCGGCCGATTCCTCGGAGAGCTCTGCGCCGCGGCGGAGCAGAGGACGGGGATTGACCAGCTCCGCACGGAGGATTGCGAGCCGGGCGGGTTCATCGAGCGAGGCGTAGGACTCTTGCACGCCGCCGGCCTTCAGCAGTTCGGCCACGACGCGCTCGTGCACGGCGGAGTGCTGACGCAGATCGAGGCTGGCCATGTGCAGGCCGAACACGCGGGCGCGGAGGATGAGCTCGGCGAGGGGTCCATCGTCGGCAGGGTCGGCAAGGCCGACTTTGTGCAGGCCGTCGCGGATCTCCAGGAGATCGGCGAGCATGGCGCGGCAGGTGTATGCGGGGTCGCGGAGAAGGCGGGTCTGGACTTGCAGCATGCGGAGCCGGAAGGGCTCGTGCTGCGCATGCGCGAGCAGATCAGCATCGGCGGCTTTGAAGGCGGCATCGCGCTCGATGGATGCGAGGATCGCCTCGGGCACCTGGGCGCGCTGGTCGGAGATGCTGAGTTCCTGGCGCAGTTCGTTGATTGCGGAGCAGAACTTGTCGCGCGCGGCACTGGCCAGCAGCTCGAGCGTCTGACGGGTGACATCGCTAGTGACGCGGGGGTTGCCGTCGCGGTCGCCGCCCATCCAGGTGCGGTAGCGGAGCATGGGCGGGAGATCGGCGAGGCAGAGGCGGGGCGCGCGATCGGTGTGCACGCCGCGGACACCTTCGACGACATCCCGGGCGAGCAGACCAACTGCGTCCCAGATCGCGCCAGTGAGGAAGTGAAGACCGTTGCGGACTTCATCGAGGACGCCGAGCCGGCGCGTGCGGACCTCATCGGTGACCACGAGAAGCTGGGTGACCTGGCGGAGCCGGGACTCGGCGCGGCGTCGCTCTGAGGGCGTGGTGTCGGCGGCGTGACGAACGCGGAGGAGTTCCGACACTTCGCGCAGCTTGACCTGGAGACTGCGGCGGCGGGCCTCGGTCGGGTGGGCGGTGAGGGTGGGCTGGATGTCGAGGCGTGAGAGGAGCGCGATCGTCTGATCGACATCGAGCCCGGCGCGGGCGACGGTGAGCAGGCCTTCGGCGATGGATTCTGCGCGAGGATGCGAGAAGCTCTCCGCACGCTCGCGCTGCTGATTGACCCGCGTGATGTTGGCCTTCTCGGCGTTGTTGAGGAGGTGGAAGCGGACGGTCAGGTAGCGGATGAGCTCCATGAGCTGATCGGTTGAGCAGTTGGCGATTCGGCTGCGCGCATCGGCGAGCCCGCCGGCGGCACGTGCGTCCTTTCCGTTCTGGCAGAGGGGCGCCAGGGCGTGGGCGAGGTCGCGGGCCGCGGCGCGAGGGCCGTCGAGCACTTCATCGAGCACCGATACGACAAAGGCATAGTCGTCGAGTCGTTCCATTCGGTAATAGTGGCATGTCGCGGCGGGCGCGTCGAGTGAAATCGAGGTCACGGCGGGTTTGCTACTGTCTGCATTGAATGAACGCTGACCCCGCATGGCCGTCGGAATCGGTGGAGCTGGTGTATGACATCCAGCGCGAGCTGTCACTTCTGACAGATCCGGCCGCGCTGGTGAGCACGTTTGTCGCATCGCTTGCGCGGGTGCTACCGATCAGCCGGATCATGTATGTACTGCCGTGGCCACCGAAGGTGCGGCGGCACGACTGGATTCCGGGTCCCGAGGTCGCGGCGGGCTCGCTTGGGTATCGCGTGCTGCTGGATGTCGACCTGACGGATCGCCGATGGCGCGAGAAAGCGGAGTTTCGTTCGTTGTTCCGGCAGCGGAGCGGGTTTGAGGCGGATGCAACGGGCGGTCTGCTTGGGGAGATCACTGCGCAGGAACTCCCGGTGCTTCGGGAAGAGCTTGAGCTCGGCCGCGCTGAGCCGGGGCTTGGCGCGAAGGCGGCGGCGCACCGGTCGATGGTGGCGGTGCCGATCTTCTGGCAAGGGCACACGCAGGCTTGGATCGTTGTATTTGCAGACTCGCCCGGCGCGTTCCGGCCCGATGATGCGCGGCTGCTGCTGACGACGGGCAACATGCTGGCGCGATCGGCGGTGTATCTCGACACGCTGGAAGAGGCAAAGCTGGCCAACGCGCGGCTGCACGCGACGTTCAACGAGATCGGGCGTGTGCAGCGATTGCTGCTGCCGGCATCGCTGCCGAGCGACCCACGTCTGAGCTTCGCGGCCAGCTACATGCCGTCGGAAGCGGCGGGCGGTGACTATTACGATGTGTATGAGCCCAACCCCGATACGCTCGACCTTGTGATCGCCGATGTCTCGGGGCATGGGCCGGTCGCATCGGTGGCGATGGCGATGCTGCGAACGGCGATGCAATCGTGGTGCCGCGGCGGTCACACGCCCAACACGGTTGTGCCCGAGATCAACGAGTTGATGCACGCGAGTCTTGATGAGGGCATGTTCATCACGGCGTGCTTCCTGAGCCTGGATCGAAGGACCGGAGCGCTCGCCTATGTGAACTGCGGGCACAACCCGCCGATGGTGCGTCGCCGCGGCGGCGGGGTGGTGCTGCTGGATTCGGGCGGCGGGCCGCCGCTGGGCGTGTGCAAGGACCTCGACCCGCCCGCGGCCACCATCACGCTTGCGCCCGGCGACCTGCTTGCGCTGTACACCGATGGCATCCCTGAAGCGTTCAGCCCGCGGCATGAGCTGCTGGGGATGGAGCGACTGGTGGAGGCCATCAAGCGCGGCGAAGGGGACCCGGAACACACCAAGCGGGCAGTGCTGGAGGCGGTTGATCGCCATGCGGCGGGCAGGCCGCGGGAAGATGATCAGACGCTGGTGGTGATGGGGTATCGGGGAGGGTGAGGGAATGCGGAGTGCGGAGTGCGGAGTGCGGAGTGCGGAGCAGGATTGAACAGGGACCTCGCTCAGAGCCGCAGAGGCGCGAAGGGAGGTAGGGCGGAGAGATGAGGCCGCGGATGGGGCGGGATGAGCAGGAATGAGGAGGCGGGGTGTCGTGGGTCGCGAATCCCTATCATCCGGTGTGAGCAGCACAGTTCCCATACCGAATGACGTTCTGCAAAGGATGGTGGATGCCGTGGAACTGGTGCGCCAACGTCTCGTTCGGGCGGCGGCAGCGCTGAAGGCCGGGAATGTGCCGTACGCGATCGTTGGCGGGAATGCTGTCGCGGCATGGGTTGCGACAGTGGATCGCGCGGCAGTCCGCAACACGCAGGATGTGGATGTGATGATCCGGCGGGGTGACTTCGATGCGGCGAAGGTCGCGCTGGAGCAGGCGGGGTTCGTGCATCGGCAAGCAGCCGGACTCAATCTGTTTCTTGACGGCGCCGGGGCGAGCCCGCGCGAAGCGGTGCACATCGTCTACGCGGGCGAAGTCGTCAAACCCGGCGAACCCGCCGCGAACCCGGATGTCGCCGAATCGAGCGACATGGGCTCCTTCCGTGTGCTGAATCTCGAAGCGCTGGTGCGCATCAAGCTCACCGCCTTCCGGCGGAAGGACCAGGTTCACCTGCTCGACATGATCGGAGTCCGGCTGATCGACCAGTCGTGGACCAAGCGGCTGCCGCCGGTGCTGGCGGAGAGACTCCAGCAGTTGCTCGATACGCCGGATGGGTGAGGGACTTGCGCGCGAACCAAAGATTGCCTCACGATACCAGACTGTGCAACATGCGAGGTGCCCACGAGCAAAGGTTTATTATTACGACGACATAGCAACTACAACGCCACACGATCCGCCTAGTACAGACTTTATCCTTCCAAGGCAACAGAGAATCACCAGGCTCCCCCACGCGAAGATGGCGCATGGGAACACCACGAACAACGTGCCCAGTATGCAGAAATCGCCCGACACCGTATGAAACTTGTAAGGGCACCACGCTACCCAGATTCCCAGAATTACGAAAAGTGCTCCCGAAAAAATATCTCCATCCGCCTTGTCATCAGTCGTCGGCGAACTGCTTGGCTCCGGTTCTCCACAGTGCGGGCATTCATGCGCGCGAGGGGAAACATCTCTTCCGCAGTAGTCGCATGAAGGCATGGCGATCTCCTCACTCTTTCTCCGGAACTGAGTTCCTTGCCGCCTACTTCAGCAGCCTCTCCAGGAAGTGGATATCGATCCCGCCTTCCTGGAACGCCGCGTTTTGCATCAGGCGGCGGTGCAGCGCGATGGTGGTCTTGATCGGCTCGATCTTGAACTCGCGAAGCGCACGCTCGGTGCGCACGATCGCCTCGCGGCGCGTCGGGGCGCTCACGATCAGCTTGCCGATCATGCTGTCGTAGTTGGTCGGCACGATGTAGCCGGTGACGACGTGCGTATCCATGCGGACGCCGGGGCCGCCCGGGGGCTCGAACTTGATGACCTGGCCGGGCGAGGGCATGAAGTTCTTGTCGGGGTCCTCGGCGTTGATGCGGCACTCGATCGCGTGGCCGCGGACGACGACATCTTCCTGCCGGATGCTGAGCTTCTCGCCGAAGGCGACTTTGATCTGTTCCTTGACAATATCGATGCCGGTGATCTGCTCGGTCACGGGGTGCTCGACCTGCACGCGCGTGTTCACCTCGAGCATGTAGAAGTGCTGGTCCTTGTCCATCAGGAACTCGACCGTCGCCGCGCCGGCGTAGTTGGCCTCGCGGATGAGCTTCGCGGCCGACTCGCACAGGTTGGCGATCTTGCGGCGATCGACGCCGGGGGCGGGGGCTTCCTCAATCACCTTCTGGTGGCGGCGCTGCATGGAGCAGTCGCGCTCCCACAGGTGCACGGCGTTGCCGTGCTTGTCGCCGAGGACCTGGACCTCGATGTGCCGTGCGTGCTCGAGGAACTTCTCGATGAAGACGGCGCCGTTGCCGAATGCGGCCTTGGCCTCGGTCGAGGCGTTGCGCAGGTTGGTGCGGAGCGCGCCCTCGTTGTGGCAGACTCGCATGCCGCGGCCGCCGCCGCCCGCCGCGGCCTTGATGATGACGGGGTAGCCAATCTTCTCGGCGATCTTCGCGGCTTCATCCTCATCTTCGACCGCGCCCGGAGAGCCGGGGAAGATGGGCACGCCCGCTTCCTTCGCGGCGTTCTTGCAGGCGACCTTGTCGCCAAGGCGCGCCATGGCCTCGGGCGAGGGGCCGATGAACTCGATCTTGCAGTCGCGGCAGACCTGCGCGAACTCGGCACGCTCCGACAGGAAGCCGTAGCCGGGGTGGATGGCATCGACGTTGGCGACCTCCGCCGCGGCGATGATGCGGGGGATGTTGAGATAGCTCTCTTTGGAGGGGCCGGGGCCGATGCAGATGGCCTCATCGGCGAGCGTGAGGTAGGGCGCACCCTTGTCGGCCTCGGAGTAGACGACGACCGACTCGATGTTCATTTCGCGGCAGGCGCGGATGACTCGGAGGGCGATCTCGCCACGGTTCGCGATGAGGATTCGGCTGAACATGGGGGATCCGAAAGGCACTAGGCACTTGGCATCAGGCACTAGTGAAAGCAGAAAATGAATGATGCACACAAGTCTTTGGAACAGAAGTGTTCGAGAACTAGTGCCCAGTGCCTAGTACCCGATGCCTTCTTCTCACGACGGCCGGACGAGGAACATGGCCTGGCCATACTGCACGGGCTTGCCGTTCTGGATCAGCACGCGCTCGACTGTGCCGCTGACCTCGGCCTTGATCTCGCTGAAGACCTTCATCGCCTCGATGACGCAGACGGTGGTGTCGGGGCCGATGCTCGAGCCGACATTGGCGAACACGGGGGATTCGGGGTTGGGCGCGAGATACACGGTGCCGACCATCGGGGAGTTGATGGGGATCAGGCCGGTGGTGTCTTCGCTGACGGGGGCGGTGGGTCGCGAATCGCCGCCTTCGCCGGTGGGGGAGATCGACTCGCCGGTATGGGAGCCGAAGCTCGGCGCGCCTGCGCTGCCGGCTGCGCCGCCGCCGCCAGAGGCGGGGTGGGCGTAGAGGGGTGCGTGGTGGACGACGGGGGCCGAGCCGCGCTTGACGGTGACGGTTTCCTGCTGGTCCTTGAGATCGAGTTCGGAGAGGTCGTTCTCGACCATCAGGCGGACAAGTTCTTTGAGCTTGCGGATGTCGATCATGAGGAGGGATCCAGGAAGTGGGGATCGAGGGAGCGTGTGTGGGCGGAGGGAGGGTCTTCTAGAGGACTGCCCACGCCGCATCCTTCTTCATGCGGCAGAGGCATTCGGCACCGTTGGCGGTGACGAGGTAGTCGTCTTCGATTCGAACGCCACCAAGACCGGGCAGATAGATGCCGGGCTCGATGGTGACGACCATGCCGGCCTCGAGCTTGCGGGGCGTGATCATGTTGGTGAGGCGGGGTTCTTCGTGGCCGTTGAGCCCGATGCCGTGGCCAAGGCCGTGTCCGAAGAACTCGGAGTATCCGTGCTTGGCGATGTGCTTGCGGGCGATCATGTCGATCTCGAGTGTGGTCTTGCCGGCGCAGAGCGCCTGCGCCGACAACATGTGGGCATCGTACACGATCGTGTAGATTTCGTTCAGCTTCTGGGGAACCTTGCCGACGGCGAAGGTGCGCGTCATGTCGGAGTGGTAGCCCTGATAGACCGCGCCCCAGTCGATGAGCAGGAGCTGCTTGGCTTTGATCTTGGCGGAGGTGGGGCGGTAGTGCGGGAGGCTGCTTGCGGCCGCGGCGGCGATAATGGTCTGGAATCCGGGCTCAGATGAGCCGCGGGTCTTCATCTCAAACTCAAGGCGGGCCGCGACTTCCAACTCGGATTGTCCGGGCTTGATGGTGGGGAGGATGGCTTCGAGCGAGGCTTCCTGGATTTTGACGGCTTTGCGGATGAGGGCGATTTCGGCTTCGTCTTTGATGACGCGGAGGGCGGAGACTAAGCCGTTGGTATCAATGAACTTGCGCTTGGATTTCCGCTGGATCGAGGCTTTTTCTGCCAGGGTCATGGTCTCGGCTTGCAGGCCGATGCGGGAGTCGGCCGCGGCACCACTTTCCAGGACTTCGGCGACGGCATCGACCATGGAGCTGGAACGAATAAAGCTGCGCGCGAGACCCGCTGATTCGAGGGGTTCGAGTTCTTCTTTGTATCGAAAGTCGCTGATGAGGATGGGGACAGGAGCGGCACCGGAGGCGGAGGCAGAGGCTTGGCAGAGGAGGTAGGAATCGCCACCGAGAAAACCGGTGAGGTATCCCACATCCTTGGGGTTGGTCACCAAGAGGGCATCAAGCTGCTTGTCGGCAAGCACGCGGCCGAGGCGGGCGAGGCGCGAGGCGTGGGCAGAGTCGCGGGCAGCTTGTTTGGAGGGCTTTGTGGTGGTGGCGGCGTTCGTGGCCATGTGGACGGAGATCATACCATGATCGCCGCGGATTGGGCAAAAAAGTCTCGAAACCATCGCATGAAAACTGCTCGAGATGGCTTGAGT
>JBBRUT010000018.1:0-39867 GCA_038247555.1 Phycisphaerales bacterium | reverse complement strand
CGCATGAGGGTGATGTAGTGACTGATCATGAGCAGGCCGTTGCGTGAAGCGATGCCGCAGAGTGAGACGAGACCGATGAGGCTGGCAACACTGAAAGGCTGACCCGCGATCGCAAGCGCGGCAACCGCGCCGATGAACGCCATGGGGATATTGAGCATGACCTGACCCGCCATGATCGCACTGCCGAAATAAGCGTAGAGGACGGCGAACATAAGTGAGAGTGAGGCGGCACTGAGCAACAGAATTGCTCGCGTCGCACGCTTCTGGGCCTCGTGTTGACCCTCGAAGGCGATGCTGTACCCGGGTGGGAGTGTCGGGAACACCTTCGCCGAAACGGCCTCGCGAATGGCCAAGACGGTGCTGGCCAGGTCCGCTCCTTGAATGTTGCAGGAGACCACGATGCGCCGCTGCGCGTTCTCGCGGGCGATCTCGTTTGGGCCGGGCACCTCGCGGATGTCGGCGACATCGGAGATAAGCGCAACCGCGCCCGAGGGCGAGAGGATGCGGACATCACCGATCGACTGACCCGCCTCGCCCTTCCACGAGTCGTCGAGCGTGAGAATGAGGTCGTATGCCCGGACGCCATCGAGAATCTGCGAGACCGTCTTGCCGGCGGTCACGGTCTGGAGGGTGTCGACAAGTTCTCCGACCCGGAAGCCGTAGCGTGCGGCCCGCTCCGGGTCGACCCGGATGCGGACCTGCGGGACGAGGGTCTGGCGCTCGATCTGCAGGTCGGTGACTCCGGTCAGTCCATCCATCGCCGCGCGGGTAGATTCCGCCAGGGAGCGGAGCGTGCTGAGGTCTTCACCGAAGATTTTGAGAACCACCTGCGCCTGCACGCCGGATTCCAGATGCTCGATCCGGTGACTGATGGGCTGACCGATAGACACGAAAATACCGGGGAGAGAGCTCAATCGCTCGCGGATGTCGGCGAAGATCTCTGCGCGGCGCCGGCTGACGGTTGGCGGGGCGCGGCCGGAGATCGGGTCGGCTTCCTGGTCATCTCTCCAAAAGTCGACCTCGAGTTCACTGACGTGGACTCCGAGTGCGTGTTCATCCTGCTCGGCTCGCCCCGTGCGGCGCGCCACTTTGCGGACCTCCGAAACCTCCAGGCAGAGCAGCTCCGCCGCGCGGCCCATCCGGTCGGAAGCTTCGAGCGACAAGCCCGGCTCACCGACCATGGTCACGACGGCCGTGCCTTCGTTGAATGTTGGCAGAAACTCCGCGCCGATGCGGGTGACCACGAAGCCGGCGAGCAGCACCAGGCCAGCGCAGCCGCCGACGATCGCCCAGGGACGGGGCAGCGCGAAGGCATAGGCGCGCCGCGCGACCGCCTTGCACCATCGGAGCACCGCGGCATCCTTTGGCGTCTTGTGGGATGCGGAGTCCGTTGAGTCACGCTTGCCCAGAAGCCAGTACGCCAGTACCGGCGTGACGGTGAGTGAGACGATCATCGATGCGGCGATGGAGATGATGTATGCCTGCGCAAGCGGGGCAAAGAGCTTTCCGGCCAGGCCAGGGAGCGCGAGCATCGGGACAAACACCAGCAGCACGATCACGGTACCGATGAGGATGGGGCCGCGGACCTCGCTGGTGGCATCGAAGACCGCCTGGAGGACGCCCCGATCTCGCGCGGAACCCTCTCGAAGGCGGCGGTGCACGTTCTCCACGCCGACGATGGCATCATCAACAAGTTCGCCCATGGCAACGGCGATTCCTCCGAGCGTCATGGTGTTGATGGACTGGCCCATGAGCGAAAAGATGATGAAGGTGGTCAGCAGGCTCAAAGGGATAGCGGTGAGGGTGATGACGGTGGTACGCACGCTCAGCAGGAAGAGGATGAGGACGATGACGACGAGGATTGAGCCATCGCGGAGAGCCTCGATGACATTGCCGATCGCGGCCTCGATGAAGTGAGACTGCCGGAAGATGTCGGCATCGAGCACGAGGCCCGCGGGCAGGCCCGGGCGGAGCTGGGCGATGCGATCATCCAGCCGCGACGTGAGTTCACGCGTGTCGGCGGTCGGCTGCTTGGAGATCGCCAGAATCACGGCGGGATGGCCCATCATCGAGCCCTCGCCGCGTTTGTAGGGATCGCCCTGTTCAACAACACTCGCGACGTCGCGGACAAAGACCGGGATGGCATGTTCGACGGGGCCGAGGGGGCTGGATTCCCGCCCCATTCGCGTCGAGACCAGCGACGCGGAAATGTCATCGGCGGTGCGGGCGCGGCCGAGGTTCCGGACGATCAGCTCGCGTTCGCCGGAGCGGACGATTCCGCCGCCGGTGTTGCGGTTGGAATCGACCAAGGCCCGCTCCAGATCTTCGAGCGTGAAGCCGTAGAGCTTGAGTCGTTCGGGGTCCGCCTTGACGCGGAACTGCCGCAGATCGCCGCCCATGACGGTGACCTGGGCAACGCCGGGCACGGAGAGCAAGGCCGGACGCACAATCCAGTCGGCGACGGATCGCTGATCCATTGAGGAGAGGGTCTCGCTGGTGATGCCAACGTAGAGCACCTCGCCCATGATGGACGAGATCGCGCCCATATGCGGCGTAACACCCTCGGGCAGCTTGCCGGCGAGCTGCGTGAGCCGCTCCTGGATCATCTGCCGGTTGCGGTAGATCTCGGTTCCCCAGCCAAACTCAACGTGAACGACCGAGAGTCCCTGGCCAGAAACGGAGCGCACGCGCTCTACACCGGGCGCGCCATTGACGCTGGCCTCAATGGGGAATGTGACCTGGACTTCTACTTCTTCTGGCGCAAGGCCGGGGGATTCAGACAGGATGGCGACTGTCGGCCGATTGAGATCGGGAAGCACATCGACGGGAAGCCTTGACGCGGCAATGAAACCGTACACGCAGAGCGCGAGGGCCACGGCGAGCGTGAGTGCGCGGTTGTTGAGCGAGAGCCTGATGATCGCGTTGAGCACGTGGGGATTCCTGTAGGAGCAAGGCGATCAGTGGCTGTGTCCGTGGTCGTCATTTGCCATCGGCGGCTCTGAACCGCCCATGCCGCGGAGCTGCGAGAGACCGTGGGCACCGCGGATGACGACTCGGTCACCCGGGACGAGCCCGTCGAGAACCTCGATGAAGCGATCATCCCGAAGCCCGGGGACGATGTCGTGCTTGTGGTACACGCCGTCTTCTTCGACGAAGACAAACGTCATCGGACCCTCGGTGAGGACCGCGCTGACGGGAACAACCACCGCATCTGCGGCGGTCCGCAGCACAACAGAAAGGTCGACGTACATGCCATCCCGCAGACGGCCCGCGGGGTTGTCGGCCTGAATGACCAGGTGTGCGGTGCGTTTGATCTGATTTACCGACGGACTGATGGCGATCACGGTGCCGCTCGCGATGACATCTCCGACCTTTGCGCCTGCGTGGGAACGGATACGGACGACCTGTCCGGCCGCGGCGGAGAAACGATCCACGAGGGATTCGGGCAGCTCGCCGTCAATCTGAACCGTGGAGTAGTCCACGACGTGCAGAATGGCCTGGCCGGGCTGGATCCCTTGGCCGGGCCACGCCTCGCGAAAAGTCACAACGCCATCAATTGGTGAGGCCAGACGGATGCTCCCCAGGTCCGCATCGGGAGACTGGGTACCGGCCGTGCGGGCGAGTTCGAGAACGCGTTCGGAGGCGGAGATCGACTTCAAGGACGCTTCGATCTGCCTGGAGCGGGATTCGAGCTCCTTCTGGATCTGGCCGATGACCATGCCCAGATTCGTGACCTGACCGCGGGCCTGCACCGCCTGGACTCGCTTCTGCGAGATCACGTTCGCATTGACCGCATCCGCGCCGGATTCGAGGCGGGCGAGCTCTGACTCGGCAAGACGGGCCTGCTCCTCGACGACGGCGAGCTGCGACCGCGTCTGCTCGAGGCTGGCACGGGAGCCAATGAGTTCTGCACCGAGTCGCTCGTGCTCCGCACGAACCTGCTCAATGCCGGAGACGAGCCGGGCGAGCTCTGGAGAGGCAATCTCTGCGAGTGGCTCACCGGCCTTCACAGTGTCGGCAACCTGCACGGCGACCGATGTGATCGTGCCCCCCACTGCACTCGCCACGATCTGCACCCGATCTGGAGCGGCTCGAACAATTCCCCCGAGCCTGACCACCTCTTCAAGGGTCCCAAAGTCGACCTCCGCGACCTGAAGATCGATGACCTTAGCGGTCTGCGGCGAGACCTGTCTCGGGGCGTTGAGGTCAAAGCTTCCGCTGCCGGTGGGGGCGGGATGATCATCGTGGGCGAAGACGGGATAGAGTGCCGCGGCGATGGCGCCAAGGCCAAGGAGGGTGATGAGGGGCTTGTTGATGTGGGCCATGGGCGTTCTCCGCATTGGGGATCCGCCGGAGGGGAGCCGGCTGGGGACACTTGAAGGTGTCTATGGGGTTTGGATTCAGGAATGAGATCGACCCGCGCGGTCGGCGCAGGCGATAGAACGGTCGCTTCGCACGAGAATCGCGCGGCGAACCCTGAAATGGCGTGGATCAAACGGTGAGTAGGACGCGCTGGCCCCAGGGGCTCAGCGGCGGTCCGGCAGAGATCCAGGAACCCTCAGACCACGGCCCAGCCCTGGTGGCACGCCCACAAGAGACAGAGGGCATGTCGAGGCCAGACAGGAAATGGGGTAACTGGAGCGGAAGGAGACCAACCGCAATCCGCTGCTGCGGGTCCAGCCGCGACTCGGCCTTCGCCGGAGCAAAGTGCCGCGCCGCATTGCAGTCGCAGTCGTGGTGCCCGGGACGCGGGGTATCGTGCTGCCCGTCGTCGGGGTTGTGGTGGTCGGTTCTGGCGGGTGCACGATCGCAGCAGTGATGATGGGCAACGGAGCCGGTCGCCGCGAAGCAGAAATCTACCGTTGGGCCAACGACACAGCAGCACCACTGCTGCGCGAGCGCGGCAATGCAGACTGCGAGGATGGTCAAGATGTGCCGCCGGGAGTTCATAAGGGGATACTCATTCTAGGCCCGTGGTGTAGGGTCCATTCTGGTCGAAGTTGCGAGTGAATGCAACCGGTTGGGTCGAAGCGTCCCCGGCCTTGCCCGGTTTGACATGATGGGCAAACGTTGAGACAGTCGAATGGCAGGCCGGGGTGGGGTTGGTTAGGCTGGGGGGCATCGGCCCCACCCACCAATAACGAGAACGAGCCATCATCTACGGAACTCGCATGCGAACGTACTTCTTCGGAACGGTTGGATTGCTGGCCACTTTGGCATCCTCGATGATGGCGGGATGCCAGAACGGGGCAGCCGGCGGACGATCCATGGCGCGTGTCTCGCCGGATGTACGCGAAGCGATCGCGGATGCACGCGACCGCGTGTTCCCCGCCCTCGTGAATGTCGAGGTCGTGACGCTGGAGTATGCGGGCGGCAAGGAACAGAAGAACCGGGGTACCGGTTCGGGAACGATCCTCTCAAAAGAGGGGTACGTCCTGACCAATGCCCACGTGACCGACAAGGGCAAGCGGTTCTGGTGCACACTTTCCGACAAGCAGCGCATCCCTGCGACGATGGTCGGCGAGGATCCTTGGACGGACCTTGCCGTGATCAAGCTGGATCTCTCGCGGCTCCTTGCGGGGACTGAGCTGAGCACCGGTTCGCTCGGCGACTCCAACACGCTGACCGTCGGCGACTACGTGCTCGCCATGGGCTCACCGTTTTCATTGTCGCGAACCGTGACGCTGGGGATCGTTTCGAACACCGAGCGGGTGTTCACCTCAGCGGGCACCGGGCAGGTCGATGAGATGCTGCTCAACTGGGAACAGCGCACCGGACTGTTCACCAACTGGATCCAGCATGATGCGCTGATCAATCCGGGTAACTCGGGAGGGCCGCTGGTCAACCTGAGAGGCGAGGTCATCGGCGTCAACACGCGCGGCGGCTCGGGGATGGCCTTCGCCACACCCTCGAACATGGCCCGGCAGGTTGCCGATGCACTGATCGCCCAAGGTGATGTGAAACGCTCTTCGATCGGCGCATCTTTCCGCCACCTGCAGAATACGGGGCTGTCGGAGGGTGTTTTGGTCGACTCGGTTGATGCAGATGGGCCAGCGCACGCGGCAGGACTTCGCGCGGGCGATGTCATCCGTCAGATCGCGGGCGAGAGCCTGACGGTGCGGTTCGTGGAAGAAATTCCTCCGCTGCTCAAGCAGCTCGCGGATCGACCGATCGGCGGTCCGGTGGAGATCGTGTATGACCGGGGCGAGACAAAGGGCCAGACCGTTACGGTGGTGACCGAGCCTCTGCGACGGGACCGCGGAGATGAGCAAGCGCTCCGTACGTGGGGCGTCACGGTGCAGCAGATCACGAATCGCATGGCCAAGGAGATGCGGCTCTCAAGCACTCGGGGCGCGATGATCAGTTCGGTTCGGTCGGGCGGGCCCGCCGCGAACGCGGAACCGTCGCTGGGGTGGGGCGATGTGATCGTGTCCATCGATGGCAAGCCCCTCGAACAGATCGGGGACATCGTTCAGCGGTACGAGGAAGTCGACGGGCTGAAGGAGAAGCCCGAGTATGTTCTGATCGAGTTTGAGCGTGGGAACAAGAACTATGTGACGCTGATCAAGCCGCGGCCCGAAGAGCGGCCAGACCCGCCGGCTGAACTGCCCAAGGCGTGGGTCGGCATCGCGACTCAGCCGGTGCTGCGAAACATGGCCGAGATGCTGGGCCACCCGGACCAGCGCGGCTTTCGCATCATGCGGGTGTATACGGGCACCAACGCCGCGAAGGCGGGCCTGGAGGTCGGCGACATCGTGCTCACGCTGAATGGAGAGAAGCTCGAGCCCCGTGGCATTCAAGATGCCGGTGCGCTTACCCGCGCGGTCCGGCGTTTGAGTATCGATTCCAGCGCAACGCTGTCGGTGTTGCGAGAGGGCAAGGTGATCGACGTGCCCGTCTCGCTGGAGCGAACACGGATCGAGTCGCAGGAGGCCGCGCGTGCACGAAACGCAGACTTTGAACTCGCGGTGCGTGAGATCACGTTCTTTGACCGCGAGGATTATCGGTGGGATGAGACAGTGTCGGGGGTGCTCGTCGAATCCGCCGAGCCCGCGGGATGGGCTGGGCTTGCGGGCGTTCGAGGCGGGGACCTGATTCAAAAGATCGGCGACCACGAAGTGAAGGACTCGGCCTCGTTCAAGCGGGCGATGGAGCAGATCGGAAAAGATCAGCCTGGCCGCGTGGTGTTTGTCGTTTTCCGTGGCAGCCGCACGTACTTCCGATTCGCCGAGCCGGACTGGAAACCCACGACGGAGGTCGAGCCCAAGGAATGATTGTTTTGAGCGTGATGCGCTATCCTCTTGACCCGCCGGAGCCCATCGCCTGCGGGTTCATGTGAACCAACCCGTTTGTTGACAAAGGACCTGTGATGAATCGCGTGTTGACTGCTGTGGCCGGACTGGCCGTTGGGACGAGTGTTCTGGCCGCGAACGCTGCTGCAACGCCGACGGCGATGCCGGCGCCGATCGCCGCGCATGACGGGGAGGGCGAGCTTTACAAAGGCATCATTGAGAAGGTCGGACCGGCGATGGTCACGATCAAGATGGTGCTGAAGCTCGAGGGAATGGGTGATGAGGCCCAGGACGCCGAGGTGACAGGGTTGATGATTGACCCCAAGGGGCTGATCCTGGTGTCGAACACGATGATCGGGGGGATGATGAAGCAGTTCACCATCACCCCGACCAACATCAAGGTCCTCTTCGATGATGACGATGACGGCGCGGAGGGCATCTCCGCAAAGCTTATCGCGCGAGACTCCGAGCTTGATCTGGCATGGTTTCAGATCGATGACGCAAAGGCGCAGGACAAGACCTTCAAGGCAGTGGAACTGACAAGCGGCGCGGCGCCGGCGATGGGCGACACCATCTACACGCCGCGGCGGCTGGACAAGTTCTTCGACCGGGTCATGTACATCTCCGAGGGTCGCGTGGGCGGCCTCACGACCAAGCCCCGGGCGATGGTGGTTCCGAGCGGGTTTCAGGTCGAGCCGGGCGGACCGGTGTTCGGCGCTGACGGCAAGCTCGTCGGCTTTGGCGCGATCATTCTGCCGGGCGATGATGACATGGATGTGAACAGTTTCCGCGAGATCTATGGACGGACCGGCCCGCTGATCCTGCCGACAGGCGAGATCAAGAGCGCGACCGATCGCGCCAAGGAGATCGCGGCGAAGGTGCCCGCGGAAGAGCCAACGCCTGCGGCCACGCCCGCGGCGGAAACCCCGGCCGAAGCACCGAAAGAAGAACCCGCCCCCTGAGCAAGCCCAAGGCCCGCCCCGGGTACACAAGCGCATGAAGAAGGCCCCGCAGGTGCACACCCGCGGGGCCTTTGTCGTTGTAGCGGCGAGATTCGATCGCTCCTCGTAGATGTCCTTATCCTCAGTTTCGAGTCCCGAACGTCGCCCCTGCGCGGAGCCACCCGGAAAGTTCATAAATTTGAGATCGTGAGGCGAGCCGGGGGCTCATCCCGCCGCGGATCGGACCATCGCCAGGTCGTGGGCCCAGTCGTATGCCTGGCCGAGCTTTGTCCAGTCGAACTCCCAGCTGCGGGCCTCGACGTGGTTGCGGAGCTGGATGCGGTCGCGGCGGTCGAGCTTGCAGACCGCGAGCATGTGGCGGCAAAGATCGTTGGCGGCCTCGTGGTAGGTTCGGCCGCGACGGTTCAGGACATACAGCCCGCCACCTTCGCGCCCGCAGAGGTCTGGGATCGTCTCCTGCACGTACCGGCCAAAGCCCGAGAGATCGCTGGTGACGGCCGGGACGCCCATCGCAAGACATTCCAGCGGCGTGTATCCCCACGGCTCGTACGCGCTGGGAAAAATCCCCATGTGGCAGCCGCGAACGAACTGTTCATACTCAAGACCCCAGAGGGGATTCGTGGGCGTAATGAACTCCGGGTGATACACGATCTTGACGGGATCATCCGCCTGATTGAAGAGCCAGAGGGAGCGGATCTGATTCAGAACCTCATCCTTCGCGTCATCCTCAAGCAGATGCGTGACGACAAGCGGGAGTTGATCCGTCTTGAAGGCATGCTGGGTGCGCCGGAAGCGGAGGTTCCAGTACTCCGCAATCATGTCCTCCAGCACAACCTTGCGGTGCGCGGCGGCGGTGCGGAAGAGCTGGTCCCCAAGTTCATCGGTGATGTTCTGGCAGACAGCATCAAGCTCGTTGAGCACGCCGCGTTGGTGCAGCGCACGCGGATGGAGCGATTTGGTTGGCCGCTGAGTCACGATGAAGAAGACGACGTTTCGCTCGATGCCCTGCGCGCGGAGCTGCTTGAGCTCGGCGTTGAGCCGCGCGAGTGCCTCGAGGCAGAGGTCAAAGCCCTTGTTCCGCGGCTCGAAGCGGCCGGAGGTGAAGAAGTACAGCGTCTTATCGAGGTCGAAGGCGTAGGACGGGAAGAAGTGACCCATCACGAAACGGTTGATCTTGTCCTTGAACTGCGCGTGGAACGTCTGGAAATCGTGACCGACGTTGTAGTGCTCGATGTTCAGGCCATTGGCGAGCACCAAGTCGGGCTGACGACCGAGCAGGTGTGCGCACTCCTCGCCGGTGATCGGCGAGACGGTTGTGAAGACGTCGCACGCGTGGGCGCACGCCCGCTCGATTCCGTGCTGGCAGCGGATGTTGAACTTCGCGGCCTCGTGCGTGTGATCGAGGAAAGGCAAGTGGTCGTAGAACCACTCATCGCCCCAGGCGACGGTCCGGCCGAGCTGCGTCGCGTGGGTGGTAAAAACACTCGCCACGGGGAGATTCGGGTGCTGGCGGTTAAGGAGCGGGAGCGCAACGCCGCCAAGCCATTCGTGATAGTGCGCGATCATCCGCCGCGAAAGCTGCTTGCCCCCCCCGCCCCCCCCGCTCCCCCCGCTGCCCGCTCGTTGCCCGTTCGAATCTCCCGCGGATTCCAAAGCCTCGCCTTCGTTCCCCTGTTCATCCAGCTCGGTTGCACCAGGGCCCATCCATGCCCGCGCCGCAGCGACCATGAGCCGACGCACCGCTTCGCCGAACATGATGGAGCCATCGATCAGCCCTTCGCCGGCCGGCGACTCGATCCCGTGCTGATCCCACAGGCGGAACTTGATCTCATCAAGCTGGCCGCGGAGCGACTCGTGCTCGACGAGCAACACTCGTGGCCGACCGGGGACGAGCCAGCGGCCGTGCCGCACGGTGAGGCCCTCCGCGGCAAGGGCTTCGACTGTCCGTCCCACCCATCCCGCGGCCTTGCGTTCCTCAAACTCCAGTGCGGCCCGCGCAGGCGCGTACGGTCCGACGAGGAGGTATCGCTCGCGCCAGCGCTTCACCATCGTGGGAGCCTTGGAGCGGATGACCTGATAGATCCCGCCGAGCTGGTTGCAGACCTCCCACGAGACTTCCAGCAGCGCAGCGCGGGTAGGCGCACGCTCGGCATCGACCTCCGGTGGCTTGGAGGCCGCGGCCTGAAGACCGCCCAGACCCATGGAGTTGATTCGGAACTGGCCCATTGGTGTGGGGAATGTACCATCGCGGGGCAAGGCTGGCCGCGATGCAGGCTGCTTTGTGCGAGAACCCGCCCGCCGCTGGTGACGCATCGCGAAAGAAGAAGCCGGCGAAGCGTTGATGGTTATCGGACTTGACGCGAGTCAGAGAGGGGGCGCTGGGGACACTTGTTCCCAACGGTCCGTGAGCGACGAGAAGATCTGCTTCGGTGAAGCCTTGAATCTGCCAGGCAACGACTCGCCGCGTGGATCGTCGCCAGACGTGGCTGTCGATCAGCAGCGCGAGACCAGCAGGAAACGAGGCAAGTGGGCGCGGTTGGATTCGAACCAACGAAGACGTAAGTCATCAGATTTACAGTCTGACCCGTTTGACCACTTCGGTACACGCCCAATGGGGTGCGGACTGTATCGGCCGGTCGCGGAATTTTCCACAGCACCAGCCGGGATCGGTCTTGAACGCTGTGTCGCCACATCGTCCTGAAACCACGCGGCTTGCGATCGACCGGAAAGCCGCCGGTGGGAATCGAACCCACGACCTACGGTTTACAAAACCGTCGCTCTACCGCTGAGCTATGGCGGCAAATGCCCCACTTTGAAGGCCCGCTATGGCCGACCCTGGCCCCTCCCAGGCCAACCAAACCAACGCAAGTGCCGAGGGTGGGACTCGAACCCACGACCTCCGGGTTATGAGTCCAGCGCTCTAAGCCAGCTGAGCTACCTCGGCAAGGTAAGCGGAGTTTATACCCCCCACAGGCCGCGGCCAATCGAGGAGTCTGCAAGTCGACTTTAGTTCACAGGATCCGCCCGGCTCACCCGGACATCCTGCCCCTGAACAGTTGGCGGCTCGACCCGAACGGCGGGAGCGGCATCGGCGGTCGGAAGGTTGGCCTGAGCACGGTTGGTCGCGGCTTTCTGCTCGGCGGTGCTGACCTCCTCCTCAATGCCCTTGAGGCCCTTTTTGAACTCGATAATTCCTTTGCCGAGGCTGCGGCCGACATCCGGGAGCCTCCGCCCGAAGAGCAGCAAACCGATGGCGAGGATGATCACAAGTTCCCAGGTGTTGAGGCCGAACATGTCCAGCTCCTGATCGGGCTTTGCCCGCGTCCTTTGCGGATCAGGCAATTCAAGGGGCGCAAAGCCGCCGGGTCAAAGGCGATCTGAAAAAGGGTCCAGATGGCTGCGCCGGACTGGCCGAACGCGAATGCGGGTCACGAGCCGGGTACGCCGGCGCCCCCGCCGCGGGGGTCTGCCCGGTTCCAGTCGTCCACGTATGCCCCCATCTCGGCGAGGTTATCGAAAGTCTGACTCAGCAGCAGGCTCGCCAGCCCGGCCTCGCCAAAGGTTCCGGCATCGATCTGAATCACGGTCACCGTCGCCGTTCGGCGTTCGATGACGATGACCAGCGACTGGCCACGATCGTCCCGGACGACGATGCGGGCTCGCACCCCGGGGATGTTGGGAGCAGAGTCATCGCCGTCGGCTTGTCGCGATTGCGACGCCGCTGAGCCCCGCGCCGGCGTGACCTCATCTTCGCGCTTTGCGAGCGATAGTTTCTCGGCCGCCGCGCGGATCGCTACGACCGCATCGTCAAAGCGGACGAGCTCGAAGCTTCGGAACTTCCCTCTGGAGAAGAACGTTGCGCCCGATTGGGCCGCGGTCGCGCTAGCGCCGATGACCGCGGGTTCAAGGCCGGTGCATCCGCCCGCGGCGGCAGCCAGCAATCCGAGTGCAATCAGAATCGAGCGACATGAAGCCATGTGCCAGTATACCGGCCCAAGCCGCGGTGTTGCCGCGGAAAGAAGCCCGATCACGGGCAGCCCGCGAACCACTCGCTCAGGAAGGCAAAGATGTCCTCTACGGTGATGCCATTGACGCCGTTGAAGTTCGCCGCGGCGTCTCCGGAGAACCATGCGGCGAGGAACCCGAAGATGTCAGGCACAGCAATCTCGCCACTGCCATCGAAGTCTGCCTCGCACGGGTTCGGCTCGCCCGCGACGTAGCTTTCTGTGCAGCCACCTTCAGTCGTGGTTCGCAGTTCGCCGCGGGACGGATATCGCGTGAGGGAGCCGCTGGCTTCGCGAAAAACGAAGTAGTAGCTTCGGCATGCCCCGGTGGAGGGAGACTGGAAACGAAACGTGCCACGGGTGGCGGTGCCAAGGTGCACCGACATCGGGCTTGAGAATCCATTGATCACAACGTGCGCGGACTGCGGGGGCTGATTCGCAGCGTCGTAGTAGTTGGCGAGGAAACTGACTGTCGAGCCTTGGAGGATGTGTGAGGCAGAAGGGATGGGCCGGCAGCGGAGCGTAGTGGGAATCACCCCGCCAAAGTCCTGGACCCAGTAGCGGCCGTAGGTGTTTGGGCCGTTCGCATAGCCGTGGCCCACGGCGATGTAGTTGCCGTTCATGATGTTTCGGCGGTGGCCGTCGCCCGGAGACCCATCGGGCGCGGGGCCGGAAGCGATGACATCGAGCAGCCATGCGTTGACGACGTTGAGCGGGGTAGTCTGTCCCGCCGCGATGTTCTCAGCAACATTCTGGCTGTCGGTGTAGAAGGAGCGGATCCGGGTGCTCCAAGATGTGCCGTCGCAGGAGGTGTGGCTGAACGTGCACCCGGGGATCGTCGCCATGCCGACGGCATGAAACCGCGCAGCCTGGTTCAGCGTTGGCGACCAGTTCAGCGGGCCCACGGCCGGATAGATCGCTGGCGTGAGGATGGAAGGTGCAGACGCGAGATAGGTATCGCGGTACTGCTGGGGTGCGATGCGGACGGCGTTCGTCAGGACATGCACCGCCCGCTCCTGGTAGTTGGGGTGGCCGTTGACGGGGACGCCGAGGTCATTGCAGGTCTGCGAGTACAACGGGGCGGCGCAGCACAGCGTTGCGACCGCGGAGACAAACATTCGTGGTTCGTGCATGGGATTCGTACGTACTTCACGAATGGTCAGGTCGAGGGCAAAGGCAAGATTAATTCGGCTGGTCGGGGGCATTCACCCTTAAAACGGTGTCCCACGAAAAAGGTCTTCAACCGACACACACGGAAGGCCCACCTGGATAGTCAGCGGGTGTCGTTTCCGTTCGGGTGGTGATCGAGCCATGCTCATTCGTCCAGACCCGGTGTCGGCGATTGAGCATGAGACAAACCTTGACCCGATTCTCCCGCGAATAATCACACGCGAAGGATTCGAGCGAGGCATGATCCGAAAGACCGTCGGGAAGAGCGACGGTGACATATACCGCCGGCATCAGGCGAACGACCATCTGTGGCGGCTCGGGCTGGTTCACCCACACCTCGAATGCAGCCAGTTTGGCTTCTCGATCCAGCCGGTCGGCCTCCAGCAGCGCGGCTTCGGGAACCGCGTAAAGCTTGCAGAGCCGACGAGCAAGGGGCATGTCGCGCCGCTCGCCGCGTTCGAGCGACTGCACAAGGCGAGCACCCTTGTTGATGTTGGTGTAGCCGAGCGCGCGAACGACTTGGCCAAGGCCGAGGCCGCAGCGATCGCGCGCAAGGCGAAGAAGAGTGATCACGAGTCGAACTCCGTGGCGCTTCGTTTTCCCACTGCCGACTGAACCCCCCAACCGACTCGCTCAATCCAGCCAATCCTTCGCTCTCAGTCTCTGCGGCACGTACGTCTCCGTCACGTACGAGATGTCCTTGGTGATCAGCGATTCAACTTCCATCTTGAAGCCGTTCTTCAGGAGGTACGCGATCTCCTTCTGCCAGCCCTTGTGGCCCTCAAACCATGGGTAGGCCGCGATCTCCTTGGCACGCTTGATGTCATTGTCCGAGAGTTCGATCTTGACCGCATCGGAGAGACTGCACGCCTCGTAGTCCTTGGAACGGATTCCGAGGAACTTGGCCTCGGGGATCGCCAGCCGCGTGGACTCGAACGCGAGCGAGATCGAGCCCTGCTTGATGACGCTATAGATGTAGTGGCCCCAGGGGTCGCAGTCGAGCACGCAGATGATCGGGAGTTTGAGCTCCTGATTGAACCGCTGGAGCAGCCGCCTGACCCCGCGCGGAGGCTGCCCCGCACCGTGGGTGAGAATGCAGTTGTTCTTCTCCCAGAACCGATCCTCGTTGAACCGCTGCCAGACCGTGCCCTTTTCAACGTGCAGCACAAACTTTGCCTCGCACTTCCCGAACTCGATCACATCCGGCTCAACGATGCTGGGGATGTTGTAACCTCCCGTTCCCATGCGGCGACAGTTGATCTCATCGCCCTTGTCGATGATCGTGATATTGCCGACCATTGATCCGCGAGGCTCGGCGAAGATGTGCAGTTCTTCCCGCAGAGACTCGAGCGCGACTTCAAGGTCCTCAAGAATCGGATCGCTCTCATCCTGCCCGTCGAACGTGTTCTCTTTCGTGCCCGCAACCGTGTGCTTGGCCTTGTAGAACACACCTCGCAGGCTGCTCGTCTTGTCCGCCTCGATCAGGTCCTTGATCGTGCTGGCGTGCAACATCGTCTGCATGAACTGCTTGGCCTGGTTCAGATTGAATAGCTCGCGCGCGGACGTCGCGTCTCCCATCTCCAGAATGCCGCGCTTCTTGTTCCAGTTGGTGTTGCTGCGCGTGCGGCTGGGGATATCGACCTTCGGCTCTTTGCCCGCGAAGGCGGACTTGGAGACGCGATCGGCCAGCTCCACGATCTTGCCGAGCGTGAGTTTGTCGCGTTTGGTGGCCGCGGCGGAGCGGACACGGGGCGGACGGACCGATGAACTGCTGCTCTTGGCCATGGTGGCACTCCGTTGCCGGGAACTTGGCTGTATGAACCGGCCCGATGGTACGGCGCAACGAACCCCGGGGCAGGTTTGCTACACTCGGCTCCGAAGATCCTTTCGGAGTTGAGCATGGGAACACGCATTCGTCTCGCCACGACCGACGATGCCGCGGCCTGCCTGGCGATCTATCGCCGGATCGTCGAGCAAACAGCCATCTCGTTTGAGGTCAACCCCCCCACTCTCGCCGAGATGGAGACACGCATTCTGAAGGCGCTTGCCCATTCGGCGTGGATCGTCAGCGAGGATGACGACGGCGTGACGGGATATGCCTACGGATCGCAGTACCGGGCCCGCGCCGCCTACGACTGGACCGCCGAAACCTCGGTGTACATCCACGCACGATGCCGTGGCCAGGGCATCGGACACACGCTTTGCGGAGCGCTGCTGCACGCCCTGCGGATTGAGGGCTACCGAACGGTGATCGCAGGGGCCACGCTCCCCAACGCCGCGAGCGCGGCTCTCCATGAGTCGCTGGGCTTTCGACCGGCGGGTCATGTGCGCGATGCAGGGTACAAGTTTGACCGCTGGCACGACGTCGGTTTCTGGCAGGTGTCGCTCGGCCCCGGGACTGCGCCGCGCCGGCCCATGGCCGCGGCGGGAACTGGCGGCGAACCCCGAGTGGCAGGCTCTGCTCGCTGGCTTGGAAACCGACGCGAGGAGCATTTGAAGGCACACCCGCGCGGCCGCACGCGGGCTACGATCGCCCATACTGCGGGCGTAACTCAGTGGTAGAGTGACAGCCTTCCAAGCTGTACGTCGAGGGTTCGAATCCCTTCGCCCGCTTTTCCCAAATATTCTGAAGACGCGACTTGCGTGTAGCGGCCTGGGCGTGGACCGTGCGGCGAAGGCATCGGCCTCGAAGCGGTGCTGCGGCGGCGGCAGCTCGCGTTGGATTGCAAACGCAAAAAGACCCGGGCGAGATGCCCGGGCCTTTGTGGTGTGCATGACGGACACGATCCGCTGATGAGGTCAGGGGGTCACGGACACGATGCGAACCAAGCACTGAGGAACGCGAAGATGTCCGGCACCTGGATGAGGCCGTTGTTGTCGAAGTCTGCGGTCCCTGCCTGCCCGAACCAGGCGCTCAGGAACGCGAAGATGTCCGGCACCGCGACCACGCCATTCTGATCAAAGTCCGCACGGCAGGGCGGGGCTCCCTGCAGTTCGTACGCGCCCATATCCACGATCGGTGCTCCTCCCGTACCGGTATCGGCCCGGGTTGGGTCATCCACGAACCGCGGCTCTCCGTTGATATCCGTGGAGAGGAACGATGCAAAGGCGTTCGCACCCGCATCGTTCGCGGGCGAGCCCGCCGCGGGCCGCGGCTGGTCATCGGCGGTGCCGGTGATGCCATCCTGTCCCGCGACGTTCACCAGCAAGGGGTCAGCGGAGATGTTCGTCCCCGCATGGCCGCCCTGCACGCACGAGCGCGCGACGTTGGCAATGCTGCCGTTGTGTCCGCGGATCTGAGCGAGCGTTCCCGAGTTGGACCCATTGGTATCAACGTTCTGGTACACAATGCTGTTAACGACACTGCCCGCAAACGCGCCGCCGCCCTCGATGTGCAGACCACCAGTGAGGCCCGCGGCGGAGTTGGAGACCACGGTGCAGTTCACAAACGACGGATTGGCGCTGAAGGTGGCCACCGCGCCGCCGCGGGAACCAAGGCCGGTGGCGGAGTTGCCGGTGAACACGCAGTTGGTGAACTGCGGGAAGTTGCCATTGATGCGGGCGCCGGCACCGGAACCAACGACGGTGTTCCCCAGGAATCGGCAATACTCGAAGATGGGTGAGCCGACGAACGGGGCGTAGACGCCGCCGCCGGAGTTTGGTCCGCCCTGGTTGGAGATGAAGTCGCAGCGACGGAAGATCGGCGCGGAGGCAGTGATGTGCACGCCGCCGCCGAGGCTGGGATTCGTGCCCGCAGCGTTACCCTGCATGAAGGTCAGGCCGTCGACAACGGTGCTGGCGGCGCACAGGAAGACGGAGTAGACGTTGTCGGAGGTGTTGGCAAAGCCGGCCGCATCGTTGCCAAGCACATCGCCGCTGAGGATGGTTGGGCGCGTGCGCGGGTCGGCGTCCTCGGCGTAAAGCTCTGTGCCAGCGAAGCCGCCGTAGATCGAGACGTTCGACCGCAGTCGGAACGTTGCGGTGCGTGCATCGGCCGGGGCGATGCGGGCGGTTGGGACATAGCGGCCCTGCGCAACCCAGATCTCACGGACGGTGGGAAGCGTATCGGTCGCCGCGAGCGCTGATTCGAGCGCGGTGAACGCGTTTGCCCAGGAGGTGCCATTGTTCGCGCCGGCGGCCGCCGCGTTGACGTAGAGACGCTGGAGATCACAGTCGTTGCCGACACCATCTTGATCCAGGTCCCCCTGGTCGAGATTGAAGACGGTCGGACAGTTGTCACACGCATCGCCGTAGCCGTCGCCATCGGTATCGGTCTGACTGGGGTTGGCGACCATGCTGCAGTTGTCGAGCGAATCCGGGATGCCGTCGCCGTCCTGATCCTGCTGGACGCTGAGGCCATCGACAACGGTGAAGCTCACGGATGTGAAGCCGGAGAGACTTAGCGAGTCCGCGATCGAGAGCACGGCGGTGTACGTTCCGGGAGCGAAGCCCGCGGGGACGATGAGGTCCGCGCCGCTGCCGATGGAGACCCCGTTGATCGACCAAGAGAATGGCTGACCGGAACCATCGAGGTGTCCGTCCTCAGGATCGAAGCCGACGCCGCGGAACCGGATCGATTCACCCGCGCCAAAGCGCGTGCCGTTCTGCGGAAGGGTGATGGTGGCGGTCGGAGCGCGATTCTGCACGCGGAAGGGGTTGGAGGTCAACATGCCGGTGCGGAAGCCGTCGGAGGCGATGATGCGGATGCGCGAGGAGCCCGGCGCGGTGGCGTTCAGGCTGCCGGGAAGGAGCTCGACTGCATCGACAGTCAGCGAGTTGTTGGGCGTGTTCGCGGCGAGCACTTCCCAGTTCTCGCCGTTGTCGCGGCTGTACTGCACGATGTAGGTGAGCGTGTCGCCATCGGCATCGCTCGCGTTCCAGGAGATGGTCAGCGCATTGGTGATCAACTGGCCCGCGGTGGGCGAGGTGATCGTGGAAACGACCGGCGCGGCGGCGGATGCGGCTCGGAAGCCCAACTGTGCGCTGGTGTCTCGGTCCTTGATCACGACCGATGATGTTAAAGCGTGATCAGGAAGGAACACGGTGAAGATCGGACGGTCGTTGCCATGTTCATGCGAGACCTCGGCGATGTCGAAATCCTCCGCACTGAGCACCGCCCCGGCGCTGCTCCGGAGTTCAAGCCGATAGGCAGGGTCGATGGGTGTGGCGTTCTCCTGCTGCGTGAGGAGTGTGGCCAGACGTGCAGACGGAATGGTCCCATCCGGGATTCGGTAGGCCTGGAGCACCGTCGCATCGCCGGAGTGCTGGTCGAACGTGCCGATCACGAACATGTAGTTGCCCGATGGAGGCGGTCCCGCGGGGAGCGGAGTTGCGCCCAGCGTGGTCATCATGCCGCGCCAGTTGTAATCCGAGACCCAGATCGGACCGCAGTACGACATGTAGTCGCGGGCATCGCTTGGGCGGATGACCTGACGCGTGATGAAGTCGAAGCCGTAGTAGTTCAGCGCGCCGGCAGGCCCGATGGTGTTCGTGGCGTATTGGTAGTCGTTGTTGATACCGTCGGGGTTACCGCAGTTGACGTGGTCCCAGCGGTGCTGGAAGGGCCAACTGTTGTGGTTGTGGGCGATCTCCTGAGCAAGCGTGCCGCCGCCGTTGGGCGAGCCGTGTCCGTTTGAGCCGTTCTGGGAAAACTTCACCCAGGAGACGTTCCACACGTAGTTGGCGAATCCGCCCTGGTCTCCTGTCGGCGCATCGGGATGCACCATCGCGACTCGGTGGGTCTCCGCGCCGGCGTCGCTGCACTGATCGGGGTTACCCGAGAATGTCTCCTCGGTGATGAGTTGCGCAATCATCTGGTTGGAGTCATCCCCGACCTCCCACGCGCCCCAGTAGACAAACGGCGGGTACCACGTGCAGCACTCGATCTCCTCGAATGTGCCGCTCTGAGGGAACAGCCAGACATCGCGTGCAGGCGTGAGCGTGCGGTAGCGGTTGATGACCTTCTGGAAGTCGGCGCCCGAAGCGCTGTAGGTTGGCGCGCCGGTGTTGCGAGTCCGGCGGAGCTTCAGACACACTGGCGGTACACTCTGAACCTGCATCACGGAGGTGATGGAGTTGTTGGATGAGTTGGTCTCCGTGATGACGCCATCGCTATTGATCTGCGCGGTGAGTGTTACCCCGCCGTTCAACCAGCTATCAGGGATCTCCCAGTTGAACGTGCTGGCGAGGTTCTTGCGGCGAGCGTCGTTGATGCTGGAGTCCAGAGGCACGGACATTCGCTCGACACTCGCACGCAGCGGCGAGCCGGGGAGCGGCTGACCGTTCGACGTGCGAACTCCTTGGAGCCGCGCTGTGACATAGGGGTAGTTCGCAAGCGTCGTACGCGCATAACCGCGCACGAGCGTGGGCTTGCCCTTCGCAAGCGGTACACCATTGGCGATGTTCTGGATACCCTGCGTTGCTTCGAGCCCAAGCCAGGTGAAGTCCGGCCCGACCGCCGCGGCGTCTTTGGGCATACGGCGGATGTCACCCAGCAGCCCCTCGCCCCAGTAGAGGTTGGCGGTGTCCTGCTGAAGCACGAACGCGAAGTTCAGGTTCCCAGGACCCACCTGCGTCGCTGTGCCGCCCCCGATCGGCACCCGGAAAATCCGGCTGCTGTTCCCCGTACTCAGAGACTCAAGCCAGTAAACGTGCGTTGAATCGACAACGAGGCTGTTCACAATGTACGGAGCAACCGCGGCACGGAGGGTGGTCGGACTGCCGCCGGGCGTAAGCGGGGCTCGCTTGATCGCTCCATTTGCCTCCGACCAGTACACGAAGTTGCTGTCGGTCGCCAGATGCGTTGGAGAGTTGAGCGTGCCACCTGTGACGATCACGGGTGAAGGAGAGGCAAGGTCGGCACGCTTGATGACGCCGGCGCCATCGTTGCCCTCGGTCCAATAGACAAACCCGTTACTCGCCGCGGCCATGCCATTGCGGAATGTGAGCGCACGCGAGATCTGAGTCGGGTTGCTTCCGTCGCGGCCAACGCGGCCGATGGCACCCGAAGTCAGCCAATACACCCAGTCACCCTGGGTGTCGATCTTGAAGAAAGCGTTGTCGGGGGCGATCGACGGCGTCGCGATCGTGGTAACACCATCGCTGGGTCCGCCGGACCAGAAGCGGACGATGGTGCCAAGCGAGCCGGCGAAGACGTACGCGCCATCCGCCTTGATCGCGCTGTTGAGCGGGCAAAACTGCAACACAACCTGATCGGTGATCGGGCCGCCGACCACCGATACGCTTCGGGAACGCTGAGACGTACAGAACTCGGCGGTGCCGTCGCTGAAGTACACCCTTGCCCCGCTCACAGAGATGGCGCGAGTCTGGGTGGCTGGGGCGATGGTGGTTTGCGCGCCCGCGGCTTGACAAAGAAGCGCCGTCATGATCGCCATGCCAACGGTAACAAAGCTTTTCGACATACTCATTGTGTCCTCCGAAAAAGCGACGACACCAGTCGGCCCGGCTGCGGAAAGACAACCTCTCGCCCGGCCTGTGGACTCGCCAACCACGCAGGCGCAAGCGCAGTCACTGCGCGGCCAAGAATCCTGTTGGAAGATAGAAACAGGTCTGAAATGCGTCTAGTGGAGAGTGTGATCGGGAGCTATCAGGGTGCCGAACTGCCCGTCGCATCGCGCCAGCGGGCGGCCTGCGCGGCGTAGCCGCTGCCCGGCTCGGCACGCTCCCACTCGTCATAGAACGCAGCAAGGGCCGAGGCACGCCCATCCCGCTGCTTGCCGGAGGAATGCTTGGACTCGGTTGTCTCACGCTGAGCATCGAGCAGGATGCGCTCGGCCTCGGGGAATCTGCCCTGCTTTGCGAGGAGCTTGGAGTAGGCATCACGGGACTGCGTGACCGACCAGTGGCCGCCGCCGCTTTCGGCGAGGCGACCAGCGATGGCGTCACGAAAGTGTCTTTCGGCCGCTGCCGGGTCGTTCTTCGCGATCAGGAGCACGCCCATGTTGTGTGTAGACTGGAGTGTATCTCTGTGCGCTTCGCCGAGAAGCCTGCGGCGAATGTTCAGGGCCTCCGACGTCAGCGCCTCTGCTTCTGTGAGTCGATTCATCGAGCAGAGCAGGTAACCGAGATTGCTCTTGAAGAGCAGGGTGTAAGGATGTTCTTCACCGAGTTGGGTACGCGCGGTCTCCATCGCCTCGCGGTAGAGCGGCTCGGCATCGGCGAGACGGCCCTGCTTCTCGATCGAAAGCGCAAGGTTGCTCATGCAGGTGATGGGTTCGGGGCCGCGTGCGGAGATGCGACGATAGGACGCCAGGGCGTCTTTGAAGTAGGGCTCGGCATCGGCGGGGCGCCCGAGCTCCAACATGACGCCACCCATGTTCATGGTGATGGTGATCGATTCAGGATGGTCCGGGCCGAGAGCGCGGATGATGCGAGGCTGAAGATCTGTCAAAACTGGCTCGGCCTCGGCCATCCTGCCCTGCAAGAGCATGGACATAGCCAGATTATTGGCTGCGCTAAGTGACTTTGGGTCATCCGGGCCGAGCAACTGCTTGCGGCCGGCCACGAGCTCCCGCAGGAGGGTCTCGGCCTCGGCGTGCCTCGACTGCGCGAGTCGAAGCTCCCCAACGCTCCCGATCGCCGCCAGCGTGTCGATGTGAAGGTCGCCCAGGTCGCGCCGACGGATCTCGGCGGCGCGGAGGAGAGGCTCGGAGGCCCGATCGGTCAGCCCGAGATCCAGCATGATTTCGCCCAGGGTGTTGAGGAGTCTCGCCGCGATGAGTGGCTGGTCCTTGAACTGCTCATCCACGGCATTGATGGCGCCTTCGAAGATATTCTGGTCGAGCGTGCGAAGCGCCAGATCGGTCTTATTGACATCGGCCAGCAGGTCAAAAAGCTGCTCGGCGCGACGGTCAATCTCTTCCTGCGCGAGGTTGCGTCGCTTCATGCCCGCACGCGCGTTCTCGACGAGGTCGACGAGCATGCTCGCGCCCATGTCGGGCACCTTGATCGCCTTGAGCCTCGCGGCCTCGAACTCGGCTACCTGTTCGGTCTCCCTTCGGCGCAGCTCACTTTCGTTTCGGGCTTCGTCGGCCTCGGTTGCCGATGCACGCGCAGCGTCGCGCTCCGTTGACGCGATCCGCGCCTGCCAGAGCGCGATACCGGTGCCGACCATCAGGGCGATCCCGACAGCTCCGGCAGTCCCAACAGCGAGGCGGTTCCGACGCAGGGCTTTGCGCAGCTTGTAGATCGCACCCGGAGGCGCGGCCTCGACCGGCTCGCCGCGGAGAAACCGCTCCACATCCGCGGCGAGATCTCCCGCACTGTCGTAGCGACGCGCACGATCTTTATCGAGCGTGCGCATCACGATCCAGTCCAGTTCGCCTCGAATAATCGGACCGAGCCGCCCCGGCGGCGTCCGCCGGAGCGCGGCGATGCCCGCGAGGGCGTCCTTGGCGTGCGAGACTCGCGTACTCGGCGGCGGCGGATCAATCTCGCGGATAATGCGCTGCATCTCGCCGAACGCCGCGGAGCGAAGCTCGCGTGCATCAAAGGGAGTCGAACCAGTCAGCAGCTCATAAAAGAGCACGCCCAGGGAATACACATCGCTCCGGGTGTCGATATCGAGACTGCCGGCTGCCTGCTCCGGGCTCATGTACTCGGGGGTGCCGATGAGCTGGCGGAACTCGGTGAAGATTGTCTTCTCCGTCAGCCGCTGGTCGGTCGCCTTCGCAATCCCGAAGTCGATGATCTTCACAGAGGGCCGACCGTCGACCGTGCTCACGAGCACGTTGCTGGGCTTGATGTCACGGTGAATGACACCCTTGGTGTGTGCATGCTGAACGGCCCGGCACACCTGAACAAAGACCGAGGCTCGCTCGACGATGCTGAACTGCACTTGATCGCAGTAGCTCGTGATCGGGTCGCCACGTACAAGCTCCATCACGAAGTACGGCCGTCCGGTGTCGGTCATCCCCGCGTCAAAGACGCGGGCGATGTTGGGATGATCCATCATCGCCAGGGCCTGACGCTCCTGCTCGAATCGGGCTACCACAGCCCGCGTATCCATCCCCAGCTTGACGATCTTGAGCGCCACACGGCGGCGTACCGGCTCAAGCTGCTCAGCGATGAATACCGAGCCGAAGCCACCTTCTCCGAGCAACTCCAGAATACGGTACGGACCAATACGGGACCCCGGCTGCTCGCTGGCAATGCCCCGCGCAGTCGCTTCCGGCTGACCCTCAGCCAAAGTAGGGTCGCGAAGGAACACGTCGTCCTTCTCCGCCGCGGCCAGGAGGCACACGACACGCTGGAGCAGCAACCCATCGGACCCGCACGCCCTGGCAATTGCAGAGGGTCGCTCATCGGGGTGAAGGTCCAGCACCTCGTCAAAGATCAGCCGGGCGCGAGCGTCCAGCGACGTTTCCATCCACTGCTCCTATTGGCTCTCACGCTCGATCGCATCCCGCAGCCAGCCCCTGGCGAAGGCCCACGATCGCCGGACAGTCCGCTCCGAGACGTTCAGCGCTTCTGCCACGCATTGCTCATTGAGCCCGGCATAGAACCGCAGCCTGACAACCGATGCCGCCTGCGCATCCACACTCTCCAGGCGCACGATCGCCTCATCCAAGGCCAAGATTCCGTCAGGATCCGGCTCACGGGCGAGGTCCGCCACAGAACTGATCGAAAGCGCAGCTCGCCCCCCCACTCCGCTTGGGAGGAGTGCCCGCCGCGCCCCCGATGCGTTCCCCTCGCCTCCGCCTCGCTTCGCGGCGTTGCGGGCACGGGCATGATCGATCAGAATCTTGCGCATCGCCTCCGCCGCGGCACGGAAGAAGTGCTTCCGCCCTTCCCACTCCATCCCGTTCTTGCCGAGCAGTCGGAGGTACGCTTCGTTCACCAGCGCGGTGGCCTGCAACGTGTGGCCGGGCCGCTCGTGGTTCATCTTCGCCTGCGCGATGGCCCGGAGCTCGCCCTGAATGGTGTTCATCGCGACCTGAAGGGCATCCGAGTCACCCGCCCCGGCCGCGTTGAGCAGCACCGTCAGACGGTCAGGGTCGTCCGACCGACCGGCGGACGATTGGTCTTGGGATTCCCAGGCTCGATCCATTGCGGAGAGGGTAGGGATGCAGGTCTGTTCGTCTGCCCGGGCGGACGTACAGCCCCGAGTTTGTTCCTGCCTGAGGTTGGATCAACTCCGGCAGCTTCGCCGCATTCAAGGGGGGCTCATAACCACGGCTTCTGCGCCCGCACCCGACTGCAGCAGCCTTTTCATCGCACCGACCCGATAGCTGAAGATCCGGTCGAGTTCCGGCCTGACAAGCATTCTGTGAGCAGTACTTTGGAACGCGGGACCCCCGGGGACGGCATATCGCACGTGGTCATGAATGATGACTTCATCACCGTCCTGGGTGAACGTGTGCTCGTGGATCCACCGCCGATACGGGCCGCGAAGCTGTTCATCCACGAACCGGAACGGGGGCTGCCATGCCGAGATCCTGGTTCTCCATCGCAGCGGCACGACCCGCAACCAGATGCGGTAGTCGATGAGCGCCCCCACCCGCATCTCAATCGGTCCGGGGGTGAGGATCTGAAACCTCAGCCACGGCGGAGTGAGAAGTTCCAGGTTTGCCGCATCGGCAAAGAACGGGAACACCGTCTCCAGCCGACCCGTCACCCGCACCTCGGTCTTGAGCTCAAAGATGCGCAAGGAAGCAACTCCCAGCCTTGGCGAAAATGCCGTGGCGGGATTGGCTTCGAGAACGCGGGCGATTCGGTTTTTGCGAATCAGTCCGAATGCGGGGCGACGAGGAAGAACCGGGCGATCAGAACCATGAATCGCTGGCCGTCCTCAGATTCCATCGCGTAGGAGCCTTCCATCGTGCCCCAGGGGGTAGTCAGCGGGCAAAAGCTCGAGTACTCAAAGGTCTGCCCTGGCTGAATCGTGGGCTGTTGTCCGACGACCCCCTCGCCCTTCACGATGTTCAACTCGCCGTCGGAATCCACGATCCGCCATTCGCGGCCCGTGAGCCGGACACTGCTCGGCGCCTCGTTGGTCACTCGCACTCGATACGCAAAGACAAATCGGTTCTGCGACGGGTCCGATTGCTCGCTGACATAGGACGGCGCGACCTGCACGCGGATTCCGCGTGTGGTGAGGTCCGAGCCTTTGCACTTACTGACGGCTTGCTGCTGCACGAAAGAGGCTCTCCTATCCGTGACGATTCTAGAGCCTTGCCACGAGGTTTCGAGTCTTCGGCCCGATTGGTTGCCGATCCCCGTGACATTGGGGTATTCTCAGGGTTATGCGGAACGACCCTTTCAGCCCGGAATCCTCTGGCAGGCCTCTACCTCGAGGGGGCTATGCCAATGGCTTCACGCTGATCGAACTGCTTGTGGTGATCGCGGTCATTGCCCTCCTGGTGGGCCTGCTTCTGCCGGCCATGCGCGGCGCGAGGAACGCGGCCCGCACCGCCGTGTGTCTGTCGAACCAGCGGCAGATCGGCCTCGCGCTGACCATGTATGCCGACATGTACAAGGAATTCACGCCTCGGGAGAGCGGAACCTCCGAGCCCCGAGTACCGCAAACACCGCTCAACCGGTATTACCCCCCGTGGGCGTTTGTGCTCCGCCCGTTCCTGGATGACCACGTGCCGACCGTCGATCCGCTGATCGACCTCAACGGAGGCATTGGCGATCTCTACCTCCACGCCAAGTACTACACAGACCCCGCCCGGCCCAAGGATCGCCACAACATCCACTATGTGAACAACGGCATTTCCTTCAGCGGTCCTGGTGTTGTCAACGGCTACGCCAAACGGCCCACGAAGATGAGCAAGTATCTCCGGCCGCACGACACGCTGTACCTCTCGTGCTTCTCCGACGATCCGACACAGGTGCACGCCAACGAGTGGTATGCATCAGGGTCGACCAACTGGCGGGTGGCCGTCGCATACGACATGCACCAAGCGTCGAACGTGGTTGGCGGCGTTCAAACACCCCAAGGTTCGCAGCGCATCGCCCCCAAGCGTCACGGCCGCGGCGCAAACGGCGTCTTTCTCGATGGACACGCAGTGCTGGTGGTGGCATCCGAAATCACCTCGCTCGCGCGTTGGGACGATCTCGACTACCAACCCAATGGCCCGCCGCGGCCGTTCCCATAACCGCGGCACGCCCCGCTCCGGGCGTGTTTTCGGACCGCGGAATGGCAACTTGGGAAACGACTGACGCGTGATCGGCGTCCGGTAACGGAAATCGCGACGCGAACACAACTCCTTTGATTGCAGAATCTTATGGATGGCGCATCGTTGGCATCACGGGAGGCATTCCCGCGGAGCCAAAGACATGATGCGCCCTCTCTCGCTCGGTATCTTTGCTGCCATCGCCACCGCCGGAGCCGCCGGTTCGGTCGATGCTGCAACGATTGTCACGTTCGCCGATCCCGCTTCGGGCTCGGCAACACCACTGTTTGAAGTGAACTCCAACACCGCATTGCTGACTGGCGGCTGGAACGCGCCGGGCCTGCTGCTCGAGACGCCGGGCCTCCCGGCTCCCAACTTCCCCGACGCCCGGTTCACCATCAGCGCGGTCTCGCTGCTCAGCCCGTTGCCCTTTGCAACGCTGGGACCCGGACAGCTCAGTTTCTTCGACAGCAGCAACGCCCTGCTCATGACGATCACGTTCTCCGGAGGGCTGCTGACCAGTTCCTTCGGCTTCGGCGGCAGCGAGTTCCAGGGCAACAACGTGACCTTCTCCGGACCGATTCTCGGCGGGGATGTGTTCACGGATGAGGCGTTCGCCTTCAGCTTTGCGAACCCCGTGGCAACGCAGAACGGCTACCAGGCGACCGCATCCTTCACATCCTCGGCAACGCTGGTCCCGACACCTGCCGGACTCGCGGCCCTCGGCATGGGCGGCCTCGCGCTCATGCGTCGTCGGCGGGCTTAAAGCCCGAGGCCTGACCTGGCAACGGATATCCACACCACAGGCCGCGAAGTTCGCGGCTTGTTTTCATTTGAGCAGGTTCAGATCAAACCGCGAGTTCAACCAGCCGAGCGCTCTCCCGCACCCCGCTGTCGACATTCGCCGCGAAACCGTCTGCACCCAGACGCTTCCACAGCGGCACGCCATCCTCGTCGGCGCATCCCAGCGAGAACGCGTGCCCACCGACCAGAATCTTCACCGTCTGATTGATCTTGCGAACCTGACTGATCGCCTCGGCAAGTGTGGGAAGGTGAGTGCCCAGGCCCGCAGAGAGCGCAAGGAGATCAGCGTGGAAGCAGTCGACCCCGCTGGCCAGATCGGCGCCGGGCACACTCGAGCCAAGATACACCGTTTTCCATCCAGCAGACTCGAGCAGATCGCCCAGCATCCGGACACCAAGGTCGTGCGCGTTGCCTTCGACTGATGCCGCTACGACCACCTTCCCATTGGGGGGCTGAAACGGAAGTAGCTGATAGAGCTGGGACATGACCAGTTGAGTGGTGGCGGTCGCAAAGTGCTCCTCGGCGATTCCAATCTCGTTGAGGTGCCACATCCGGCCGAGTTCACGCTGAGCCGGGATGAGCACATCGAGATAGATCTCTTGAACGGAGAGGCCGGGCAGGTCTGCCGCGGGCTCAGCAGCAGCCAGAATCAAGCTGCAAGCCTTGCGACGGTCGCCATCGAGTATCGCGAGCAGAAACTCTGCGGCCAGCTTTCGGTGCGGAGTCGTCAACCCCGAATGTCCGCGCGACCCCTTGGGCGGCGTCATGGCGCGATCGAGATAGCTCGCCGCCAACTGCCCGTTGGGACCGGGAAGCTCCTGGAGCAGAACCTCGCGAAGCAATCGGATGGCTTCGTCAAAGTCTGCCGCGGCCTCGGTCCCGCCACGGGCCTCGTGTGCAATCCGTGACCAGTCGAACTGGTTGGCGAGAATCGCTGGGCTTCCGGTGCTGAGGGCCGCCGCGAGATACTCCAGCCGTGAGATGACACTGTCGCGCCACTGCGTGCGAGCATCCGGTCCGAACCGAGCGGCCACCTGCGGCCGACGCTCCAGAAGCTTCTGAGCAGTAATAGACGCCAGCCCTTGCGCACTGGCCAATACAAGCTCCGCGACAAACTGACCATTGGCGATCATGAAGCGGTCGCTCCGGCATGCCCCGACCTTCTAAGGTTCCGATCATATTCGATCTAGGGGCATGCCCGATTCAATCTCCGAGCAGATCTGACTATTCTCTTCGCCGACTCAAAGTGTCCAGCACCCCCCTCCCCCCGGCATCAGGCGGCTTTGCCACCCCGGGCAACCGCCGCATCCACCCGCTCTCCCGGAGACCCCATGGACTTCACGCCTGCTCAGACCCTGATGAAAGAGCTGCGCATCGACGCTTGGCTGGTGTTCGACTTCCGCGGAAGTAACGCGGTTCTGGGGCTGCTCCTGGGGGGTAAGCGGGTGACCACCCGCCGAACGGCACTCCTGATTCCTGCCTCGGGTACACCTCGTCTGCTGGTCCAGTCGCTGGATGCCCAGCAGTTTGAGGATGTCGAAGCGATGGGAATCGCCCGCGACATCTTTGTCTCCTGGCAGCATCTTCACCATTGGTTAAGCACGACCCTCTCGACAACCCGCCGGGTCGCGATGGAGTATTCCCCCGGGAACGCCCTCCCCGTGGTTGGCACAGTCGACGCCGGCACTGTGGAACTGGTGCGTGCGGCCGGGGTCGAAGTCGTTTCCTCGGGAGACCTGATCCAGGCAAGCATCGCCCGGTGGTCCCCTGCCGCGGTCGCCCGGCACGCCGAAGTTTCGTGCACCGTTGCGGGCATCAAGGACGCGGCGTTCGGATTCATCCGCGATCGGCTGAAATCCGGCCAGAAGGTGTTCGAGCATGAGGCGGCACAGTTCATCCGAGATCGGTTCAAAGCAAGCCAGTTGGAATGGCCGGATGGACCCATCATCGCGGTGAACGCACACTCCGCAGACCCTCATTACGAGCCCGACGCCAGCCGACCGGCGGAGATCCGCCGCGGCGACTGGATTCTGATGGATCTCTGGGCCCGAGTCCCGGGCGATGAGAACATCTACTCCGACATCACTTGGACGGCATTCGCAGGGGACACGGTGCCGGATGCGCATCGACGGGTCTTTGAGGCGGTGAAGGCCGCACGCGACGCTTCACTCGCCCGCGCGGTGGAAGGATGGAAATCCGGGGGAGTGGAAGGCTGGCAGCTTGACGACGCGGCGAGGCAGACCCTGGAGCGCCTTGGGCACAGCACGCACATCAAGCACCGCACGGGCCACAGCCTCTCGCCGGGCGCGCGGGTTCACGGACTGGGCATGAATCTCGATAATCTCGAGACCCGGGACACACGCCGGATGCTTGCCGGCACGGGTTTCACAATCGAGCCGGGAGCCTACCTGGATGGTCAGTTCGGCTGCCGGAATGAGATCGACGTGTATGTCGACCCCGATCGTGGCCCCATCGTCACCAGTTGCAAGCAGGATGAGATCGTGCTCGTCTGAGCGCGTTGCTACTTGGCTCTTGGGTACCTCGCCGGTCCCCGGCGAGACGTATCCGACGCACGACAACGAACAGCGATCCGTCTTATTGGCAACCCGCGAACCACGAACTCAGGAACGCAAAGATGTCCGGCACAGCGGGTGCGCCGCCGCTGTCGTCAACGTCTGCCACAGGGCTGCCGCTGAACCACGCGCTGAGGAATGCAAAAATGTCCGGCACAGTCGTCGCGCCGTCGCCGTCAAAGTCGCCTTCGCACGCGTACCAGAGCGTCACCGTCGCCGTGTTCGAGGTGCCCGAAGGTGTCGTAACCCGGAACTGAAAGCTGTCGTTGCTGGTGACGGCGGCTCCGGGGATCACCATGGCGGTCGCGCCCGCCAGCGTGAGCGTTGCATTCGCAGGCGGCGTCACCAGTTCGTAGCTGGCGGTGCCCAAGGCATCAGCAAACGTCGCCGGAAGCTCGACCGCCGCCCCGCGAGTGCGGAGCATCCGCTTCCGGTGGCTGTGCGCGACGGGAACCGTCGGGCCGGGAGTCCCTTCTCCCATGATGTTCATCTCGACCGGTGCACTGCGCGCTGTGTAGTTCCCCTCGAACATCACTTCACACTGGACCTTGACATGCCCGGGGCCGAGATTGCGTCCAAAGACCGTCACCGGTCCAGCCGCGGTTCGGGTCGCCACGACGCGGCCGTTGGCAAGCAATCGGAGTTCGCGGACACCGGCGCCAGCGGCCGATAAGCCGAATGTCAAAGAGTCGTTCAACGTCGGGATGGTGTTGGCGGGCGGATTTAACCCAGCGACGATCGCATCGTTCGAAACGACAAGTGGCCCCGTCCATGAGCGTGTGTGCTTGGCGAGCGAGTTATCCCACGTCAGCAGTCGCACCTCGTGCCAACCGTCGGGAAGCGCAAAGGTGTTGACGTTGAATGAACCGCCCGGCAGCACGGTGCCGCGACTGGCGCCATTGATGAACAGCTCAAAGCGGTCAATCTGTCGGCCGCTCAACGTCGCTGTTCCAGTAGGAGTGATTACAACCGTGCCCGAAGCCGGACCGCCCGGCACGCCGGCCACATTCAGGTTTGGGGGCCACGCATATGGACGCGTGAGTGGGTCGCCGTACAGCAAGCCTTGGAACGGCACATACTGCACGCTGCGGAGATACGCCTCGGCCAGACACATTCCCTGGCGATAGAAGGCATGGATGCGAGCTTGGGGAAACTTGCCCTGATAGTTGCAGGGTTCCTCGATCGCCCCGGCCGAACCGCTGGCCCCCGCGCGGATCCAGGCATCCACCGTTGTCTGACCGTTGCCGTTGAACGTCGCGGCGAAGCTGGTCAAGTGGTCGCAGAACGCCCCGGCCATGATCGTGGAGCCCGAAGTGCTCCAATCGAAGTTGGAAACGCCGGTCATCACGCCCATGACGTCGCTGGCTGATGGGGGCAGCACGCCATTGAGCGTGACCGCCGTGCCGCCGAGGCTGTTGTTGATCGTGGTGACGACGGCGGCAAACTGCGCGCTGCGCACGTTCCTGGCCGCATCCGTCGTGTTCATGAAGTAGAACGTTCCGGTCGGTCGTGTGCCATCCACGGCGACCGACCGATCGATCATGTCCTTGAGTTCCTGGACCGTGTTGCCAAACTCGCCCGTATGGCCAAGCAGACCGGCGGCAAAGTACCGCCGTGCCGTGCTCCCTGTGGAGGGATTGCCAGCGGCATACGTCGTCTGGCTGTCAAACGCCCACGATGAGAATGCGCCGCTGGCGTATTGGTTGGGATGCATGACGCTGAGCGTGCCGGACAGAACTTCGTTCCGGATAAACGCCATCGTGTAGCAACTCGCGATGCTGAAGTTACTCACCGGGAAGCACACATCCGACAGCAACCCCGGAGCCGCGACACGATACTGCGGGTTGGGCGCGATGATGATGAAGTCAACGGACGTCTCCACCCCTCGGACGGCGAGTTCCCCTTGAAACGCCGCAAGCGTTGTCCCGAAGGTCGTGAAGTTCGACGCTCCGGGCTTCATGTACAGGATGTTTGAAGCGGGGATGTTGCGACGAAGCGCGTAGTAGTGGCCAACCTCCAGCGAGCTGGGGTCGGTGGGATCGATGATCAGCACGGTCTGCTCCGAAGAGCCGCCAGCCAGCGCAAGCGAAGATGACAGGCTGATCGCCAGACCCGCAAAGACACTGCGGCCGCTGTTCCTGGTGTTGACCACGTAAACGCTCCTTACCATCTCGTTCTCGGACCGCCCCACCAGTCCTGATCGCCCCAATACCATAACCCATCGCTCTGCCGGGGCCAGTATTTAACTGCGCTCACGTACGGGAAAGGTCCGGATTCCTCCACTCAGGCGGCACCCGCTTCGTGAATATTGATCGCTTCCGACAAACCGCGAAACCGCGCACCAGATCGAGCGAACGGTTGGAAGGGACCCGGTCCTGAGGTAGGCTTCGGTTCGTGACCACACCGTCGATTGTTTCAACACCCCACTCGCCCGCGGAGTTGACCATGCAGATCCGCCCGATGTTCGTCCTTTGCACCTCCGCCGCGCTCCTCCTGTGGTGTGAAGGCGCCGCGGCTCAATCCGCCGCCCCGGCTCGAGATGCTGAAGCCTCCCCCACGCTCGGACAACCCGCGCTCATCGACGGCAGACTGGTGTTCCCAACGGGGCCCGACGCCCCACCCATCCCCCGATATCTGACCGACAACGAGCGCACCTATCTGCAGTCCCACCCACTCGTGGCTGGTCAGGATGGCGGCGGAGATGGTCTGGGACTTCGAGGTCCGTACACAGCTCCGACCGGCGCGATCCGCTGCCCGGGTGAGTACGAACCCTCCGACGGCATCATCCTCGCGTGGAAGAGCTTCACCACGCTCCTGGCGCAAATGGGTGCTCTCATCACCAATCAGGGCAACGCAAAGCTCTATGTGGCTTGCGACAGTGTCGCGGCCCAGAACAACGCGATCACGCTGCTCACCAGTGCCGGCGCGAACATGTCGCGTGTCGAGTTCATGCTCACAATTACCAACACCGTGTGGCTCCGCGACTACGGCCCCCGCTACATCTACGAGGGAAATGTCCGCGGCATCATCGATCACACCTACAACCGGCCGCGCCCGCAGGACAACCTCTTCCCGACGGCGTTCGCGGCCCGAAAGAACCACGCTCGGTACCTTCTTCCGCTCATCCATGGCGGGGGCAACTACCATCTCAATGGCATCGGCGACGCCTGGGCCACGCGGCTCATCGGCAACGAGAATCCAACGCTCACCGAGACCCAGATCATCGGCTACTGGAACCAGTTTCAGGGCGTCGACACCACGCTCACCAATCCCTTCCCCACCTCTGTCGATCTCACCCAGCACATCGACATGTGGATGCAGATCACCGGCGATCAATCCGCGATTATCGCCGACTGGCCCAACAATGTCGGCTCGACGCAGGACATCATCTGCGACACCACCGCCGCGGCGATGATCAGCGATGGGTGGACGATCGACCGGGTGCCGGGACGCGCGCTGAGCGGGACCCACTACACCTACACGAACGTCGTGATGTGCAACGACATCGTGATCATCCCCTCCTACACCAACTCCACAATCGTCGCGGCAGGGCACAACGCGCAGGCGCTCGCAACCTGGCAGGCACACATGCCGGGCAAGCAGATTTTTCAACTCAACTGCCAGGCCATCGTGACCTCCGCAGGAGTCATGCACTGCATCGTGATGCACGTCCCCCAGCATCTCGGCAACGCTGGCGACAACGGCGGCCTCGCGCCGACGGCCTATCTCCGCAACCTGCGTGGTGGAGAATCGCTGAACCCGGGCGACAATGTCTCGATCCGCTGGCTCAACGACGATGATGCCGGCGTGAGCAATGTCGACATCCTGCTCTCCACAGACGGAGGCGCGACGTTCGAGACCACCATCGTCTCGGCGACCCCACCCGATGGTTCGCACGCATGGGTTGTCCCGAACATCATCACCCAGCAGGCCCGACTGCGGATTGTTGCCCGCGATGCACAGGGCAACACCGGCTCTGACGAGTCATCGACTGACTTTGTGATCAACGGCACGCCGCCCTGCGCGGCCGACTTTGACGGCAGCGGATCGGCCGATGTCCCCGATATCTTTGCCTTCCTGAGCGCCTGGTTTGCTCAGGATCCGGCGGCCGATATCGATGGCACACCGGGGATTGGTGTGCCGGACATCTTCTTCTTCCTGTCCATCTGGTTTGCCGGATGCTGAGTCTCCCGCCCGATTGCTAAGCGTGTTCTATTTCCGGTGCAACGAGATCATCGCTACCAGGCGATCGAGCCCGGCCCCGAGGTTCTGCCGCGGCGGGCCGAAGCTGAATCGCACGAAATGCTTGAGCGGCGACGCACCGGTACGAGCCTTGGCAGGGTTCACATCAAAGAACACCCCCGGCACGGTCAGCACCTGCGCGCCAAAGCCTGCCCGCATGAAGCTCTCCCCTTCATTGATCGTGGACGGCAGCTGTGAGACATCGCCCCAGACGTAGAAGGTCCCGGTGGGAGTGCCCAGGGGTGTCTTGTCCACCACCGGAAAGCGCACTCCCGCTTCGCGGAGCTTGCCCAGCGTCAGCTTCTGCTTCTCGGCAAAGACTGTGCGCACGGCATTCGTCTCCTGGTCAGCCCGCCCGGGGGCGAGCGCCTCGATCCCCAGTCGTTGAATGGGCCGGCTTGCGCCGCCATCCAGGAAGCTGCCCGCCGCGGTCATCGCCTGAATCACCGCTTTGGGCCCCACCACCCATCCCGACCGCCAGCCCGGATATCGGAAGCACTTGGTCAGCCCGTCGATCAGGACCACGGGGTCAGCGTTGACATCCTCAACAAACTCGGCAGCCGAGACTCCCTTGCCCGAGGGCCACGCGCCGTTCGCATAGACAAAGTGTGAATAGAACTCATCCATCAGCAGGGTGCAGCCGCGGCGGCGTCCAAGCTCGACCCACGCCTTCAACTCATCCCCCGACACGACGACTCCTGTCGGGTTGCACGGATTGCTGATCAGCATCGCGCCCAAACGATCGCTCTGGATACGGCGGTTCAGTTCCGCCGGATCGATCCTGCAACCGTTCTCCGCCTTGAGCTCGATGTGCACCGGCTCGATCCGCGGGAACGTCGTCAGCATGTCCTCATAGGCCGTGTAATCCGGCGTGAAGTACCCAAGCCGCGTCCGGTCCATCGCCGCGGCCAGCCGTGTCAGCGCAGCACGCCCGCCCGGCGCGACACACACATTCTCCGCGGTGTACTGCGATGCCTTGCCCTTGCGATACAGCCGGTTGTAGTGCGCGGCGATCGCTTCGCGATACTCCGGGATGCCCTCGACCGGACCGTACGCATGATCGGCTGGCTGAATGTTCAGGCTCGCCAGCCGCGCCGGTGCACCCGCGATATCCCCAACCTCCGGCTGGCCCTGGCCGAGGTTCGACCAAGCCGGGTCGCCCATTCGCCATCCGGCCTTCATGGCCTCGTTGTTGACGTGAATGACGCCCATGAAGGGCAGATCGCGGAATCCAAAGCGATTAACGGTTGACATGAGCAGGTCCTGCGTGGCCCGGCGTGCCCGGCCCGGCTTGCCCCCTCCCCGGGTTCAGCGTGGGTCGATAATACCGGCCCAGCGGCGCTCGCAGCACACTCGTGTCACCGTGCGGCGGGCGGGAAGCCTGCGCTCTGATTGGCCCACGCAGATTGTGCGGACAGGGCAACACGTGGAGTCAGCACCGATCCGGCCGCGGCGGCGGTTGACCGTCTGCTCGGTGGGCATCAAGCACCACCCGGCTTCTGGCCGATTCAATGGGGGGTCCGGAAATGATCCACGCCGCGCAGGCGGCATCCGGTACCGATGCTTCGCGAGGCCGGAGACTTCGATTATGCTGACCAGCCACCAACTCGAGGACCTTCGCTCCAGCCTGAAGCTGATCGCGCCTCACGGAGAGCAGCTCGCAGCGGCATTCTTCACCCGGCTCTTCAAGGCCCACCCGCCGCTCCGCGCCATGTTCCCGATTGACACCACCCGGCGAAACCAGGACCTCTTGGCCGCACTGGGAACCCTGACGAAGAACGCGACGCGGCTGACCGCGATCGAACACATCCTGACGGAGTTCGGGGTGCGGAATTTGCACTCGGGGATCCTCCCCCATCACTACGGCATGGCACGCGATGCAATGCTCGAAGCGATGCGCGAGACCACCGGCGAATCGTGGACTCCGGAGATCGAGGAGGCGTGGAGCACGGTGCTGAACGTCGCCTCATCGGTGGTGATCCGCGGCGCAGGGCGGGCCCGGGCTCGCGCCGCCTAGGGCGCCGGAGGCCCTGCGATCGTTGAGGCAGCATCCGCCGCATCAACCACTGCAATCAAGTCACGCGGTTCGGTGTTCTGCGCACTTGGGGCGAGTGCGATCACCTTGCCACCTTTCATTTCGGCCAGCAGGAGACGATCTCCCGCCGGTGCGGTCCACTTCAAAACCATCTCGCGACCGACCTGAATCCGGTCAATCAGTTCGAGCAATGCTCGCAAGCCAGACTTGTCGCCGGGGGTGATCGAGGTGGAGAGTCCGTGGGTTGTCCACGCCGCAGCCCTGCCTGAGCCGAATCGGATCTGACCCCATCTTGCCACTACGCGATCGACGACCGGGTTGCCGGTCCAAGAGACCAACCAGCCGAGGTCGGCGGCAACGGCCTGCTCATCAAGCCACGCGGTGTCGGTGGCATCGCCGCGGGCGACCCGGAGCCCCGCGGCCTCGGCAACCGCCGCACGATCTTCGTTGGAGTCCACCAGCAGCACACCGACGCCTGCCGCTCTTAGCGCAAGTCCGAACGAGACGCTCAGCTTGTGCGCGCCGATGAACAAAATGCCGCCGGGATGTCCCGCTTCAACCTTCAGAAGCTTGGCCACCGGGACGGCGAAGGTCCCCGCGAGCGCGACCGTCACGATGATGACCAGGAGCACCAGCAGTTCGAACCGCGCCGCATCGACGGCAAGCTCCGGCCCGGCCGCCCGCAGCTGTGCCCCGGCGATCGATGCAATCGAGGCGGCGACGATGCCGCGCGGCGCCATGAATGATGCAAACACTCGCTCCCGCGCGGAGAGTGCGGTGCCGAGGGTTGACAGCAGCACGCTTACGGGCCGGACGATGAGCACGACCGCCGCAACGAACAAGCCATCGCGCCAGTTCAGGTCCTTGAGCGCGGCAAGGTCCACCCTCGACGCAATCAGAACAAACAGCGTTCCCACCAGCAGCCCCGACACCTGCTCGTGAAACTCGTGCACATCCTTCACCGTCACCGTGCGCAGGTTCGCCAGCAGAACCGCGCACAGCGTCGCGGCCACAAGCCCGCCCTCCGGTGCGAACCACTCGCCCAGCCCGACGGCCATCATGCACGACGCCACCGCAAGCAGGTTCAGGCCCGAAGCCGAGATCGGGCTCCGCAGCGACAAAAGCCACGCTGTCCCGCGGGCCGCAAGCCCCACCGCCAACCCGACCGCAAGGCCCCCGACAATCATCCGCGTTGCCAGGATCGCAAGCTCCTGCCCGGTCGCGGTCTTCGCGCCAATCGTCAGAAGCACCACCTCCAGAACGCTCACCGTTGCCACCACGCCGATCGGATCGATCAGGATCGCCTCGGCGCTGAGCGAGGCGTGCAAACGGGGCGTTAGCCGGACCCTTCGCAGGATCGGCTGCACAACCGTCGGGCCGGTCACGATGAGCGATGCGCCGAGAACGGCCGCGGCGGTCCACGGCAGACCCGCCGCGTACCGGCCGGCCAGCGCCACACCGACGCCCGTCAGCACCACCCCATAAGTCAGCAGCCGGGGGATCGCCGCCGGCTCTTTGCCAAGCTCGCGGGCAGATAGGTGCAGCCCGCCCTCAAAGATCAGCAGGCCGATCGAGACCGAGACGATCGCCTTAAGGCCGTTGCCCAGCTGCCCCGCATCCACAAGACCGAGCCCCGATGATCCCATCGCAACGCCGATAAGCAGGAGCGGGAGCACGGCTGGGATGCGCAATCGCCCGCAGATCAGGCTGACCAGCGCGCCGACGCCGACCGCCAGCGCGAGTGTTTGTGCCGCTCCATCATGCATGCGACCGAGTGTACGGCCATGCTATCTCCCGTGTGCGAAGTTCCGCCGCGGCGGAGAACCCCGTCCCTATAGTCACCGCCCATCGCCGCAAACAGCCCGCGGCGGGATTCGCATCGCCCCGAAAGGATTCCCATGCTCCGTCGCTCGCACACCTGCGGCGAACTCCGTGACTCGCACGTCGGTCAGACCGTCCGTCTGAACGGCTGGGTCAACTCCTACCGCGACCACGGCAACCTGATCTTCATCGACGTCCGCGACCGCTTCGGCCTGACGCAGGTGGTGTTCGACCGCGAGGATGCCGCGTCCTCGATGGACCAGGCCGACAAGCTCCGCAACGAGGATGTGATAGCGGTTGAGGGCTCGGTGCGGGTCCGCACGGGCGGCGAGAACCCAAAGCTCACCACCGGCAAGGTCGAACTCGTCGCAAGCAAGCTCGAAGTGCTCAACAAGACGGCCAACCCGCCATTCCTGCCCGATGACCTGGCCAAGCTCCCCAACGAGGAGCTGCGCCTCAAGTACCGCTATGTCGATCTCCGCCGCCCGGCGATGCAGAAGGCACTTGCCACGCGCCACAAGGTCTATCAGACCACCCGCCGTTACTTCGACGAGAACGGCTTCCTCGAAATCGAGACCCCCGTGCTTTACAAGAGCACGCCCGAGGGTGCACGCGAGTTCCTTGTGCCCAGCCGTCACCTCGCGGGGAACTGGTACGCACTGCCGCAATCTCCTCAGCTCTTCAAGCAGATCCTGATGGTCGCCGGCTGCGACCGCTACATGCAGATCTGCCGCTGCTTCCGCGATGAGGACCCGCGCGCCGACCGTCAGGCCGAGTTCACGCAGATCGACTTGGAGATGTCCTTCGTCCGGCGAGAGCACGTCGTCGAAATGATGGAGGGCTTCGTCCGCCGCCTCTGGAAGGAAATGACCGGGTACGAAGTCCCGCCGATCCTGAAGATGAGCTACCGCGAGGCTATGGAGCGCTTCGGCATCGATCGCCCCGACACTCGCTACGGTCTGGAAATCACCGACCTCTCGGAGCTCGCCGCCAAGACCGATGTTGCCTTCTTCAAAGACGTCCTCGCCAAGGGCGCGGACCGTCCGAAGTTCAACTCCAAGCGCGGCGTCGTCAAGGCCATCCGCGTTCCCGGCGGAGCCGAAAAGCTCACGCGCAAGACCACCGACGGCTACCACGAGTTCGTCCGCGGCTTTGGCGCAGGTGGCTGCGCCGTGGTCAAGGTCAACGCCGCGGGCGAGTTTGAAACCGGGATCGCCAAGTTCCTGGGCGGCGTGAAGGACGAACTGGTCGCGACGCTCGGCCTGAAGCCGGGCGACACCGTGCTCTTCGTCGCCGATGAGTACTCCGTCTGCACCAAGGCCCTCGGCGAGCTGCGCCAGGTTGTCGCCCGCGACATGGGTGTCGTTCCCAAGCCCGGCTGCGAAGGCGGACCTTGGAACTTCCTGATCGTTCAAGATTTCCCGATGTTCGAGCGCAACAAAGACACCGGCAAGTGGGTCGCGATGCACCATCCCTTTACCGCGCCCAACGACGATCAGGCCCAGGCCTTCGTCGATGCCGATGTCGATGACGAAGTCACCATTGAAGCGATCGTTTCCGCTGGGTACGACATCGTGCTCAACGGGCAGGAGATCGCCGGCGGTTCCGTCCGTATCCACGACCCGCGGGTGCAGTCAAAGGTGTTCACGCTCCTGGGCCTGACGCCCGAACAGGCCAAGGAGAAGTTCAGCTTCCTGCTTGAGGCATTGCAGTTCGGCGCGCCCCCGCACGCGGGCATCGCGTTCGGCCTCGACCGCCTCGTCATGAACTTCCTCGGAACATCGAACATCCGAGATGTCATCGCATTCCCCAAGACCCAGACCGG
>JBBRUT010000017.1:0-40731 GCA_038247555.1 Phycisphaerales bacterium | reverse complement strand
GTTCTGGTCGTTCGGCTTGGTCCCGACCGGGTAGATGCGCCCATCGATCCCCATATCCCCGACCTGCACCTTGTTCGGAATCCCGCCCAGCGCGATCACCGCCCAGTTCTCAAACTCGAAGGGGGGATGGCGCGGAGCTTCTCCACCTTCAAGGGTAGAAGGCGCACACACTTGCTGGCCGATCGCTATCATGCAGTGGAGGAGTGATTCTTGGCCTACCCATCCGTCGACAAACTCCAGAACATCCTCGTGGAAGAGGTGTTCCACTACGCGCTCGACAAGAAAAAGGCGTCGGGCAGAGCTCTGGGGACGCTCGTCGAGATCGTCACCTTCTACACGCTTTGTGCGTGGGGGCTGCGGGATGCCACGGCAATAGAGCGGCCAGCGCCCGAGTTCGCGAACTCAGAGATCACGCACAACGTCGAGTTCTCGACGCACCCCATCGTCGGCAAACGGGCGGTTCACGTCAAGCCGATGCAGTTGCCTCTCACCTCGAAGAAACTTCTCAAACTCGCTGGTGAGCTGTCCGCCGGAACGAGTCTTCGCGACGAACAAATCCTGTCGAGCACGAACGTCATGCGGAACTCCGCCGTAGTCGCCGAGCACGCGGGGGGCTTCACGACCGCTCACATCGATGCCGCGGACGCCAATAGCTGCACGGTGTCGTTGACCGACCTGCTCACCGCTCCCTTCGCGATCTTCGAATGCAAGCGAGTCGGCGTTGAGGAGGGAATGCGGAAGGGACCGCAAACCATCGAGAAGGCCAAGCAGGGCGCGTACGTCGCCCGATCCGTTTCGTCGCTCCAGAAGTTCCGGCTCCAAACCGGCAAGATGCAGGGCGTGCTCGACACCGGGGGTGGCAAGCTTCGCACCGGCGACTACGACACGCTTCTCCGTCAGATCATCGACGGTGACGACCGAGAGGCGCTTCGGCATTTCATCCTTACCGTCGGCGTCGTCAGCAATCACGGCAACTGGTTCACGGCAGAGAACCAGAACAAGGAACTAAAAGTCCTCGCGCATTCGTATGACTGGCTCCTGTTTCTCACGGACTTTGGACTGAGTCAGTTCATCGAGAAGCTTCTCCGCAACCCCGTCGCTGAACTGAAGCCAGCGAAGGACGCATTCCTTGCCAGCTACAACGCGGAGAAGACCGGCAACTCCTTCACCAAGGTCAAGATCGAGGCCAAGGCGGACCAAGCTCTAAAACGCTACTTCAAGCTGCACGAGACGGAAGTCGAGAGCTGGTTCAACGTCATCGCGCCCGGCCCCCCAGTGGGCACGCTCAAGCAACTTCGCGCAGACATGGTCATACTTGCGGGCAAGGATTGGAAAAGGATTCGTCAGCCATGACCGCAGGACGCAGCATCATCTCGACCAGCCAGACGTGGTGTACGCCGCCGAAGTATGTTCGTGCCGTGCGCGAAGTATTGGGCGGAACCATCGCCCTCGACCCCTGCTCCAATCGGTACTCGGTGGTTCAGGCGGAAGTAGAGTACCAACTGCCGAAGCACGACGGCCTTCGCGAGGCTTGGAACGACCCGACCATCTACGTCAATCCGCCCTACGGGGCCGATCGGGAGCGTGGCACGACGATCAAGCATTGGCTGCGCAGTTGCGCCATGGCGCACGAGGAACACGGTGCGGAAGTGCTCGCCCTGGTCCCCGTCGCCACCAACACCAAGCACTGGAAGGACTACGTTTTCGGTTTCGCCCACGCCATCGCCTTCCTCTACGACACGCGCCTGAAGTTTCTGGTGGATGGCAAGGACGGCGGCAAGGGCGCCCCGATGTCCTGCGCGATGGTCTACTGGGGCGAGCACGTCTCCCGCTTCGATGAAGTCTTCACCCCTCACGGCGCGGTGATCGATCTACGTGACCTACATGGCAAGCCGATCGGATTGGAGCGCAATGTGGAACATACGCTCTTGTTCGTCAACGGCACTTCCAACGGGAATGGGCGAACAAGGCATGTCGCACGCCGTTGATCAGTTGAACGCGTGCCAGTCACAGTGGTAGTAAAAACTCCCCGTCTTCTTCAGCACCCGCGCAAGCTGCTGACACCGCGGCCGCACGTAGTCGATGTACGCCTGTGTGTTCGCGTGCCGATCCTCGAACGATCGCTTCTCTTTGCGGGGGGCGTCTCGCCCCAGAACACCTCGTAGTTCCGGTTGCTGTTGAACGGCGGATCGATGTACACCAGGTCGATGCACGCATCCGGCAGCTTTGCCAACTGCTCAAGGTTGTCCCCGCAGTAGATCACCCGCGTATCAAGCAGCGATGACGGCCGACCCGCGCTGGGTGCAGCCACGACCGGCGCAGCCGCTTCCGCGGCGGACCGCTCCCCCTTGGCCTTCCGGCCCTTGGGCTTCGGCGTGGCCGTTCCATGTGCTTTGGGTGTTTTCTTGGTCGTCGTCTTCTTGGCTGTCACGCCCACAGAATACCAATCCCAACCGAACGCCGCACGCCGGATCGATTAGCATCCTCATCGCAGGTTTCCCACGCCACTGCAAGTGCTTTTAGAGCAACAACTTAGCTCCATCACTACAACCCAAACAAATCCCTTGCACTCCCCCTCCACCCGCTGTATACTCCGCACCACGCCGCGCTCCCGCGGCCACACAGGGGTCTTCAGAGGGGGGAACCACATGTCCACCGATTCAACCGTTTCCGCGGCCAAAGCTGCCGCTGCGCAGACTTCCCACAATGGCCAGTTCGTGCCGCTCCGCATCCTCGGCCGCGCTCTCGCGCCCCGTGATGAAGACCATGCAGCGCATGCCGATGGCGATGATCCAAACGAGTTCCCCATAAATGGGGAGTCTCGCGCGCAACTTTTCATTCCAAACTCGCGCCCCCTCACCCCTTCACCCCCTCGCCCCTCACCCCTTCCCCTCCCCATTTGCCATTTTTCCTCTGCGCCCCCACCCCATATCCGCGGCCGGAAACAGGCGGTGCGCGCCGCACGTATCGAACCTGCCGGCTCCCCATAGCCCGGCTTGTTCTGGTTACCCGACCGCTCCCGGAAGAGCGTGCGGGGGCGATGCCCGCTGCCTCGAAGTGCGGGTGGTTTGGTGTACACTCCAAGGAGCGGCCCTCGGGGGCCGTCGAAATCTGTGCTGAACGATCAAGCAACCGCGTCATCCAGCGGCCCCGCCTCCGGAGCCGCAGCGATCGGCGCCAAAAACGGGTCCGCCATGAGTGTTTCCTCCGACTCTATTTCTTCCGCGCCCCACCATACCGGCCACGTCACACTCGACCCCGATGCCAAGCACGACCCGCACGAGACGCGGTTTGGCGACTTCCTCAAGGCCGCGATCAAGTTCGAGGCCTCCGACCTCATCATGAAGTCGGGCCAGAAGCCCAAGATCCGCCTCCGCGGTGCGCTCAAGCCCCTGGATACCACCCCCGTCACCGGCGAAGAGTTCCTCGCGATCGCCAAGCACATCCTCGATGAGGAGCAGTTCAAGGACCTCCGCCACTTCGGCTCGGTCGACTTCGCATACGACTACGACGAGCACAACCGCTTCCGCGTGAACCTCTTCCAGGCCCGCGGCAAGCTCGCCGTCGCCGCCCGACTCATCACCTCGAAGATCCGCCGCTTCGAGGAGCTGTACCTTCCCAAGTCCATGGAAGAAATCGCTATGCAGCCCCAGGGCATCGTGCTGCTCTGCGGCGTGACCGGCTCGGGTAAGTCAACCACCATCGCCGCGATGCTCGACTACGTGAACGAGCGCAAGCCCGTGCACATCGTCACGATCGAAGACCCGATCGAGTACATCTTCAACGACAAGAAGGCAACGATTAACCAGCGCGAGATCGGCATCGACTGCCTGGACTTCAAGATCGCGCTCCGCGCGCTCGTCCGCGAGAACCCGGACATCGTGCTCGTCGGCGAAATGCGAGACAAGGAAACCTTCGAGGCCGCGCTGCACGCCGCGGAAACGGGCCACCTCGTGTACGGGACCATCCACGCGTCGAGCACGACGCAGACGTTCAGCCGCATCTACGGCTTGTTCGAGCAGGAGGAAGTCGAGCAGGTCCGAAAGATTCTCGCGTACCAGATGCGCGCGTTCGTCTACCAGAAGCTCCTCCCCACGCTCCGCCCCGAGATCCACCGCATCCCGGCACTCGAGATCCTCGTCACCAACTCGGTCGTGCGCAAGCACATCCTCGAGGGCCGCGAGGGCGATCTCCGCGAGTACTTCCACAGCATCGAAGCCCAGCAGGCCGGCATGAAGGATTTCAACCAGTCCCTGGTCGAACTGGTCGAAGGTGAGTACATCCACGTCCGCACCGCCATCGAGTCCTCGCCCAACGTCGACGAACTGCAGATGCGCCTCAAGAAGCTGGGCTGATACCCTCGCCTCCGTGAGACTCGTCACCATCGATTCCCTCGACGATCCCCGCGTTGCAGATTATCGCAACCTGCGCGATCACGAGCTGCTGCAGCGCGAAGACCCCTTCGACCCCGAAGGCCATCGCGGCCTGTTCATCGCCGAGGGCGAGCTGGTCGTCCGCCGCCTGCTCGAATCAACCTACCGCACCCGCTCGCTCCTCATCGCGCCCAACCGGGTCGATGCCCTGCGCGATGCGATCGAGCCTCTCCCCGACGATTCTCCGGTCTTTGTCGCCGATGCGAAGACCCTCAACGACATCGTCGGCTTCAACATCCATCGCGGCATCCTCGCCGCGGGAATCCGCCCGCGCCCCATCCCGCTCGATGACCTGCTCGGGCGCGATGGTCCGTTCGTGATCCTCGAGGACCTCTTCAACCACGACAACATCGGCTCGATCTTCCGCAACGCCGCCGCCCTCGGCGGCGCAGGTGTCACGGTGCTCCTCTCGCCGCGCACCGCCGACCCGCTCTATCGCAAGTGCCTCCGTGTCTCCACCGGCCACGCCCTGCTCATCCCCTGGACGCGTCTTGAAGACTGGCCCGGCGACCTCGACCGCCTCCGCGCTGCCGGTGTGAAGCTGCTGGCCATGACCCCCGGCGACGGCTCACGCGACATCCGTGACCTCGCCGCCGAACTATCGCGGTCCCCGAGCACATGCAGCAGCAGTGAGGGAGGCAACACCGGCGCATCGCCAGCGCAACCCAAGGCGTCCGCCCCGCAGCGCCTCGCGATCATGATGGGCACCGAGGGCCCCGGTCTCACCGAAGAAGCCATGGCGCGGTCCGATGCACGGGTTCACATCGACATGCCCATCGGGCCCGGCGGAGCCCGCGCCGACTCGCTCAACGTCGCCGTTGCCGCGGCCGTCGCCCTCTTCGCGCTGGCAAGCAAACCCGCCTAGGCGAAGCGCCCTCGCACCGCCGCCCCAAGGGCCGCAAGCTGATCTGCTTCATACAGCGGGAACGGCCACGTCCGATCTGAAGCAATTGCCGACTCACCCGCGCGGGCCTGCATCGCGCCCGCCTGCTGCTCCAGTTTCAAAAGCGCCCCCTCGTGCTCTGCTCGTGCCTCCCGCAGAATCGTGTGCAGCGCCCGATACAACTCCGATCGTTCCGCGCTCTTCCGCGGCGACATCCGAATCCGCTCCACCAACTCCGCCTTCTCTTTCCCCCGCGCAGCATCATTCACCATCGATGGATCATGCTGCGCCCGGTGTGCCACCCACGCCGCCCGGGCGATCTGCTCTGTCGATGGCCAACACCCCGGCGCCCGCACCCACATCGTCGCCGTCACCATCGCCGTGGGCGCGAGCGCCCTGCCCAGCCAGCGATCCAGCCACAGCTCGGTGATCCGGTCATACCGCTCCCCACCCAGCCCGTGAATGAACAGCTCGCACCCCGCCAGCCGCATAAGGCCCGTCAGCAGCAGCGCCTTGGGCGCAAGGCTCTCGACGGGCAAGGTGGAAAGCTCGGTCGAAAAGACCTTCCGCCGTACCGAACCCATCGCCCCGCCGATCGTCCACAGCGGCAACTCACAGCTTTCGCCATCAATTGCCAGTGGCGCAATCCTGTCGCGCGGGAACGCGCTCACCGCGGCGTTGTGCGCCTCAACGCACGCGCGCGGGTTCTCTCGCATCTTCCTCACCAGTTCCCCAAACAGCGATGTCCGCGCCAGCTCTGTCGCGCGGACAGCAACCGGCATCCCAGTCTCTCCGTCCTCACGCGCAAGCTCAAACGCCGCGGCCGTCGCCTGCGATGCCGCATCACCCGCGCCCCTATGCCGAATGAACGCCGCGCGGATGCGGCCCATGCCCGCCGCAACGCCCGGCGCGGCCTCCTTGCTGCTCGAAGGAAACCCCCACGCTTCCGCGGCCCCCCACGCCGGTCGTCTGCACGCCGGCACGCCTTCCTCCCCCTCCGGCGGTTCAAATGTCGCGACCCCGAGCCGCCCATCACCGCCGATGTACGGCGCTCGGACCTGCAGCGGGTCATTCTCATCATGATCCACGACCACCCACGCCGCCGCCGCGCCCAGCACATCCGCCGCCGCGCCAATCGCCATCAGTTTCGCCAGAATCCCCGGATGCCACACCTGCGCCTGGTGGCCGGACATGATCACCGGCCGATCATCCGGCAGCCCAAGCTCTCGCCGAAACTGCCTCGCCGGTTCCTCCGAAGCGCTCTTTGCGACAAGCCCACGCCACGCCTGCGGCTCCGGACGGATCGTGACTTCTGGCGCACTGCTCGCCGCTCGCGCCCCGCCGCCACTCGCCTCAGCACATTCGCTTGTCATGTCGACTTACAGAGTAGGTGCAGGGCTCGCGATGTAGCTTCCCACTTCCCACTTCCCCTCACCCGCACCGGCACCCCGCATCAATATCCCGAAGCGCATCGGGTGGCAGCCGATCGGCGCACCGCTCCAGTTCGCAGTGCAGCACCTGCCGGTAATGCCGCAGCCGCGTATCGGCATCATTCAGTGGCCCGCCAAATGTCCGGTTCGGATCGTTGTAGATCAGCTTCACCGGGATCTCCGTCGTCCGAAGCCCCGCCGCGGCCGCCTGCACCCAGAACTGCATGGGGAACGCATACCCGTTCTCGCTCAGCTTCAACAGCCTGAGTGCCTCCACGCGGTAAGCCTTGAACCCGCAGAACGAGTCTGTCAGCGACAGGCCCAGCCGCTCGTTGATCTCCCGCGTGATTATCTGGTTGATGTTCCGCCGATCCGCAGGCGGCGAATCCACTTCATCATCGCGACTCATGTACCGCGAGCCGGAGATCACATCCCACCGGTTCTCCCGCGCTGCCTGCACAAACGTCGGAATCGCTGTCGGCTCGTGCTGCTCATCGCAGTCCATCGTGATAACCCAGTCATACCGATTCAGCCGTGCCCAGTCGAACGCGTCCCGCATCGACCGGCCATACCCGCGGTTCACCGCGTGCCGAATCACATCCACCGGAAACTTGGGCAGCAGCGTCGTCGTCCGGTCAGATGAACCGTCGTCGATCACCAGCACATCATCCGCATACTCAAGCGCATGTGCGAGCACGCGGCAGACGTACTTTTCCTCGTTGTAGACCGGGATGGCGATGAGCGTGGTCGGCTGTGCCATGTTCGGGGATGCCCTCGCGATTACGCCCGTGGTCACGGGCTTCACTGTCGCGGGGACGCCCCGCAGCACGAATCCGACCCTTCGTGCAAGCGTATGTTCGTGGCACAGCGGGGTTGCGGATTCTTTGGAGCCAAAATCCCCCTCCATTGCTCCCTATGCCCCTTTCTCGGCCCCCTGTCAGATTGCCGAATCCCCCTCAATCCCCGCATTCGGAAGCCGAGGCAGCGCGTGAAACGCCGCCAGTCCGAACGGCCGCTTCTCGGTCTCTTCCGCGTCGTCCCCCTCGGCTTCTCGCTCGGCCTTGGCCATCTGCTCGATCAGCTCAGGCGTCATCGAGTGCACCGTCACGATCTCATGCACCGGAAGCGTGTAGATCTCCCCATCCGGTGTGGCGATGCGAAAGACCGTGCACTGCACCGCCACCGATGACTCACGCTCCCAATCCGTCCCCGGGATGCTGCACGCAAAGAGCGGGAAGATGTTTTTAATCCCCACCCGCACGCCCTGGCTCGTCACGATCCCAAAGCGCCCATCAAACAGATCCGGCCTCGTCTGGCACATGATCGAAAGATCATTGAGCATCTCGCGCACCACATTGTGCCAGAACAGCGTGCGCGTGTGCGAGATCACACAAGGGTCCTGGACGTGCGGTTGATGCGAGGACAATGCGGTCGGTTCCATGGGCTATTGTCGGCGCGCTGGCCCGCCGCGTCCCCCCCTTCCTGCCATCTCATGGTGTCCGCGAAAGCGATTCCGCCGACGCCCGCAGCCGATCGACATCGTTCCGCAGATCCTGAAACCGCCACCGCCACAGCATCGGGTGCTTTTCAGGATCCTGCCCCACCGGCGTGCGCCCCGGCGGCAGTGCCGACAGCAACTCCGGATACTCCGTCATCACCGCCTCCGCATCCAGCAGCCGCCGCTCGGCCTCCACAATCAACCGCTTGGCCCGCTCCCCGGTTTCTCGCTTCTGCTTCGGCGCTTCCTGTCCTCGCAGCTTCGCCGCCTGCGCAACATCAATGTCCACCGTGCGCAGTCCCTCATCAAGCTGCTCTACAAGTCGGATCACTTTCCCGCGTGCCTCGTTCAGCCCGCTGACCAGTTCCTTCCGGATGATCGGCCGCGCACGCATCCCCTGGCTCGCAAGCAGTTGCCCCGCATCTTTCGTCTGGCAGGTCACAATCCCCAGTCTCGCGGCCATCGCACCATCAATCCGCACGTTCACCGCGCCATCCTCTCCACCCTCCGGCACGACCAGTGCCGCCGATGCATGCGCAGGACGGTTGTGCGCCAGCCGCCAAGGCAGCGATGCATCCGCGGCGGGCGCTGCCCATAGCGGCCCGCTGGGCCGGGGCAACAGCGAACTCAGCAGCACATCCGCCTGTCGATCCTTCGCCGCAAGATACAGCAGGCCTTGCAGCTCCCGATCCACGCGCTCCCAATCCGTCTCCGGGCCCGCCGTCGCCCGCAGGTCATCCGCCGGCTCAAACACCATGCGCGTACGTGGCGTGATCGCGCACGCATCCGCCAGCAGCGCCAGCGAAGTCTGCCCGAACCCAACCCTCCCTGCTTCATCATCAAGCAGCACCAACACCCGCCGCGACACCGCCCGCCCCGCCGCGGCGGGCGTTCCAGGATCGCGCATCGCCTTCGCCATCGCGTGCACAACATCCGCCCGCCACCGGTCCCCGGAGAACTCCAGCAGCAGCACCTCCGTGCCGTCCCCGCTCGCCGCACTGATCGCCTCCCCAAACTCCCGCGCCAGCCGCAGACAGTCAAGGTCCCCGCGCACATGCAGATGCAACACCTTGCACGCCCGCGGCAATGCCGGCGGGCGCGGGGCCGGCGAGGCCGGGGCCGGGGCCGGGGACGGAAAAGCCGCCTGCTCCGCCAAAGCGGTTTGCAACGCTGCGCTCAAACCCAGCACAATCAAGACAATGCGCGACAGACGGCCCATACGAGCTTCCCCGGGCCTTCCCTGGCCGTGCTGATCCCGAGCAGCAGCCTACCAAACTCCCTGCAACCTTTGCAAGTCCTTCTTTCCCGCCATTTGATCCACACCCGACTTGCGGCCAGGGGTGCATCTGGGTGACAATACCCATCGCGTCATCGTTTGACGCCGCGAACGATCTTTGATCCGGTAGCAGAGGGGCGATGAAAGGGCGGGGGCAGGAGCTTGCATATGCGAACGTTTAGAAGGTTGATCCTTGCCACGGTCTTTGCCGCCGGCGCAACGCTCGGTGCTGCCCAGGCCGCGCTCGCCGCGCCGCCCACCGATGATCAGATCGATGCTTTCATCACCAAGGTGCAGGAAGCCGGCAACTCCTCCACCGATCGCACCGAATCCATGAACGCCATGAAGGCCGCCGCGGAAGAGGGGATCGCCTCCATCTCCGTCAACGAAGCGACCATCGCCCAGCTTCAGAAGCTCACCCGCTCCGGCATGTTCTCAAGGTTGCCAGCGACCAAGCAGACCGTCGCCCCGAGGCTGGCCGAGCTGGCCAAGCAGCCAGATGCCGACGGCGCACGCGCCGCCATGCTCCGCGTCATCAACTTCCCCGATGCCGCCGATCTCTCCCCCGAAGCCCGTCGAAAGATGCAGGCCGAAATGGCCGAGGCCTACCGCTCCGCCGCGGCCCACCCTTCCGCCGGCGAACTGCTCAAGACCGAGACCGACGGCAGCGACTACTTCCGCCGCATCGGCTTCTTCCCCGCCGACATCGTCCGCGATGCTCGCCTCATCGACACCATCGAGCCCCTCCTCGCCAACGACATGTCGCCACAGACCGCGGCCGCGGTCGGTTCATTCTTTGATTCCGTTTCAGCCAACGATGACATCCACGCCGACGTCAAGACCCGAATCCGTCTCAAATCGATCAAGGTCATGGAGAAGGGTGTTGCCGATGCCCCCGCAAGCGAGGACGGAACCGAGACTCGCCTGATGTCCAGCCTGAAGCGCTCCCTCGCCTACCTCGACAGCTCGTTCGCCAAGGGCGAACTGATGAACAACACCGCCCCCGCGATCACCTTCAACTGGTGTACCGACGACAAGATCAAGTCGCTTGCCGACCTCAAGGGTCGTGTGGTTGTAGTGGACTTCTGGGCCACCTGGTGCGGACCGTGCATCGGCAGCTTCCCCAACGTGCGCGAACTGCAGAAGCGCTACGACGGCTACCCGGTCACCATCCTCGGCGTGACCAGTATCCAGGGCTCGCACTCCAACCCCAAGACTCGCGAGCGCACCGAAACCAAGGATGATCCGGCCAAGGAAAAGGAACTCATGACCGGGTTCATCAGGGACATGGAAGTCACCTGGACCGTCGGCTTCAGCGATCAGGAAGTCTTCAACCCGTCCTACGGCGTCCGCGGCATCCCGCACGTCGCGATCCTCGACCCCGCCGGAAAGGTCCGCTACAACGGTCTGCATCCCGGCGGCAAGCTCGCGGACAAGGCCAAGAAGATCGACGCCCTGCTCAAAGATGCCGGACTGCCCTGCCCTGAGCCGATCGTTGAAGAAGAAGAGAAGAAGGAAGGCCAGTAAACTCGATTCGCTGATCCCGTGTTTGACACCACCCAAGGCCCCGGCATGCGCCGGGGCCTTTTTCATTCCATGCACTCCGATCCGCTTCCGTGATCCCCTGTCTTCACCCACATCCTCTCCCATCCGTCCCCTCCTCCGCCCCCTTTCTTCCCGTCTTCTGCTTTGCCTCCGATTTGCCGTTTGCTCATTTGCGATTAGCCATTTGTCTCCCGCTCTCTTCCGCCCTTTGCGGCTCCGCTCCTCTGCACGAGCCATTCCTCTGTCTCTCCAATCCACCTCCAGCCGCGGCGGCCTTCTCCTACTCTCTGTTCCCATGACCGCCTCCGATCACGTCGTCACACGCTTCGCGCCCTCGCCCACCGGCCACCTCCACATCGGCGGCGCACGCTCCGCGCTCTTCTGCTGGGCCTTCGCCAAGCGAAGCGATGGCCGCTTCATGATCCGCATCGAGGACACCGATCGGGCCCGCAGCAGCGACGAATCGGCCCGCGGCATCCTCGAAGACCTCGCATGGCTCGGCATCGAGTGGGACGATGGCCCCGCCTTGAAGATGGCCGACGGCCGCACCATCGGTGGAGCCTCACGCCCCGTCGGCCCATACTTCCAGGCGCAGCGCGTCCCGACGTATCACGCCTACATCGAGGCGCTCGTGAAATCCGGCCGCGCCTACCCCGCGTTCGAGAATGCTGGCGACCTGGAGGTGAAGCGCAAGGCCGCTGTCGCCGCCAAGCAGACCTACCGCTACGAGCGCCCCGCCGATATCGAGCCCGGTGTCTTCAACGCCGCGCGCTGGGAACAGGCAAAGACCCAGCCCCACGTCGTCCGCTTCCTCGCGCTCCATGAAGAGGTCATCGTGCCCGATCAGGTCCTCGGCGATGTCAAGATCGCCGCGGGCGAGCTCGACGACTTCGTCATCCTCAAGGCCGACCGCTTCCCGACGTACCACTTCGCCGTCGTGATCGACGATGAGCTGATGGGCGTCACGCATGTCATGCGCGCCCAGGAGCACCTTGCCAACACGCCGCGGCACGTCGCGATGCAGAAAGCATTGAAGCGGCTCGACAACGGCCAGCCCTTCCGCACGCCCGTCTACGCGCACATGCCCCTCATCTTCAACGTCGATGGCACCAAGATGAGCAAGCGTGACAAGGCCAAGGCTGCCCGCGCGGCGATCCAGGCCCGCATCAAGCAGGAGCCCGCGCTCACGCCCGAGCTGCTCGCGCAGCGTCTGGGACTCGCGGCCGCCGATGTCGCCGGGTTCCTCGCCAAGGACAACGACTCGCTCGAGGTCGCATCCGCCATCGGCCGCGTCTACAACGTCGCCCTTCCCGAGATCGAAGTCGCCGACTTCCGCGCGGCAGGCTACCTCCCCGAGCCCATCTGCAACTACCTCGCATTGCTGGGCTGGAATCCCGGCATGAAGCTGCCCGATGGCAAGGATCTCGAGAAGTTCGACAACACCTTCCTCTCGCAGAACTTCGCGATCGACCGCATCGGCAAGACCAACAGCAAGTTCGACCGCGCCAAGCTCCTCTCATTCAATGCCGACTACATCGGCGCCATGACCGACGATGTTCTCGCCGACCGCATGCTCGCATGGCTCGCGGAGTTCGAGCCCACCTCGGCCGCTCACCTCGCCGCGATCCCCCGCGATCGCCTCGCCATCCTCGCCGCCGCGATCAAACCCCGCGCAAAGACCCTGCGCGACGGCCTCAAGTCCGCAGGCTTCATGTTTCGTGATGATGATGCCACCGACTTTGATACCAAAGCTGTCGAGAAACACATCCTCGCCGATGACTCAACAGGGGCACGCCGCGGCCTCACGCTCCTCCGCGAGTTCCGCGAATCTTTGAACGCGATGCTCGACTTCACACTCGCCGGTCTCGCCGCGCACCTCGACGCCTTCGCGCAGGCCCACGCTCTTCCCAACCCCGGCCCCATCGCCCAGCCCCTCCGCATCGCCCTCACCGGCGCGGCCGTGAGTCCCGGCCTCGGCGAAACCATGGCCGCTCTCGGCAAGCTCTCCTGCCTCAAACGTATCGACACATGCCTGCGCACAGTTGCTGCTTGATGGCCGATCCTCTTCTTCCGCCCGCTCTTCTCCTTCCCCTTCCGAACTCTTTCCTTCTCATCTCCGCCTTCTTCTGTCCCATCGTTGCTTCTTCTGCATCTCCCTCTTCTTCTCTGCTTCCTCTCGGATCTGCGTCATCTGCGTTGATCTGCGGCTCCCGCCTCTTCGTATCCGCGTCCATCCGAGTTGATCCGAGTTGATCCGCGGACACCTTTCTCCCCATCCGCCTTATCCCGCCCCGCGCCTCAGCGGCCCCGCGCCTCCGCGGCTCCGCGGCTCAGCGGCTCTGCGGCTCAGCGGCTCAGCGTCTTTGCGCGAGCCTCTCCTCCGACTCAAATGTCCCATTTGCCATCTGCCATTTGTCTCCCTCTCTCCACTGGCCCCGCGCGGTACACTGCTCAAACCACCCGGAGCAACCCATGACCCTCCTGCTCGCAGCCGCCATGCTCTCCGCCGCAACCCTCAACCCCGCCGCCACACCCAAGGACAAAGCCTTCGGCGAGGATGTCGAGTTCCTGCGCAAGCACAAGCAGACGATCGTGCTGGCGTCCAGTGACGGCCAGTCCAAGATCGCCGTCGTCCCCGGCTTCCAGGGACGCATCATGACCAGCACCGCCGCGGGCGACGGTGGAACATCCTTCGGCTCCATCAACTACGACCTCATCGCCGCCGGCAAGCTCGTCCCCAAGATCAACGCCTTCGGCGGCGAAGACCGCTTCTGGATGGGCCCCGAGGGCGGGCAGTTCGCCATCTTCTTCAAGAAGGGCGACGAGTTCACGCTCCACGACTGGCAGACCCCCGCCTGCATCGACTCCGTCGCGTACGAAGTCGCCTCGCAGAACTCTGACATGGTCGCATTCCGTCACGATGCCGAGTTCTCCAACTACTCCGGCTCAAAGTTCAAACTCCGCATCGACCGCGTCATCCGCCTGATCGATCGCTCCGCCGCCGCGGCGGATCTGGGCATCACCCTCCCCGGCGACACCACTCTCGTCGCCTTCGAATCCGACAACGCCATCACCAACACCGGCACCGAAGCCTGGCAGAAGGAATCCGGCCTGCTCTCCCTCTGGGTCCTGGGAATGTTCAAGCCATCCGACTCCGCCGTCGTCATCGCGCCCTACGTCAAGGGCGATGCCGCCAAGCTCGGTCCCATCGTCACCGACAACTATTTCGGCAAGGTCCCCGCCAACCGTGTCGCGGTCGATGAGCCCCACAGCGTCATCTACTTCCGCGGCGATGCGAAGATGCGCACCAAGATCGGCCTCTCCCCCGCGCGCTCCCGCCCCATCGTCGGATCGTGGGACCCAACCCGCAGCGTCCTCACCATCGTGAAGTACACCCTCCCCGATAGCGCCCACACGCTCCCCTACATCAACTCCATGTGGGAGATCCAGAAGGAACCCTACGCCGGCGACGCCATCAACTCCTACAACCACGGCGATCTCGACAAGGACGGCAACCCTGTCAATGGCTTCTACGAGCTGGAGACCAGTTCACCCGCCGCAGCGCTCGCCCCCGGCGCATCCGCCTCCCATCGCCACCGCACCATCCACATCGTCGGCCCGCGCGACACCCTCGACCCCGTTGCCAAGCAGATCCTCGGCGTCGATCTCAAGACCGCCGAGGCCGCGCTGAAGTGAGACCGCGGGTGCGGGGCGTCGGCCGCCGTAGAATCCGCCCCTATGACCGCCCCCACCTCGCCCACGCCCCCAAACTCCCACTCAGACCCCGCCAATGACGCCGCGGCCGCCAAACCGCTCAACTTCATCGAGCAGATCATCGAGGCCGACAACGCCTCCGGAAAGTGGCAGGGCAAGGTCCACACCCGCTTCCCGCCAGAGCCCAACGGCTATCTCCACATCGGCCACGCCAAGAGCATCTGCCTGAACTCCGGCCTGGCCCGCAAGTATGGCGGCAAGTTCAACCTCCGCTTCGATGACACCAACCCCGCCAAAGAAGAGCAGGAGTACGTCGACTCCATCAAGCGCGATGTGAAGTGGCTCGGCGCAGACTGGGAGGGCCAGGGGGGGAGCGGTGGCGGCCTCTTCTTCGCCAGCAACTACTTCGGCAAGATGTACGAGTTCGCCCAGGACCTTATCCGCAAGGGCAAGGCTTACGTCTGCGATCTCGCCGCCGAGGAAGTCGCCGCCCGCCGCGGCAAGCCCGGCGTCCCTGCCACCAGCCCCTGGCGCGACCGCCCCGCCGAGGAAAGCCTCAGGCTGCTCGATGAGATGAAGGCCGGCAAGCACCCCAACGGCGCGCGCACCCTCCGCGCCCGCATCGATCTTGCCTCGCCCAACTTCAACCTGCGCGACCCGGTGATGTACCGCATCGTGCACGAGCACCACCACAACACCGGCAACGACTGGTGCATCTACCCGATGTACGACTGGGCCCACGGCATCGAAGATTCGCTCGAAAGCATCACCCACTCCATCTGCACGCTGGAGTTCGAAGACCACCGCCCGCTCTACGACTGGTTCATCGATGCGATCAATGAGGGACGCGGAAGTGGGGGTGCCGCGCGCATCAACCACCCGCAGCAGATCGAGTTCGCCAAGCTCCGCCCGACCTACACCGTGATGAGCAAGCGCAACCTGCTCAAAATGGTGCAGGACAAAGTCGTCTTCGGCTGGGATGACCCACGCATGCCCACCATCAGCGGCCTTCGCCGCCGCGGCTACACACCCGAGTCCATCCGCAACTTCTGCGAAGATATCGGCGTCACCAAGGTCGAAAGCTATATCGACCTCGCACGCCTCGAGCACGCCGTGCGAGAGCACCTTAACAAGGTCGCCCCGCGCACCATGTCTGTCCTCCGTCCGCTCAAGCTCGTAATCGAGAACTGGCAAAGTGGAAAGGTCGATGAACTCGACTTTGTCGCCAACCCCGAGGACCCCGCCGCGGGCACCCGCAAGGTCCCCTTCACCGGCGAGCTCTACATCGAACGCGACGACTTCATGGAAGTCCCCGCCAAGAAGTTCTTCCGCCTCGCCCCCGGCGCCGAGGTCCGTCTGCGCTGGGCCTACTTCGTCAAGTGCACCAGTGTTGTGAAGGATGCCGCCGGCGAAGTCACCGAGGTTCGCTGCACCTACGACCCCGCGACCCGCGGCGGCGATTCCCCGGATAAACGCAAGGTCAAAGGCACCATCCACTGGGTCAGCGCGATTCACGCCATCCCGGCGGAGGTCCGCCTCTTCGACCGCCTCTTCACCGCCGAACACCCCGGCAAGCGCACCGAGAACTACATGGATGACCTCAACCCGGCCTCGCTCGAGGTCGTGAAGGCGTTCATCGATCCCCACGTCGCCGCATCGCTCAAGCCCGGCAACACGTGGGAGGCTGGCGGCGGCTTCCAGTTCGAGCGCCTCGGCTACTTTTACGCTGATCAGGATTCCAAGCCCAATGCGCCCGTGTTCAACCGCACCGTAACTCTCAAGGACGCGTGGGCCAAAGAGGCCGCGAAGGTGTGAGCATGGAAGCGACGCTGATCCATGAATTGGCTCCGTCATCCTCCCCATCCCGCTGAGCGCCTCGCGCAGAGGCTGGGCTTCGAACGCTGGCGAGCAGAGTACCTCTATTCAGAGCTCAATCGCACCTACCCGTGGCTGACTTGGCCAGGCGTTGCCGCTGGGATCATCGTGTGCACCGACTTGTGGGTTTCCTCAGCGCGCTCGCGCCACTCATCCTGGGTGATACCGCTTCTCTCCGGCAGTCCGGGATGCTGCGCACACTGGCAAGCGTGATCTACTTCTGCGGCCTGCTGGCCTTCGGCGGTCTTTACATCGGCTCGCTCGCCAAGTGGCGCGTGAACGACCGCGCGATCCGCCGCTTCATCGCCGAGTACAACGACACTCCGAAGTGCTTTGGCTGTGAGTACAACCTTACCGGCTCGCCGCGAAGCCCCGACGGCGAACTCCGCTGCCCCAAGTGCACGCAGAACTGGCCGTGGCACAATCGCATCCCTGATCCGCGGCCGCACATGTTCGCCATCGGCTCGGCCCAACCAACCGACGATTCACCTGCGCCGCCCCCGTCGGATCCCGAATCCCGATAACCCCGCGAGCGCGCCTTCCCCGTCCCCACGGGTTGCCTGCGCCGCACGCGCTGCGCCGATCGCACGCGCGTTTCCGCCTGCACAACCCCACCCCCGAATCCGGCCACTTCTTTCTGCGCTCAATCTGCGCCCCCGATCCGGCCGACCCCTCTGTACCCGGGAGGCACCCGAGTAGCCGGAACCATGCTGTCCAGCAAACTCCACACGCACATCCCCTCACCCCGCGTTGCGAGTGCCGTCGCGCTCCTCGCCCTCGCCGCGGCCGCCGCGCCGGCGAGCGCGATCATCGTCGAGGGCATGGTCAGCATGCCCCGCCCCGCCAATGCCGCCATCGGCAGTTGGGCCGGCTCCTCCGGCGTCCCCATCAGCCCGCACTGGTTCATCACCGCCAAGCACACCGGCGGCGGCGTCAACGGCGGCTTCTGGTGCGAGGGTACCTGGCACACCGCGGTTGAAGTCCGCATGCACCCCACCATGGATCTGCAGATGATCCGCGTGGCCGAAGCCTTTACCACCTGGCATCGCATCGCGACAGGTGTCGTCGCCGGCGATCCCTGCGTCATGGGCGGCTGGGGCGTCACCGCCGGCAGCCCGCTCCCCAACAACGCGGGCTACGACTGGGCAGGCGCACACGCAGAAACCTGGGGCGCCAACGTCATCCAGAACGCCTCCGCGGTCGTCTCCGTCCGCTTCGATGCGCCCGGCACAGGCAACGCCGTCCCCTTCGAATCCAGCTACGCCGTCAACGATTCCGGCGGCGGACTCTTCACCTGGGGCGCCGATGGCAATCTCGAGCTCGCTGCAATCGCCGTCAGCGTCTCCGGCTACGGCTCCGCCGCCTACGGCCAGAGCGGATACGCCATCCGCCTCGAGCCGGTGATGACCTGGATCATGGAAGTCGCCGACCCCGCAATGCCCATCTCCAGCTCCATCGTCGCGCCCCGCGCCGGCTTCGATCCCTCAAGCTCGACTCCCTCCACCTGGGTCGGCTTCGTCGGCGCGGCCATGCTCCTCACTGGTCTCTACGGCTTCCCACGCCGTCGCGCCCTCGCGGCCTGAATCACCCCTCCTCAATCAGCTCCAGCCGCGCGTACTCCAGCACCAGCGTCTTGATCCCCACATCCCGGAAGCGGATCTGTGCCCGCGCGCCGGCTCCGCCCGTCACGCCCTCCACGCGCCCAATGCCGAACTGCGGGTGCCGCACCATTGCCCCCGGCCCGATCGCCCGTCCGCCCACCCGCGGCTTGCCCGCCCCAGATGAACCCTTCGGCCGCGACCCGCCCATTCCCCCGCCCATTCCCCCGCCCGCCCGCCGCGCCAAATCCAGATCAAACGCCGGCCGGTCCCACCCCGGCTCCTCATACCCCGCCTGATCCGACTCGGTGACAAAATCGGGCGGCAGCTCATTCAGGAACCGGCTGGAAATCTGCCGTTCCGGCACGCCGCGGAACGAGCGATACTTCGCGCTGGTCAACAGCAGCCGCTGCATCGCCCGTGTGATCCCCACAAAGCACAGCCGCCGCTCCTCTTCAAGCTCCTCAGGCATCTCGGCGACGCGAGCGTGCGGCAGAATCCGCTCCTCCAGCCCCACCATCGCCACCGCGCCAAACTCCAGCCCCTTGGCCGCGTGCAGCGTCATCAGCGTCACCGCGCCCTGAGCGGGGTCGACGCTGTCGGCGTCCGCCACCAGCGTTACCTGCTCGAGGTACGCGTGCAGCATCGTCAGCACATCATGCCGCCGCGCAGCGCCCTCCGGCCGCGCCGCCGCCCGCGGGTCGCTCAAGATCGGATCCGCATCCGGGTCATGCGTCTCTTCAAACTCCCGCGCCGAGGTCACCAACTCCGCCAGGTTCTGCAGCCGCTCTTCATCGGTGTCCGTCTTCCCGGCCTTGTACATCGCCTCCAGCCCCGATTCCCGCGCCACCCGCTCCACCAGTTCCGCCAGCGCGCCCGTCACATACTCACCCGGCTGCGAACTCGCCCCCATGAACGGCGACGGCTTGGCCACATCGCGCCAGTCATCCAGCATCGCGATGAACTTGGTGATCGCGTTCACCGCGCGGCTTGTCAGCTCGACCCCCAGCGATGATGCGCCCCCCTGCGCCACCACCCGCAGCGCAGCCACCAGCGTCTGCCCGCGCACCGCCGCCGCCGTCGCCAGTTTCTCCAGCGACGTGTCCCCGATCCCCCGCGCCGGAGTGTTGATGATCCGCTCCAGCGACACCTCGTCATCCGGGTTCGCCACCACCCGCAGATACGCCAGCGCGCTCTTCACCTCCTCACGCTGATAAAACGCTGTCCCCCGCGCAACCACATACGGCACACCCGCGTTCCGCAGCGCATCCTCCACCACCCGCGACAGCGCGTTGGTGCGATAGAACACCGCCATATCTTTCCACGTCAGCTTCGCCCCGCGCTTCCCAGGGATCTCCTCTTCCCGCCGCGCCCGCAGCCAATCAAGCACCACCGCTGCCTCGTGATGCTCATCGCGGCAGTGAATGATCTCGATCTTCTCCCCCTCGGGGTTCCCCGTGAACAGCGTCTTGTGCTTCCGCCGAGTGTTCTTGCGGATCATCGCATCCGCCGCGCCGATGATCCGCTTCGTCGAGCGGAAGTTCTCCCCAAGCGCGATCACAGCGGCTCCCGGGAACGCCTTCTCAAAATCGAGGATGTTGCTGATATCCGCGCCGCGCCACCCATAAATCGACTGATCCGGGTCGCCCACGACGCAGATGTTCGGCCGTCGCCCGCCAGCCGTCTCCCCCGCCAGCAGCGACGCGATCGTGAACTGCGCCCGGTTCGTGTCCTGATACTCGTCAATCAGCAGATACTGCCACCGCTCGCGGCACGCCTCCCGCACCGTTGCGTTCTCCTTGAGCATCTTCGCCGTCAGCACCAGCAGATCGTCAAAGTCGACCGCGCCCGCAGCCCGCAGCCCCTTCTCATACGCGATGAAGATCTTCGCAACCGTCTTGCCCGCAAAGTCGTTCTGCTGCGACGCAAACGCCGCCGCATCCATCAGCTCGTTCTTCGCGCTGCTGATCTTCGACAGCACGCTCCGCGGCGGCCAGTTGCTCGTCGCCAGTTGCAGCCCGTCGATCGCCTTTTTCATCACCGCCAGTTGATCAGCCGAGTCAAAGATCGCAAAGTCAGGCTTCAGGCCCGGCAGCTTCGCCACCTCCGCCCACCGCCGCAGCAGCCGCGCACACAGCGCGTGAAACGTCGTCACCGTCAGCCCACGCGCAGCCCCACCCTCCCCCAGTATGTGCAGCACACGCTCCCGCATCTCCGCCGCGGCCTTGTTCGTAAACGTCAGCGCCATGATCTGCCAAGCCGGAATGCCGCACCCGATCAGATGCGCAATCCGCCTTGTGATCACCCGCGTCTTGCCCGACCCCGGGCCCGCCAGAATCAGCAGCGGCCCCTCGGTGTGCCGCACCGCCCGGGCCTGCGGCTCCGTCAGGCCATCGAACACATCCGAGTCGTGACCATCCCCGCTCGGCTCCTGCGAAGGCTCGGGCGAGACAGGGGACGGACCACCAGGTGTGTGAGTGGGGGGGGTAGGGGGGGTTTGCAACTCGACCTCCGTGTCCATTCCGCAAGCGTAGCGGTCAGACCCAGAAGGTCACCCGTGCCCTGTCATCCCGCGCGCCCATTCGCGTCTTCGCGGCCCGTCGCGTCTGCTACCGCGGCCGTTCCCGGGCCCATCATCACCGGCCGCGCCTCACGCAGAATCAGCTCGACCGATTCGGGCAGGTACTCGACAATCTGCGCGACGACGTCGCCGGCGATGCGCCGCGTCAGCGCACCCCGCTTCGTCTTGCCCAGGATCAGCGTGTCACACCCGAACGTCACCGTGTAATCGAGAATCTCCTCGCTGATCCGGTCAGAACACACATAGATCGGTACGAACGGAACGGCCGCCTGCCGCGCCAGCGTTGCGACGGTGCCTAAAGACTCCAGCGCCTGCGGATCATCTTTCACTTGCGGCACAGCGCCCGGCGCGATGTCCATCACCCGCAGCGTGCGAACATAGATCACAAACAGCGTGGCCTTCCGCTTCCGCGCCAGTTCAACTGCAAACTCCGCCTGGTTCCGCCCGCGCGCAGCCAGCATGATCCGCCCCGTTCCCGCATCGAGCGCCTTCTGCGGCGCGTTCAGTTCCGCCAGCCAGCCCTGCGCCGGGACCGGCAGCGCCTCCTCCACCGCGACACGCATCGCGATGATCTGCCTCACCGCCAGCACGCCCACCACAAGCCCGCCCGCGAACACCGTCGCGTGCCATTTGGTCGCCACGATTGTCAGCGACACCGCCAGCATGATCACCCCGCCCACCGCCAGCCCCAGCCGTTCCCACTTTCCGATCGGCAGCGACCGGTTCCATGCGCAGCACAGCACGTTCGTCGTCACCGCGCCGCACACGCCGATGGCATATAACTCCGCCAGCCGCGCCACATCCCGCTCGATCGCCAGCACGATGATCGGCAGCACGCACGCGATCACCAGCGAGATCGCCGGCACACCCGAATAGTTCAGCTTCGTGAGGCCGTGGGGCAGTTCGCGATCGTGCGCCATTGCATACAGCACCGAGACCTTCGCCATGATCGCGGTGTTCGCCGCAGACAGCAGCAAGAGCCCGAACACAATCGCCGCGATGTTGCCAAGCGTGATTCCGAGCGACGCCTGCGCCAGCGCCTTCATCGCCGTATCGCGATACGCCACCACCTCCGCCGGCGGGTTGGCCCCGAACGTCACCGCATCGGGCACACTCGTCGCCGCCAGCGCGGGCAGCCCGGTAAGCGCAACCCCGAAGATCAAGTTCAGCACCACCACTTCCACCAGCACCGGCCAGATGGTCCGCTTGCTCGTCCGCGCAACCGGCTCCTTCATCAACCCCGTCATGTTGGCGACAGACTCCACCCCCGACAACGCCAGCACGATCGCGACAAACGACACCCACCTGTCCCATGTCGGCTGCGAGGAGTGCAGCGAGATCGTCCTCACCCCTTCCTTCAGGAACGGAAAGCACGCGACCGCGACCACCAGCGAGACCGCCAGCGAGGCCAGCGCGATCACCAGCGCAAGCCGCCCCGCGCTCCGCGCGCCAAACCAGTTCACCACCCCCAGCACCGCAATCACCATCGCGCACAGCGAGAACAGTTCCCACCCCTGGTGCCCCGCCGTCAGCCCGAAGTAGTGAAACGCCTCCACCACCGAGATCGCCACCGTCACGATGTACCCGCCGATGAGCAGCGTCGCGCCGATCACCGACAGCAGCGGGCTGATCTGCCGCGCAGCCGTATAGACACCCCCGCCCTCCGGGAAGCACCGGCACACCACGGTGTATGCCCACGCCACCAGTATCATCACCAGCGACATCGCCGTCAGATACGCCACCGACGCGTGCGCCGTATAGAAAAACGCCAGCCCCAGCACATACAGCCGGCTTGTCCCCCAGTCCCCAAACAGCAGCGGACCGGCATGATGCCAGTCAAGGTTCCGCGGCCGTTTCTGTGTGACAAGCATCGATCGCGCCCGGCTCAATCAGAGTCCGAACTATCCCTTCACGCGATCGGCTCACCCAGGCCGTTTGCCGCCACCCTGCTCGGGCATGGGTTCATCCACCGGAGGCGCGGGCCGCTTCGCCGCTTCGTCAAAGGCAGCGCTCGTGGCCGGATCGGCCGCCTCGGGCGGAGGTCCGCCGGTCGCGAACAGGCTCGAGTAGAGCAGGTATGCCGCGATCAGGAGAAGCACACCGGCGATACCGCCAAGAATAAGATTCCGCTTCTGATCAGAGCCGGATGTTGCCATACACCAGCATAGGTTGCGACAGCCTCGCATCAAGCGCTCTGGCTTGCCAGACCTATCGAAGTGCGAACAAAAGCGGTGCTCTTCCCCTTTTATTTGTTCCGGCTGGTGCCAGCATCCACAACAACTCCGCGCTCGTACAGCATGGTTGGACAAGGGATCGATTCGCGGCGATACTGTGGTATTCGCAAAGGACGGTTGTTCTTACCGTCCTTCAACCGGCTCCGTTTCTGTGGAGCCCATCAATCTGGAGGATTGCTCAAATGCACTCGAAGCGCCAAGGCTTTACGCTGATCGAACTGCTCGTGGTTATCGCGATCATCGCACTTCTGGTCTCAATCCTTCTGCCCTCGCTTGCCGACGCGCGCCGTTCCGCTCAGAACGTCGTCAGCGCCTCGAACCTTCGCCAGTTGAACCACGCGATCGCCGCATACGCTGGCGAGAACAAGGATTCTTTCCTCAATCCGTTTGACCGAAACAATCCCACTCGGTATGGCGTTGCATGGAATGTGGTGATTCCGCCTCAGCGATTGAACATGGCGAACCCCGGAGGCGGCTGGTTCGCCGCCGGGCCCGACAACGCGCAGTGGGCCAGCGAGATGTTCGGCGCACACTTCGCCAGCCTCCTGATGTCGTACATCAGCGCGTTTGATCTCGACTCTCCCGTGCAGTTCGCGCCCGGCGACAAAGCGGTCATCGAGCGATTCCGCAGTTGGCAGGGTCAGTACAACCTTGAAGATGTCATTTGGGATGGGTCGTACTTCTACTCGCCGACATTCTGGCTCCGCCCCGAGGCCTTCGCGAACAACACACGCACGCCCATCTCCAACTCGGCCGCCTCCGGCAACTTGAACTGGCGCCGCAACCGCTACGACAATGTCCCCTTCCCTTGGGCGAAGGTCATGGTGTGGGAGCGGTTCGACTTCAGTAAGAAGTCCCGCCGCCACACCTCCGGGGGACGCGTCAAGCTCTTCCCCAACTGGAACAATCCCGAGGCCGCGCCCCGCGTGTCTCTCGTCGATGGAAGTGTGGACACCGTCAAGATAAATCAGCTTGATAACCTCGCGCTGAGCAATGATCCTACCACTTCTCGTCAGTTCACGCCGTCGGGGCTTTGGAACCCCACTCAAGCAATCATGACCTGGTTCGACATGGCAAACGATGGCCTTGAGTACGGCGGACCGGGCAGCTATTCCTTCCGCTCCTACTTCTGGGCCACCCGCGACGGTGTCAAGGGCCGCGACATCAACCGCTGAGCCCCTTCCTCTGAACTCAAATCTCTCTCAAGGCCCGGAGGTTTTCTCCGGGCCTTGTTCTTTTCCGGCCGTCTCTCTACATCCGCACAACTTCACCGCTCCCCTGGCTCGCCCGCTCCGCCTCCAGCAGCTCCGTCACCACCACCGCATCATCGACCGTCGCATCCATCTTCCGGTCCCCGCGGCCGATCGCCTCCAGCAGGTGACGCACCTCGCCGTCATACCCCGTCGCAATCCCCGGCGCAGTCAGTTCCACCGCGCTCGTGCCCTCCGCCGTGTGCAGCACCAGCGCCGGTGTCTTGGCCAGATCAAACTCCGCCGTCCCCCGCTCAAAGTTCACCACAAACCGCATGCGGAACCCCGCGCCCGGCGCTAAGTCCCAGCCCCCCTCCGCCACCACATGCACCGGCACGCCCGCCCCCTCATACCTGTACATCGTGCTCACATGCATCGCATCACCCGTCGAGCACACGCTCCGCGGCCTGCCGAAGCACCAGTACACAAAGTCCGTGTCGTGAATGCGCAGATCAAACAGCGCGCCCCCGCTCCGCACCGTGTCGTGATAAAACCCGCTTGACCATGCCGGCCCGCTCCCCATCCGCGTGAAGGTCGCGCTCCGCACCCGCCCCAAAGATCCATCCACAACCCGCGCCCGCAGCCAGTCCCACCCCGGCCAGAACCGCATGCACATCGCCGGCATGCACAGCAATCCCCGCTCATCCCGTGCCCGGTTCGCCGCCCCCGCCAGCCGCCGCACCTCCCCGCTCCGCAGCGATACCGGCTTCTCCACAAGCACATGCTTCCCCGCCGCCAGCGCCGCAAGCGCAAGCTCCACATGCGATTCCGTGTACGTGCAGATGCTCACAAGCTCCACCGCCGGATCGGCCAGCAGTTCCCCCGGCGTGGCATATCCCTCCACCAGCTGCGGATCAAACAACTGCTTTGCCTTTCCCCCCGTGGCGATGTTCCCCGCCGCGGCCACTTTTCCCGCCCGTCGCTCCGCATCCGGGTCGCACACCGCCACCAGTCGGCAGCCAAAGCCATCAGCGGCCGCGCTCTGATACGCACGCACGTGCGTCTGCCCCATGAACCCCAGCCCGATCACCCCGACGCCGATCGACCCCGCCCCACCCGCGCCCCCCGCACGCGCGGGCTTGCTCCCCGGTGTCATGGCTGCGGCTCCACGATCCGCGCCTCCGCGCCCAGCCTTTCCCGAAGCATCGCGGCCGCCGCGCGAATGTCATGCACCCGGTCTTCCCGCGCCTCCCGCTCGATCATCAGCCCCACCGTCGGCAGATGCTCCCGGATCACCCCCACAAACCCTTCCCAATCTACCTCCCCTGTCCCCGCCGTCACCTCTTCCCCCCACGTCCCCGCCGCGTGCGTCGCCTTCGCATCCTTGATGTGCACCTGCGCCACATGCGGCGCGAGCGCACGCAGCGCCGCGACCGGGTCCCCCATGCCATACAGGATCATGTTCGCCGGATCGAAGTTCACCCCGATGTGCGCAGCGCCCTCCACCCCGCTCACCTTCCGCAGTTCTTCCAGCACGCCCAGCAGCGTCTGTGCCGATTCCTGCCCCGTCTCCAGCGCCACCCGCACGCCCCGCTGCCCGAACTCATCCGCAACGTCCCGCAGCCGCTCGAGCATCTCCGCACGCAGCGAGCTCCCCGCATCGTGCGGCAGAAACCCCGCGTGAAACGTCACCAGCCCGATCCCCAGCCGCCGCGCAAGCTCCGCGTTCGCCCCCGCCGCCGCGAGGTTCTCGCTCCAGTGTTCATCCGACCGCACGCCCCCCGTCCGCCGGATCGATTCCAGCGTCGAGTAATCCTCCCCCTTCATTCCCATCATGCCCGAGGCAATCTCGATCCCCGCCGCGCCCAGCGTCTCAACTGTCCGCGCCTCATCCCATCGCCCATCCCGAACGGGATCCAGCGCAAGCTGCACCGAGCCGATCCCGCACGCGCGCAGCCGCTCTACCAGGTCCTCAGGACCCGACGGACGCAGCGACCATGAGCAGACACCGATTCTGTGCACGCGTGTGGTATACCCGAAACCCGCCCCCCCTGGCGCTCCCCTCCCCTCCCCTCCGCTCACGGCTTCTTCGCGCCAAGCACCATCGTCTCCCACGCCTGCTTGTTCGCTTCCACCGTCGATCGCGGCCCGGTGAACCGCACAAACACATCCCCGGCAGGGCCGGTATAGATCACCGCGCGGAACGCCGCATCTTCCAGCGGCGCGGCCGGCGCGCCGCCCGGTCCCATCCCCTGATACTTTCCCTCCATCGAGACCACCGTCGCCGACATCTCGCCGATCGTCCGCTTCTCCACCTTCGCATCCGCCGGCGAGCCCGCATCGTTGGTCACCTGCTGGCGCCAACGGTTCACATTGCTGTCAACGCCGCCACCGATGTTCGCAAAGAACACCACCTGCCCATCCCCCTCAACGCGATACGACGCCGCCTGAAACTGCGTCGCCGTCTGCTTCTCCCACGATGTCGGCACTGCAAACTCGATCCCGCCCACCGCTGTCCCCGCCGCGTTCCCCGCAAGCTCATCGGCCAGCCCCGATGCCTGCTGCTGACCCTGCTCCGCAAGCCGCGCCGCATCCCGGCCCGCCGCGGCGGACCTTCCCGCAAGCGATGTCGGAGTCTCCGTCAAGCCCCCAAGCGGCGCCGACGGTGCCGCCGACGGCGGCGGTGCAGAGCGGTCCTCGCACCCCGAAAGCGCTGCAACAGTCAGTCCCGCGGCGGCAATCGTGCAGACGATGATCGTTTGGATCTTCATGCCCAGATCCTATGGGCCGCAGACGCTCCGGGCAGTCCCCCTTACCATCCCCCGATCATGCCCACCGTCCGCGTCAACACCAAGTCTGCCCAACACCGCAAGCTCCGACTCAACAACATCGCCGATCTCCGCGCTGAGCTCGCGCGAACCGTCGCCGCCGAGAACGCTGGCACGCTCCGCACCACCGGCAGTTGGACCGTCGGCCAGACCTTCAACCACCTCGCCACTTGGATCAACTTCGGCTACAACGGCTTCCCCAGCGAGCTCCGCCCGCCGCTGGTTGTGAAGATCGCCCTCAAGCTCCTCAAGGGGCGATTCCTCCGATCCGGCCTGCCCCGCGGCGTCAAGATCGGCAAGATCTCCGGCGGCACACTCGGCATCGAGCCCACGTCCACAAGCGATGGCCTCGCCCGCCTCAACACCACGCTCGACCGCGCCAAAAAATCCCCACCCGCTTACCCCAGCCCCGTCTTCGGCATGATGTCTCACGATGAGTACATCCGAGGCACGCTCCGCCACGCCGAACTCCACCTCGGCTTTCTCCACCCATGACTCCTCCCGCACCCACCTCCACACTCACCATCGCAGGCGAAGCCATCGAGCTCCTGCCCCATCGCGCCGCCTTCTGGCCCGCGCGTCGCACACTCATCGCCGCGGACCTGCACCTGGGTAAGTGCGAAACGCTCCGCGCCGCAGGCATGCCCATTCCCGCCGGCGTCATCGAGCGAGATCTTGCCCGCCTCGCCGCCGCAGTTGCCCAAACTCGCGCTACGCGCATCCTCATCGTCGGCGATCTCATCCACCACGGCTCCGGCCTCACCCCAGAACTCATCGACCTTGTCGCCGCGTTCCGCCGAACCGCGTTGCCCGATGTCGAACTCGGTCTCATCCGCGGCAACCACGACCGCAGCGCGGACCTGATCCTGAAGCAGTGGGTGGTCACCCCGCTCCCCGATGCCTACCTCGATGCGCCCTTCGGCTTCGCCCACGACCCCGCCGACGGCCTGGTTCCCGGTGCCCTCTGCACTTGGTACGGCCACATCCATCCCCTCTGCCGCGTCGGAACCCGCGGCGATGGACTCTCCATTCCATGTTTCATGGTGGATGCGGACCACGTTCTCCTCCCCGCCTTCAGCCAGTTCACCCGGGGCATTGCCATCGCGCCGCCGCCGCCCTCGGCCCGCGTCTTCGGCATCGCCGACGGCCGCGTCATCGATATTCCTGCCCGGCCGCTCACGCCGCGCGAACGACCCCGCAGACCCAGTTGCTTGAACGCCCGACCGGGATAGACTTGAAGCTAAACAATACGCCTTCACGGCTGGTCGGTTTTTGTCAGGAGTCGCAAGTGGTTCGTATTCGCATGAAGCGCATGGGTCGCCCGCACCGTCCGTTCTATCGCATCAGCGCGATTGAGAAGACCGTGCGCCGCGACGGCAAGGTCCTTGAGAACCTCGGGCACTACGACCCGATGGCCACCGATGAGACCAAGCAGGTACTCATCAACGAAGAGCGCGTCAAGCACTGGCTCGCCCTGGGCGCACAGCCCTCCGACACGATGATGGACCTCCTCGTCGAGCGCAACATCGTCGATGGCATCGAGTGGAAGGCTCACCGCGCCGATCAGGCCGTCCGCCGCAAGGCCCGCGCCGAGTCGATGGCCGCCGCGGCCGCCCTGGCCGTCGACAAGAAGAAGCCCGTCAAGAAGTAAGCCGACCGGCTTCATCACCCGTTCCCAACAGCGCCCCGTGCACCCGCACGGGGCGTTTTCTTTTCTGCAACGTGAGGCCGTGGCCGTCTTCCAGCTCACTTCCGCTTCTTAAACTTCCCCTTCGGCCCCGCCGTGTGCGTCGAGCCCTTGCCGCGGAACATCGGCAGCCCGCCCATCCCCGGCACCATGTCACCCATCCCGCTCTTGCCCAGTTCTTTCACCGCTTTCACACGCGACATCGTGCCCATCGACGACATCTGCTGCGCCAGCGTGCTCACCGTCTGGAACTGCTTGGCAAGCTGACCCACTTCCTGCTGCGTCGCGCCCGATCCAGTCGCGATCCGCCGCCGGCGCGAGTTATCCAGCGTGCTGGGCTTCTTCCGCTCCCTGGTCGTCATCGAGCACACCATCGCCTCGACCTTGTCAAGCTGCTTGTCGTCGATGTGCACATCCTTCAGCGCCGACCCAACGCCCGGCAGCAGTCCAAGCAGTTGCTTCAGCGGGCCCATCCGCCGCAGCGTCCGAAGCTGCGACAGAAAGTCATCCATCGTCATCTCGCCCTTGGCCATCTTCTCCTGAAGCGCGGCCGCATCTTCGTCAGACACCTGCTCCCGCGCCCGCTCCACCAGCGACACCACATCCCCCATCCCCAGGATCCGCCCCGCGATCCGCTCCGCGTGGAAAGTCTCGAGCGCATCGAGCTTCTCGCCCACGCCAATGAACCGGATCGGCGCACCGGTCACATGCTTCACGCTGATCGCCGCGCCGCCGCGCGTGTCAGAATCAAACTTCGTCAGAATGACCCCGTCCACTTCCAGCCGCTGATGAAAAGCCTTGGCCGAGTTCACCGCATCCTGTCCCGTCATCGCATCGACAACGAGAAAGATCTGATGCGGGCTGAGCGACTTGTTGACCTGGTTCAGCTCATCCATCAACGAGTCGTTGATGTGCAGCCGCCCCGCCGTATCCAGGATCACCGTGTCAACGCCCAGCTTCCGCGCATGCTCGACCGCCCGCCGGCACACCTGCACCGCCACGCCCACCGCCTTGCCATACTCCGCAACCTTGTCAGGCTCGGAATAAAAGTGCACCTGCGCCCCGCCCGGCAGGTCGCGATTCACCGACTCGGCCACGATCCCAAGCTGTTCGACCGCCGCTGGCCGCTGCAAGTCCGCCGCGGCCAGCAAGACGCTCCGGCCACGCTTCTTCAAAAACCCCGCCAGCTTGCCGCACGTCGTCGTTTTTCCCGATCCCTGAAGACCGCACATCATCACGATCGTGGGCCCCGGCGAAACCCGCATGATGGGGTCTTCAATCTCCTGGTGGCCCGGCCCTCCGAGCCGCGCAGCCGCCGGCAGCCCCAGCGAGTCCATGCCCTCATCTTCCTGCTTCCGCGGCGTCCCCCCAAGAAACTCGACCAGCCGGTCGTGCACGATCCCGATCATCTCCTGACCCGGCTCCAGGCTCTTGGTCACTTCTCGCCCGAGCGCATCCTCCATCACCCGAGCGCAGAACTCATCGACAACTTGGTGATGCACATCCGCCTCAAGCAGCGACGTGCGGACCTCCTCCATCGCCTCGCGGACGTTGGATTCAGAGATCTCGCCCTTGCCGCTGAGCTTGCGGAACACGCTGGAAAAGCCGTCGGAAAGTCGTTCAAACATGTGTGATTCAATCCAGAAGAGCAAACACCCGGCTTGACCGCGCCGCAGCAGCACAAGCGTAGGTTCCGCCCTTCCCTCCCGCGAGGAGACCCAAATCTCGCCACCCCGCCGCCGGTACACTCCGCCATGGAGCCCTTCCGCCTCGTCTGCCGAGATTCCCGTGGCGAGTGGTATATGCACGATGCGCAGGCCGACAGCGCACTCGCCGCATTCGAGTCCGCGGCGACCGGGCACGCGCCCTACATCGTCGTCCCCGTCCGGCTCGGCCGATCCGCCGAGAACGCCATCGTGCAGCGTTGGCGGCAGGGCGCAACCGAACTCGGCGATTGCATCCACTGTGGTTACGACCTCAAAGGCATCATCCGCAACACCCACGGCCTCGCCATCTGCCCGGAGTGCGGCGTCGGAACGGTCATGAAGCCGCTGGCCTCACCGGCGATAGACCCAATCGAGTTTGTTCCATCCTTCAAGCCCGGCCTCATGCTCGAGCGCTGCGGCATCATCTTCAGCATCCTCGGGTTCTTCTTCTTCCCGCTCGCCTTCGTCGGCATCGTGATGGGCGCATTCGCCCACGAGTTCAGCCGCGGCGTGCGCGGCGCGTGGGCCATCCGCGCAGGCATCGTCTCGCTCGTGATTGGCTTCCTGCTGTTCGTCACCGGAGTCCTCCCGTACTGATACTTCGAGAACTCCGCCGGTAGGAGACGCGCTGATGGAGGATGCTGCGCCTGGAGATGATGCATCACGGGGCGGGTCAGCGCTCTCGCTTTTCTCCGTGACGATAAGCGGACCCGGTGGACTGCGTTGGAGTGTGATTGTCCGCACATCGGACCCGGAAACCGCCGCGGCGATGGTCCGCGCCCGTGGACACGATGTCGTAAAGGCCAGCCCGTGGGTGCGATCTGCGCAGTCACCCGCATTGCCTGAGTCAAGCTGTCCTGTGTGCGGTTACAGCTTGATTGGTCTCCCTCCGGACCCGGAGACCAAGCTGCACTTGTGCCCGGAATGCGGCACCTTGAATCTCCCTCAATCGCCGTCACAAGCGCTGGTCAGCACCCTCGGCAACAGGCGGCGCATCGGCCGCTGGATCGCCCTCGCGATCATTGGGTTGCTCATACTTCTGATCGTGCTGTTGCTCCGATAGAGCCAATTCCAATGCGGCCAGCGTGGTCAAGCCGGACCGTCCGCCTCTGCGATCTCTGCGTCCACTCTGCGTTCTGTGCGTACGGCCTTCACGCCTTGCGTTCCGGATCCGGAAAATCGCGCTCCAGCCCCGACTTGAAATCCGTCACCGCCGAATACACCGGCGCGTGCAGGCGTTCGATCTCGCCGCTGCGCGTGGCGACCGTCGAGAACGCCGCATCAAGCTGCGCAAGATCATTCGTCCACACCACAACGTGGAACTCGCCAAGCTCCGGCGGGCCGAAGCCGAACTTGCGGCGGCACAGCCGCCAGCCCTCGATCTTCCCCTCCCCCTTCAGATAACCCAGATACGCATCCACCGCGCGAGAGAACTCAAGGTCCTTGCGCGAGTCCTTCAGATTGAACCACATGTGGTAATAGTTCATGGGGGGGAAGGGAGCAAGAGGAAACGACGAAGGCACGGAGCGACGGAGGAAAGAAGTTGGAGAGGAGGCGCAAGGATGAACCGAGAGCGGCTTACTTCATGATCTTCGCGTAGAGCTCCCCATCAATCCCCAGAAACTCGCGCATGTGCTCGTCATACGCCTCCGAATCCTGCTCGCGCGACAAATCCAGCCGAAGCTCGTTGATCACCTTCGTCCCCTGGCCGATCCACGCGTTGAACGACTCCTGCGAGATGTTCTCGTGAATCCACGCACCCAGCCGACCCCGGAACGGAGCCTTCGGCATCTTCGTCCCCGGCCGTCCGGTCTTGTGATCAATGAATGTTCCTGGCGGAAACGACCCTGGGTCCGGCCGCGGCCCGCCCCCCCCAACTTCCGCCTCGCCGCCCAGCAGATTGATCCCATCCTTCTTCGCCGTCGCGCCACCCTTCGTCGCCACTTCCGGTACATCGCGGCCAAGCTGTTTCAGGATGTCCGCCAGCGCGTTCTTCGGCAGCAGGTCACCCCGCTCCGCCGCGATCGTGAACCCGCGCACCGCAAACTGCGCCGCCCGATCCCGATCCCCCGCGCTCCCAGCCTTAATCAACGCTTCCGCGGCCATCTGATAAGCCTTGCTCATCCCCGGCACCAGTTCCGTGCAGCGGATGTAGCTCTCCGCCGCCTCCGAATGCCGACCCGCCTGCACCAGCGCCTGACCCAGTGAAAAGTGGGCCATCTCGTTGTCAGGATCGGCCTGGGCCATGTTCTGAAACTGGGCAATGCGCTTATCAAGATCACTCATGCGGCAACAGTAGGGGCGAGCAAGTCCGGCGGCATCGCCCCTCGCTCCGGTCTCTTCTCTCCTCAGCCCTCAGTCCTTCCTCCCCCCTACCCTCCTCCCAATGGCCACACTCCTGTGCGTGCCGATCATGGTCGAGGATGAGCCCACCGCTCTCCGCGATGCCGCCGAGGCGCGCGATGCCGGCGCGGACATCGTCGAGTTCCGCATCGACTCCTTCTTCTCCGGTTCACAATCATCTGAAGGCCAGCTCGACGACCGCGAGGTCCGCGCCATCCTGCGCCTCATCCGCGACTCCCCTCTCCCCTGCATCGTCACCTGCCGCGCAGCCTCCGAAGCCGGCACCGACAAGGACGCGGGCTACGACGGCGATGATTCCGCTCGCATCTCCCTCTACGAGCGGCTCGGCAACGCCGGCGATGACACCGGGCGATCCACGCGGCAAACTGACGAAGGCAGTGGAGAACCGGGTGGGAGTGGAGGAGGAACGGCGGCGGCAAGGGGAGGTGGGGGAGGGTGGCACCCACCCAGGTACATCGATGTCGAGCTCGCCACCTACACCCGCAGCGCCAACATCCGCCAGAAGGTCGACCTTGCGGTCGATCACCCCGCGCAGCGCAGGCTCCTCTCAACCGGCCTGATCCTCTCCTTCCACGACTTCACCGGCCGGCCGGCGGACCTTCTTCGCCGCATCGAGGCCATCGCCCATCAGCCCGCCGCGCGGATCGCCAAAGTCGTCATCACCGCCCGCTCCGTGCGCGACAACCTCGAGCTCTTCGATCTGCTTGTCGATAACGCCGCGGGCAAGCCACTCATCGCCCTCGCCATGGGTCGCTTCGGCCTCATGTCACGTGTGCTCGCCCGCAAGTTTGGCGGCTTCCTCACCTTCGCCTCCCTCCGCCCCGGCGCGGCCACCGCTCCCGGCCAGCTCACCATCCGCGACCTCCTCGACGTCTACCGCTTCCGCTCCATCAACAAACGCACCCGCGTGCTGGGAGTCATCGGCTGGCCCATCGAGCACTCCCTCTCTCCTGTCATCCACAACGCCGGCTTCGAGGCCTACGCCGCCGACTCCTGGGACAACACCGACGCCGATCCCTGCAACGCCGTCTACCTCCCGCTCCCCGTCGGTCCCGAATACGAACACTTCAAAGCCACCGTCGATGCGCTGATCGAACATCCCCGCCTCGACTTTGCCGGTTGTTCTGTCACCGTTCCCCACAAGCAGCACCTCATCCGCTTCGCGCGCGAACGCATCGCCGCGGGCGATACCCGCTGGTCGATCGATGCGCTCAGCGAGCTTGCCTCCGCCGCAAACACATTAGTCGTGGATCGCAGGCCCGGCGAAACCGGCGGCGGTAGCTACAGCGCGGCCCGCATCCTCAACACCGATGCGCCCGCCGCGGCGGGCTGCCTTGCGCAAGCGCTCGAGCAACTCCCCGGCCGCACCATCGCCCTCATCGGCGCCGGCGGCGTCGCGCGAGCCATCGCCGCGGGCCTCCTGCTCGAAGGCGCAAGCGTCATCATCTTCAACCGCACCCGCGACAACGCCGACGCCCTCGTCGATGACCTCCGCTCACGCCTGCCCGATGATGCCGCACGCTCGCGCATCTCCGCAGCGCAGCTCGCCGATCTCCCGTCGCTCAACCCCGATGCCGTGGTGAACTGCACACCCCAGGGCATGACCGGCGGCCCGGCGCCCAAGGCCTGCGCAGTCGAACCCGCGTTGCTGCGGGAGTGGACTACCGCACACCGCGAGCGCGCAAGCGGCCGCACGCTTGAGCCTGTCGTCTTCGACACGGTGTACAACCCGCTGCGCACGCCCCTGCTCGCCGCGGCCGACGATCTCGGCCTCACACTCATCGACGGCCTGGGCATGTTCGTCGCGCAGGCAGGCACGCAGTTCACCGCATGGACAGGCCGCCAGGCGCCCCTCCGCCTGTTTGACCGCATCTGCCGAGATTCCCTCGGCGGCAAATAGGCGCGCAATCCCGATTGCAACCGGTCATCCGCAGCAGGCGAATCGCTTGGCGGCACATCATCCTGTGTTCGCACCGTACGCCAGATCGTACTCGCCGCTTCCATCTCGAAGGGAGCCTCCGATGACCCTCTCCGCCGCAGCCCGCGGCAACCACGTCCTCTTCCCCGATCACTACTGCTGGTACCTGCTCGTCTGCGTGCTCGACCTCGTGCTGACGAACACCATGCTCCACCACTTTGGCGGCGTCGAGGTCAACGGTCTCGCGGCACGGATCATCGACTCCGGCGGCTTCTGGGGGCTCATCGCCTTCAAGATGGCCACCTCGATTCTCGTCATCTCGATCTGCGAGCACGTCGGCCGCGTCCGCCTCGCAACCGCGAAGCGCGTCGCCGAATGGGCGATCGCCATCTCCGCGATCCCTTCTGTCCTCTCGCTCACACAGCTTGGCTTCGTGGCATATCAGAACATGACGGCGTGATCAATCGCTCGCGTAAAGGAAATCCGATGTTCGCTGGATCAGGACGCACGCGCCGCAACCAGCGACCCCTGATCGCCCGCCTCTGCGTCCTCTGCGCCACCTCTGCGTTCTCTGCGCGCCTGCCTTGAATTCACGGCACCGCGATGCCGCTCGTCCGCAGCAGCGTCTTGAAGCCCTCGCCGAACACAAAGTTGTGCTCCGGGAACGCCTCGCCCGTCTTCCCCGCCCCGCCCATGTTCTGATCGAGGTGGCTGAACATCATCTCCACCTGCCCGATCTCCACGAAGCCAGCCGCGGCCGCAAAGTCAAAGAGCTCGATCACGCACTTCGTGCTCGCGCCCGCCCCATCCATCCGCTCGATCGTTGCCGTATATCGCAGCGTCGTTCCCGGAGTCGCCTCACGGTGGATCTCCGCCCGGTTGATCTTCGCCAGGATCACCTTCTCCCGGAACTCCTCGGCATGACCGACCAGAATCCCCGCCGTCTGCGCCGTCCCTTCCAGGATCAGGCTCGCCGGCATGATCGGCAACGCCGCCAGACCACGCTTCGCGTCGGCCGCAAAGTGATCGTGCAGATGCTCTTCAGCAAGCGAAACGTTCTTGATCGCGACCATCTTCTGCCGCGGCACAAGTTCCACAATGCGGTCGATCCACATCCATCGCATCGCGGTCTTCCTGCTGCCCGTCAGCCCCTCACCGCCCGCCCCTCAACGTTCACCTCTTCGCCAGCTTGCCCTCGATGAACTTCACGATCGTCGCCACCGTGAACACCGATGCAACCTTCGAAATCCGCGGGTCGCTCTCAAAGTTTGAAAAGTCAACGTGCGGCAGTTTGGCCTTCATCGCCACCAGCCCATCCGCCGTCACAATCCCGTCCTTCACGAACTTCGGGTCCTGCGTCACGCCCTCCGGAAACAGTTCACCCTGAGCGATCTTGATCGCGAACGACTGCTCCAGCTTGAACACGATGTCCAGGAAGTCGATCGATTCAGCACCCAGGTCGTTGATCAACGAAGCGGTCTCGGTGACCTCCTCATCATCCACCGCCAGCGCATCAACCAAGACGTCCCGAACCTTTAAGAAGATTTCATCTCGTGTCATAGGGTCGGGAGTTTAGCCGCGGAAACCCGCACCGTCGTCGCTCCCTACCTCACAGTCCCCGCACGCCATGCATACCCGCGTCTCAAACCCGCACCGGCCGCAACACAAACCGCCCGGAAACCGCGGTCGGCGCCTCACCCATTTCAGTGCCATCGCCACCCACGCCCCGCAGCACTGTCCCTTCACCCTTGAACTCAAACGTCCCGTCCGCATTGGTCTTATGCAAGTTGACCTCCACCCGCAAGGATTCACCCGGCCGTACAAAAGACCCGTACTTCAAAGCACGCACCCCGCCCAGCACAAGCCGCGCCGGTCCACCGTTCTGCTCGACCAGCCGCCTTGCCGCCTGCACCAGCGACTCCACCATGAACACCCCCGGCAGAACCGGAAACTCCGGAAAGTGATCCTGGAGATACTCCTCCGCGCGGCTCACCTGCTTTAGCGTCACGATCCGCTCCGCCGAAATCTCCACCACGCGATCGACAAGGTCAAAGTGCATGGACGGACGGTATCAGCCGCCGTGCCTTCGGCCAAGTACCATCGCCCCGTGCCCGCCGTTCATGATGACGCCGTCTGCATCCGCCACTGGGACTGGTCCGAGACCAGCCAGACCGTCACGCTCTTCACGCGCGACCGCGGCCTCGTCCGCGCCCTGGCTAAAGGTTCCCGCCGACCCAAGTCGCCCTACTCCGGCGGAGTCGAGATGCTCACCCGCGCCGAAGCCGGGCTCATCTTCCGCCCCTCCTCCGAGCTCGCCCTCCTCACCGAGTGGGACCTCCGCGAAACCTTCCCCGCCCTCCGCCGCGCCCTCACCGCCTTCAACGCCGGAATGTATTTCGCCGACCTCATCCAGCGCTTCGTCCGCGACCACGATGCCCACCCGGCGCTTCACGGTGCGCTCCTCTTTGCCCTACGCCACCTCGATTCCGATATCCCCCTCAGTGTGATCACCTTCCAGTGGGCGGTTTTGCGCGAGGGCGGTTTCCGTCCGACCCTCGGCGACCCTTCCCAGCAATCTTCCCCGCGCACATACCGCTTTGATCCCCTCCTCGGCGGCATCGCCGATGACCCCGACTCGGCCAACCCCGGCGAGAGCGCGTGGCTCGTCCGCCGCGAAACCGTCGAAGTCCTCCGCCGCATCGCCTCCGCATCGGAACCCGCCACCGCCAGCGACGACGCTTCCTCTCCCCTCGCTGTCCAGCGCGGCGCGCGCCTCCTGGGTGCCTACATCCGCCACATCCTCGGCGAGGAACCCCCGACCCAATCCCTCGTGCTTGGACGAATTCCCGGTGAGCGCCCCTCCCGCTGAGTCCGAGAACCCCTCCCCGCGCCGTCCGATACTGCCGCCGGGGTGAAGTGTGACGGCGGAACTGACGATTCGATGTCATCGTGGAGGAACCGCGCCGCGCCACCGCCGTCGCGTCACCCTGATCGGCGACCCGCATGAACCCCGATGTCCTCGACAAAGTCCTTCGCTGCGACAGGCTTCCCAGCCTGCCCGCTGTCGCTGTGCGAGTCATCGAGCTCACCCAGCAGGACACCGTCTCCTTCAAAGAGCTCGCCGACACCATCCAGAACGATCAGGCCCTCGCCGCCAAAGTCCTCCGCACCGTCAACTCCAGCCTCTTCGGCCTCCGCAAGAAGTGCAGCAACATCAACCAGGCGATCGTCATGCTCGGCCTCTCCGCCGTCAAGACCCTCGCCCTGGGCTTCTCGCTCGTGAGCGCGATCAAAGAGTGCGACCCCGACGGCCTCGACATGCCCTCCTACTGGCGCCGCGCCCTCTACACCGGCGTCGCCGCCAAGCAGATCGCCGCCAAGGCCGGCATCGGCAACCAGGAAGAGTGCTTCCTCGGCGGCCTCCTGCAGGATGTCGGCATGATCGCCCTCCACCAGGCCCTGGGTTGCGAATACGACCACACCATCGCCTCCGCCGGATCCGACCACCGCCTTGTCGCCAAGCTCGAGCTCGACGCCCACCATGTCCAGCATGCCGATCTCGGCGCGCTCCTGGCCCAGCGATGGAAGCTCCCCGATGAGCTCGTCATGCCCATCAAGTATCACGAGAAACCCACCGCCGCGCCAAGCGAGTTCTCCGCCATCTGCCGCGCAGTCGGCCTGGGCAACATCGCCGCCGAGCTGCTCACAGCCACCGATGCCGCCCCTGTCCTTCGCCGCTTCTATGACAAGGCCGACCAGTGGTTCGCCCTCAGCGAGGACGCGGCCGATGAAGTCCTCAAGCTCATCACCGTCAGTGCCAGGGAAGTCGCGCGATACCTCGCCGTTCCCTCCGGCCCCGCCATCGATACCGAGCAAATCATCCGCGTCGCCCGCGAGCAGCTCGCCGCAATCGACCTCCCGACCGACGACTCCGCCCAGCAGGACCCCGCGCAGTTCGAGTTTGAGGACACCGGCGTCACCGATGAACTGACCGGCCTCGCCAGCCGCATGCGCTTCGACCAGACCGTCGTCGCCGCGTTCGAGCAGGCCAAGGCCGCCCAATCCTCGCTCGCCGTCGCGATCATCGAGATCGACAACCTCGCGCAGATCACCGAGGAAATCAGCCGCGACGCCGGCGACAACATCATGGTCGTCGTCGCCGGGCGCATCGACCGCGCCCTCAAAACCCCGGGCACCCTCGTCGCCAGATACGCAGACTCCCAGGTCGCCGTCATCATGCCCCGCACGACCCGCGCCGACGCTGTCCGCGCCTGCGAGCACGCCCGCATCGCCGTCGCCGCCGACCCCATCAAGCTCGTCACCGCCCCCTACGGCGCGGCCCCCACCGTCTCTACCTCCGTCAGCATCGGCCTCGCCGTCGCCGACGCCTCCACCCTCGAACGCTTCGACGAAGCGGGTGCGCTCATGGCCATCATCGTGCAGGCCGTCCGCGCAGCCCAGAAGGCCGGACGAAACACCATCCGCGTCTACGCCCCCACCATCCCCGCCGCCGCCTGATCCTCACCCAGGCTCACGCCGGCAGCAGCCGCCCCACCGTTCGCGGCCGAAGCGGGAACTGCTCCAGCACCCGCCGCACATCCGCAAGCGTCACCGCGTTGATCCGCTCCAGCTCCTGCTCGAGCGTCGTGTACTCCGCGCGATACATCCACTGACGCCCCAGCCGCTGCATCCGCCCGCTCGGACGCTCCCCCGCAAGCACCACGCCCGTCGCCGCCTTCGCGCGGATCCGCGCCAGGTCGTCATCGCTGATCGTCTCCCGCGCCCCCTCAAGCTCCCGCTCCACGATCTTCCAGATCTCATCGACCCGCTCCGGGTCACCCGACGCAAACACCAGCAGTTCCCCCGCGTTGTCCTTCGGGTCAAACCCCGACTCCGCGTTCTCAGCGATCCCCGTCTCTACCAGCGCCCAGTGCAGCCGGCTGTTGTCGGGCCCGCCCAGCGCCTGGCTCATCAGCGTCGCCGCATATCGCCGCATATCGGTCGCGCACGGCGCGGGCGTCAGCATCAGCACATATGCCCGGTTCACCTTCTCGCTCCGTACCTCAAACACGCGCTCCCCATACGGCAGCGCCCCCACCGTCCGGGTCGCGCCCGTTTTCTCCCACCCGCCCGACTGCGCCTCGATCTGCCTCACCGCGGCGTCAAAGTCAACGTTCCCCGCCAGCGCAACCACCGTGTTATCCGCCGAATACCGGTTCGCAAAGTACTCCCGCATCTGCTCGACACTCAGATCCGTGATCGACTTCCCCGTGCCAAGCACCCGGTGCCCCAAGGGGTGCATCCCCGCGCCCATCGTCGCGGCGCCCTCGCCCCCATCGGGCTTCGCGCCATAGTGCACCTCCGCCGCCCGCTCATACAGCACCCAGAACGGGTTATCCTGGTACATCGCGATCTCTTCCAAGATCACCTTCTTCTCAGTCGAGAAGTCTGACTCCCGAAGCGCCGGCCGCATCATGTCCCCGATGATCTCAAGCGCCCCATCGTCCCCAAGCAGCCGCTCCGGCAGCACCGTCGCGTGAAAGCACGTCATCTCGTGACTCGTGTACGCGTTGTTCCTCGCGCCAATCCGGTCAAACCCAGCGTTGATCTGGTCCGTCGTCCGCTTCGCCGTTCCCTTGAACATCATGTGCTCAAGGAAGTGGCTCACCCCCATCACCCCGGAATCCTCATCCCTTGCCCCCGTCCTCACAAAGTACCCCGCCGCGGCGGAATGCGCAGCCGCATCCACCTCCGCGATAATCCGAAGCCCGTTGCCCAGCGTGTGTTCGAGAAAGGTCACTCCCATAACCCGAGTCTATCGGCACGCCGATCAATCCGGCCAGCCTTCGTCCCAATAAACCCTCCCCTGCGCCTCCTCCGCCGCATCCCCCGCACATCCCAACCTCCATCCCCCTCGCCACCCCCCACATCACTGGCACCGCCGCCCCGCCGTGGCACCTTTCTCCCCGTC